>JAEWPN010000001.1 GCA_023399455.1 Bacillota bacterium
TTACCGCAATCAAAATCTCTTCCTTCGATTTAAAATGATGATAAATTGCCCCTTTGCTGAGTCCGCCCAGATTATCGATAATATCCTGTATAGAAGTATGCTCATAGCCCTTTTGCATGAATAAACGGAAGGCAACATCCAATATGAGATTGATTGTCTCCTCCGGGTATTTGTTTCTCGCCATTTCATCTCACCTCAACAATTCACTATACCAAAACATACCATCGGTATGTATGATTATCATAACATACTAATGGTATGTTTACAAGTCTTTTTAATCAGGAACTTATTCTTCTGTCAACGCAAATACACTTTCCCTTTTAGTGAGACAAACAATAGATTATAATAGCCTGCTGCACCACGAGCAAACTTTTTTTGAATTCATAACCCACGAAATATTCGGATTCGATAACATCTTCAGATACCTCCTCGCCACGGTAAAACGGGGGACAAGGATTGACAACAGCACCGGAATTCGCGCTGTCCATAATCGCTTTCGTAACCTGATATCCTTTAAAATCAGCTAATGCATCTTTTTGTATAGGATCCGTACATATGATGTCCTTGCCCTCCACCGCAGCCTCCAGCTCACCAAACACATCGACGCCTTCCATCTCATAACCCTCAGGGCAGCACTGGGCAAACCGAAATCCCATAATTTCGGCAGCCTCCTTCCATGCCAAGCCGATATTGCCGCTTCCTCCGCAGAATAAATAGCTGTCATTCAGAAAATCTCTGCGAAGCTTTGAGAGAGAATATAAATCTGATACGATTTCGCAAGGATGATTTTGATCCGTCATCGCATTGATTATGGGTACTCCTGAAAATGTTTGCATCCTTTCCATAAGGGAAATGTCCTTATGCCTTACAATGACCAGGTCACACCAGTTATTCATATATCCTGTGACGTCTTTTATCTCTTCTCTTTTATCCAACGTTTGCGGGGGAAACAGTATCGTCTGCCCGCCCAGCAGAAATATCCCCTTTTCGAAGGTGACCCTTGTCCGGATGCTCGCTTCCGAGAAAAACATGACGGCTGTTTTCCCCTTTAAAAAATCCTTGTATTTTCCGGCTTGAATAGCGTCGGCAATATCGAATATTTCAAAAATATCCTTTTTCGTATAATCCGTTATCCGAAGAAAGCTTCTCATTTTTATCCCCCTGCAAGAACCTGTTGCCCCTATACATATTCTTCTATCCCGTATTTGCTTATTTTTATCTTTTTCACATATATTTCCTTGAGCCTGGAAAGAGCATCGTAATGGGCCGTTGCCGCATGCCGCTTCAGCTCATGCTGATTCGTCCACATCTCCATCAGGCATATATCATCTGATGAATCCAATGGATAATAAAAATCATACTTAATATTTCCCGGCTCTTGTCTGGAAGCCGTTGCTATTTCTTCTTCCTGAAGCTTTCTGTAAAATTCCTCTCTTTTTCCGGCTTGAATGGTATATCTTGCATTTACGAGGACATATTTTCGTATCGAAAGAAGAGCAGCCCCATAATTCTCCGCCTTAGTTACTGCAAAATATTTGCAGAAGGAGACCGTCCACATATCCATTTCTTCATCCATTCCGTCACCTGTCTCCGCTATATCGTTCATAATAAAAGAAACGAATCTGCATGGGGTTTTCGCTATCTCAGGAAGGAGATAAGATGCGCCCCATTCTGCATCCTCCTTGTCATCCACAAATCCATTTCTTGCATCTACAATAAAATTACTGCCCTCGTACTTTGCCAAAAGGCTTGCCGCAAACATAGTAGGACGTCTATAATCCTCCAGATGACAATACTTTTTCCACCTGAGCAAAACTACATGATCCTCAGGAATATATTTTACATTGCAATATTCCGAATCGAACTCCTCCTGCGCAACCGCGATTTCCATAAATCCCACCGTAAATGGCAAATGGGGAAAGAGCTTCGTTCCTGTATGTACGAACCCATTCTGAATATACCAGTTTTTTAAGCGGGTGTTTTCCTCTATGATTCCGATAACGATTTTATTTCCCTTGAGGGTTTTTACCACATCATAACAAAATTCTACAAGTTGCTTTCCGTACCCTTTGTGCCTATATGCCGGCAATACTGTCAGTTTAGCCAACTCATAGCTTCCATTATCCTTTGCTTCCAGCTGTGCAAAACCGGCAATCTTATCCCCTTCGCATATTGCAAACATTTTATTTCCCTTTTTGTAATCGTTTTCCAATCTTTCATATGGCATAAAAGCCCCGTTTGTCGGGCAATTATCTGTGGTAAGCCCGAATTCGTCTGCAACTGTCATCGAGCTGTCCTTAATTACGGCAAGACATTCCATTAAATCCTTTTCTTCTACTGGTCTGATCATTCTACTTCTCCTCCTGCTCCTCACTATTGTAAATTTACTAATTTATCGATACCGTCGATACCGGCAAATTCCTCTACTATAATAGACTCGATATGTTCTTTTAAACCTTTATCTACGTCTGTAATACACCAATTTTTTTCGCCGCCTATACTTTTACAATCGTCTTCAATTAATATATCAGGCCTTATTCGTTCTACCAAATCGGCGTACCCTTCCCTTTTTCCTCTGCATAAAATTTGCGTATATTTTATGCCATGAAAATCCATGACTCTTTTTATAAACAAATATCTTTTCTTTCTAACATAAGAACATAAATAGATTTCATTTCCCTTATCATATAAGCCATTTATTATTCGCTTCGCTTCTCCTATCGGAGCATATCCATATTTGGAAAACAAGAACAGCATGGGCTTTGTATAAAAAGCAGTACCCTCTATAAAAATCATTATTTTCTTCATCCTCAGCTCCCACCTGCGTGCTTAAGCACGCATACAAATCAGAAGGCGCTAAGAGCTATGGACTATTATTCCGCATATAGTTCCCTTATTGCCTGTTCCCAATATTTCTCAGAAATATGAGGCCATACGCATTCTCCCACAGCCTCTTTACATAATGCCATCGCTCTATCCAATACTTGAGTGTTACTGATCCGTCCATTTCTAAGGACTCTCTCTGCCACATGGCTCCAATATGGAGCATGAACCATCAGCTTATCCTTGCGCATATCCGCAATAACCTCATCCACCTCATATTCTAAGCTGATAAACTCCTCCTGCCATCCTCTTTCATGACTGCTCAGTATAAGAAATTGCGTTCTCCCTTCGCTTAAAAGCGGCATTCCCACCGATCCGGGATTTAATGCAGTCTTTTTATTATAAATGGTTTTATTTTGCCGGTGGGTATGTCCGCAAATAATCAGCCCAGTTTCCGATGCTTCCAGAATTTCAAATATTCTGTCGCTATTTGGAATCATTTTTTCGTTTACCTGATACGGCGAACCGTGGCAAATCAGAAACGGCGGATGTCCTTCGAATTCTATTCTTTGTTTAATGGGTAAAGTTTCAAAAAAATCAATATCTTTATCAGATAAACGATCATAATTGTATCGAAGCGTCCCCGTAGTTGAATTATAATCCGCCCATTCCCACGTTTCATCTTCCTTTTTCCTATAATCGATCCAGTATCCTTCTTTATTTCCCCTAATGAAAATACAATTATATTTTTACTTTTCTTTTTTATGCCCGGCTTCATACCAAACCATACATTCTTCCGCTCTTACAAATCCGCATTTTTCATATAACGCCCGTCCTGCTTCGGTGGCGTCAAGGCTTATTTCTGTAATTTCCTTCTGCCTTGCTTCCTCCATTAACCATGCCATCATTTTTAAGGCAATTCCATGCCTTCTATAATCTGCACGGGTATAGACGTTCATAATATGAGCTCTTTTCCCGGTAGGATGATCGAACGTAGGCATCACATTTATATAACAAATGGAGGCACACCCAATGGCCTCGCTATCTTCCACTGCCAGCACAGTAGTCTGGCCGGAGCTTTTAAAATATTCTCTTGTGTTGTTTATAAACTCCTTATTGAAGGGCATGCCGTCGGACAGCCCGTTTACAGCTCTCAGCATCTCGAGCCTGATATCCATAACCATATCTAAATCGGTATTCACTGCTTTTATCAATTTCATTCTGTATAGTCTCCTGTATCTTTCGCTTAGCACACGCAGCTGCGCATTCACTTCTTCTGTAAGAGAAACTCCTTTTCCTCTTATAAAAATGCAGAGCTGCCCATCCCTTTATAAAAGGATGATTAACAGCTCTGCGTTATAAATTTTGTTCTTTACAGACTTCTCCGCGCAGCAGAACGCCTCCCCTTTTGAGTATCGATTAAAGATAATTTTAGGTAGATGCCGCGCGATTGTCAACACACTTTTAAATATTAATTATAATTCGAAAATTAAAATTATAAATTCCACCCCGTAATCCATGATATTCAAATGTTTATGATCAGCCCCGTTATAAATGCAAAAATTATCACATATAACAAATATATTATGAACTGGCGAATACCTAATACAATTTTAACAGCGCCTAAATTGGTGATTTTTGTGGCCGGCCCGGTAAGCATGAATGCTGCAGCGGATCCCATGCTCATACCGTCATAAAGCCACTGCTGTAAAAGAGGAATGGTCCCGCCCC
>JAEWPN010000015.1 GCA_023399455.1 Bacillota bacterium
GTGGTAAGCACCTGACCTCCGCTCATTGTACTCTTTTCCAAAACCAAGGTTTTGAGACCTGCTCTTTTCGCATATATTGCCGCCGACAACCCTGCCGGTCCTGATCCGATAATCACTAAATCGTACATAGTCATCCCTCTATTCTTTCTTATTTCAACACCATCCGCCGTCCATCGTTATAATCTGTCCCGTCATATATTCGGGTGCATCGATGATCTGCAGGATGAGTTTCGCCGCTTCCTCCGGCCGTCCGAAACGATCTGCCGGTATTTCTTCTGTAAGTGCCCTGCGTTCCGCTTCGTCAAAGCACTGGTTCATATCCGTATCAATTACGCCGCAGGCCAACGCATTCACACAAATGTGACTGGGGGCCAGTTCCTTTGCCAACGCCTTGGTAAAGCTGTTCACTCCGCCCTTGGAGGCAGAATAAGCCACCTCCATAGAAGCACCCGCGCTTCCCCATACCGAAGATATATTGATAATCCTTCCTGATTTCTTTTTAAGCATAAGCGGGATCGCAAGCTTGCAGGTATAAAATACGGAGCTCAAATTGGTATCTATTATTTCCTGCCACCTGGAAACTTCCATTTCAGACAAAAGACCGATATAAGAAATGCCCGCATTGTTCACCAGTACATCCAAATCGGGAATATGACCGAAAAGACCGCTTACTTCTTCATAGCTCCCCATATTACATATATATGCTGCACAATGAATATTGTAATTTTCTTCCAACTCATCTTTCAGTTCTAATAATTTCTCTTCCGACTGCCTGCATGTCAAGTACAAATCATATCCTGCTTCTGCCAGACTCTTTGCTACGGCACGGCCGATACCGCGGGACGCTCCGCTAACAAGCGCTGCTTTGCCCATATATTATTATACACCTCTCCATTAAATCAGATTCTTAATTCCGTCACATATTCTACGAGCCACTACCGGATTATTCATCGTAAAAATATGTATGCCTTCCACTTCGTTCGAAAGCAGATCCACGATCTGGTCGATGGCATATGCCATTCCCGCATCGAAAAGAGCCTCTTTATTACCGCCGTATTTATTCAGAATTTTTGCCAGCTTAGGAGGCAGAGAAGCTCCGCACATGGTCACCATCTTCTCTATCTGCGCTTTGTTCGTGACTGGCATAATGCCCGGCTCCCGCATCCACCTTTTTCTTAAGATTGCGTATATCGCTTATGGGATCTGCCGCCTCCAGATGGGTCTCGGGATAGCAGGCTCCGCTCACATGAAAATCTCCGTTTTTCTTAATGAACTCCACCAGTTCTCCTGCATATCTGAAATCATGCCTGGGGAAAACCTCGGGATTAATGTCGCCTCTAAGCGCCAGTATATTCTTAAGCTGTGCTGCCTCAAGCTGCTTAAGAAGAACACGTATTTCTTCTTCGCTGTGATTTATGCACGTTAAGTGTACGAGCGGCTCTATTTTGTATTCTTCTTTTATTTTTTTCGCAAGCTCTACGGTTTTATTTTTGCCGCCGCTCCCTCCCGCTCCGAAAGTCACACTGATAAAATCAGGATTCAGCTTCGCCAATGTAGAAAGCGTCTCATCGATACTTAGAAGCGCCGCTTCTTTCTTCGGAGGAAATATTTCAAAAGACAGCACGGGTCTTTTTTCTTTAAATAGGTTTTCTATAATCATGTCTTCAGCCTTTCGTACCCGCCACCCCAAGGGGTGTAAACTATAAACAGACATTTAGTCCGTTTCGTTATCTATTCATTATACTTTATATCCATATATTTTTCTACTTCTTAATTCGATTTATCCTTTCCCGGCTCCTCTTTTGTTACTGTTCACTGCGTTCACAGTAACCTCTTTTCCTAATCGGAAAGCGCCCCCGCACAGAGTTTTTCTATCTCTTCCTGATACAGCGAAAGCTCTCTTCTATCCACCATGGCCGGCTGTACCCCTTGCCTTGTGGAGCTGATGCCCGCCGCATAGGAGGCGAAGCTGATTGCCTGCCTTATTTCATTGCCTTCGCTTAAAGAAACAGCCAACGCACTGATGAAGGCATCCGCTGCTCCGGTACTGTCCACCGGATGAAAGCCTGCTGTAGGCACAAATCCCTGATATTTCGCATTTTTTAAGTAGCAGCCTTTTTGCCCTAAAGTTATAATTACATTTTTAACACCCTTTTTTATGAATATATCAGCCCTCTCCTCCACCGATGATGCCTGGGGAACCAGAAGTTCAGCCTCTTTTTCGTTAGGTATGAAATAATCGACATCCTGAAACAAACTTTCCCTCATTCTTTCCACAGCCGAAAGCTTCAGTATGACCGGGACCTTCATCTCCCTGCATTTTTCAATCGTGTATTCTACTGTTTCTTCCGGAATCTCCGAGGTCAAAAGGCAGTAAGCAGCACCCTCCAGCAGTCTCTCGTATTGGTTTATCTGACTGCAATCCAGCTTCGCATTGGCTCCGGGATAGATGACGATGGTGCTGTCTCCTCCCGATGCGACATTAACATAGGCCCTTCCCGTAGAGACCGAATCATCGAAGACGACCCCCTCTGTTTTTACTCCGCTGTTTACCAGGCTGTTATATATCGTTTTTCCGTCGCTGTCGTTTCCAAGTCTTCCTATCATATAGACAAGACCCTCCAGCTTACCGGCTCCTACCGCTTGATTCGCTCCCTTTCCTCCGGGCAGGGATATGATGTTTCCCGCCTTTACCGTCTCTCCCACCGTCGGAATACGGCTTACGCCGATCATACAGTCCATGTTCATACTGCCCACCACCACGATTTTCCCGCCCCGTTCATGTCCTGACGGCGCTGAAACACTGCTTCTTTCGCATATATGCTGGGAAATCTTCTCCTTAAACTCATGAGCGGACTTTCTGTCCTCCATCATTTGAATCAGGACATTCACTCCCCGCGCACCGATTTCATCCATAGGCACATGTACGGCCGTCAGCTTCGGATAAATCTTTTCCGCAAGAGCACTGTCCCTTGTACTGATAACAGACATTTTATTCGGAATTCCATCTCCCCGCTCCCTGACTTTCTCATAAACGGCATTTCCCATCTCTGCACTGGAGCATACGATGGCCGTCACATCCGCCTTCAGGCACCTAGCAATTCCCTCTCTTTCGATTTCTTCCTCGGTACCCATGAAAATCCATTCCTCATCCGGAGAAACAAACCTTTCCTTATATGCTCCCCGGTATCCCTCCCTTATGTCCTCCTCATCCTTTTCCAAAAGGCATGCAATTCTCTCATGCCCCATTTCAAGAAGGTAACTGACCGCAAGGTATCCGGACTCTTTCATATCGAAATAAAGATCCGCAGCAGCGTTTTTTATTTCGCGCTCTCTATTTTGGATGCGCACGATGGGTATCTTCATTTCCTCCGGTGGCTCTGTGTCCTGACAAATGGAGATAATGCCGTCCACGCCTTTATTGTTAAATATTTGATAATACTTTTCCGCCTTTTTCTCATCCTGTGCCGTATTGCACAGCATGATGCCATATCCGTTTTTGGAAGCCGCTTTTTCGATGCTGTAAAGCATGTCTTGTACGCCGTATGTATTCTCGGCCAGAAGCACACCTATCATATTCGTCTTGGGAGCCGCACTGTTTATTACCTTGGAGTAAGGAACATACTGGTATTCCTTAATGATTTCCAAAACCTTTTTTCTCGTTTCCACGCTGATATCCGCATCCTTATTGTGTAGAATCTTGGATACGGTAGATGGTGACACACCGCATAAATTGGCAATGTCTTTTATATTCATACGAGGTTCCCCTTTCGTGAGCAAAATTTTTAAATATTATACCACATTTTTCCTGTTACTAACAACGAGCTGTACGTTTCCCCGATTATCCCGATATTAAGCATAAAAAGGCACGAGGTTCTCCTCATGCCTTCCTTCGTCTATTTTATATGCTCATGCTTTTGAGCACTTCATCCGTTTCCTCTCTGCTGGGAATCGAGGTCTGCGCTCCGTTTCTCGTTACCGCGATGGAGGATGCCGCGTTGGCAAAGGTCACCGCCTCCTTCTGCCCCTTCCCTTCCGCAAGCGCTACCACAAAAGCTCCGTTGAAGCAATCGCCTGCTGCTGTCGTATCCACGGAAACCACCTTCCTTGTAGGAAATATCTCCGTCATACTCTCATTCACAAGAAGCGCTCCTCTCTCACCCAAGGTAACCAGCACGTTCTTTACCCCCTTTTGCAGGAGTACGCCTGCACCTTCAATAAAATCTTCCAACGTCTCTCCGCTCCGTCCGCATAGTTTCATAAGCTCCGTCTCATTAGGCGTAATATAGTCAAGCCTCGCCAGAATTTCGTCAGGAAGAGAGTCCGGCGCCGGTGCGGGGTTCAATATAACCGTCTTTCCCAGCTCCTTCGCTCGTTTTACCGCATAGAAAATCGCCTCATAAGGTATCTCCATCTGCAAAATGACATAATCGCAAGCCTTTATCGCATCGTCATGCTCCTGCAGATAAGAGACGTCACATTCCTGATTAGCTCCTGCAACTACCACAATGCTGTTGCTCCCATTCTCGTCTACATATATGCTGGCCGTTCCTGTCTTCTGCGTCTTGCTTCTCTTAAAACAGCCGGTATCCACTCCATTTTCCGAAAGACTATTGTTTTGTATATCTCCGAATTCGTCTTCTCCCACGCAGCCCAGCATCATCACATCTCCGGCCAGCCGCCCGGCCGCACACGCCTGATTGGCACCCTTTCCGCCGGGAATATAATTAAGCTGAGTTCCAAGAACCGTTTCCCCTACAAGAGGCATACGCTTCATCTCGATCACCATATCTACATTCAAGCTTCCGATTATCAGTATTTTCTTTTTCATCTTAAAAGTCTCCTTCCTCTAAGAGAGGGGCTATTGAATTGCTGTAAATCACCTTGAGAAATATTTTTCCTAAAATATTTTCTCTATATTTTCATATTACAACTTTTCCCGAGATTGTCAATACATCTTAAAATATTATTGAAGACTTCGCCAGTTTTATGTGCAATTCCACGGCCATGAAGCAGCCTGCTTAAAAACTCCTTATCTTATCCGTCCCATCATCTACCGTTTTTTCTATTTTCTTCACAACGATATAATAACTAAAACTGTCATTCACCTGTACGCACACTCTATCTCCTACCTTGTGCCCTATAAGTGCCTTCCCTATCGGCGATTCCGTACTGATAAGTCCTTCCAGCGAATTCCCCCTCATAGTCGTCACTATTTTATAAACTTCCAAGGCTCCATCCTCTTCAAACATCACCTCTACCGTATTATTAACGCCAATCTCATCCTCCTTCGATTCATCAGAAATAATCTCCGCAGTCTTTATCATCCTCTCAAGAAAACGAATCCGGCTCTCGTTTTTATTCTTCTCCCGCTTCGCCGCATAATATTCGAAGTTTTCGCTAAGGTCTCCGTGAGCCCTGGCTTCCTTTACCGCCTCCA
>JAEWPN010000038.1 GCA_023399455.1 Bacillota bacterium
AAAAAACTTTATAAGAGGTATGTAATGTCTGAAAATAATAAAACAAAAAAACAAACATTAAAGGAAAGGCTGGCACACGAAAGGCAGCAGGGTATTTTATCGATAGAAAAGACTCTGCAATACTTAAATGAGCCCACCTATTATTTTACCGTGGGACAGGAGGTAGTATACGCAAGCCTGAAAAACTGCGTCATCAAGGAAGTGTTATATAACGGAAAGGTATATGGTCTTACCGGCAAAGCGATCAGTAACAATTACGGACATCCATATACATACCAGATATACAGGGTTGCGCCATGGATGGATATAAGGCCCGTTTCACATGAGAATACGAGCTTTGCCAACAATCAGATCTCCAAGCTGACTTTCCAGAACTCTTCTTTAGAAAGTCTCCTTCATCTAAATTATTATTTTGGCATCGATACGAAGTCGGATTACCAGAGGGAGGACGTCTGGGAGCAAAAGGACAAGGAACTTCTCATCGACAGTATTTTCCACAATATCGATTTGGGCAAGATTGCTTTAAATCACCTTCCCAAGGAGGAACGCCTTAAACGGAATGCGGATTACGAAATCATCGACGGTAAGCAGCGTCTTAACGCGCTCATCGATTACTATGAAAATAAATTTGAATATAAGGGAAAATCTTATAATAACTTAAGCTGGATGGATAAACGGATATTCAAAAACCATCCCATCCGTATGGCCATTGCCGAAGAAGCACAGACAAAGGACATATTAAAATATTTTCTAATGCTCAATCGTGCCGGAAAAGAGTTGGAAGGGCTTCACCTCGAAAAGGTCAAGAGAATGCTGGAGGAATCCGAGCCCGTTCTTTTATGAGGGTATATGCGTTTTTCAAAATTTGCATTTCTGTAAATAAAAAAAATCCTGCGGGAAAGCTCAAAGTCCTCGCAGGATTTTATTTTTAATCATAGTAGCAATTAGAGGAGCATACGGCTCGTTGTTTATTCCGCCGTATCCGCTTCCGTGGCATCTTCGACAGTAGTGGTATCTTCGGCGGTGGCTGCATCTTCCGTCGTTTCCGCGCTCAGATCTACGGTAAGATATTTCAGCTCGCCTTTGTTATCCGTTACGGTGTAACTTTCCTCAAGCCCGGTAATATACTGAGCTACTCTCTCTGCGGAAATCGTATCGGAGATGGTTGAATCTGTAGCATCATCATAATACCTGTTAATAAACTCCACAACATAATATTGATGGTCTGTAGTATCCTCCAAAACAGTAATATCGCCTTCCGCTCTTCCTTCATCAAAAAGCCAGCCGGATATGGTGCTCACTATGCCGCTATAAACCCTGCCCTCGTTAAGAGTTGCGTCGGTCTCTGTATCCTGATAGGTTTCTTTATCCTCCTCAGCCGCATTTTCCAAAGCCAATGCCTTAAAGTCTTCGCCTGCCTGACGGGCTTCCATCATTGCATCTGCTTTTTTCTTCGCTTCTAACATCGCCCTTTCGATATCCTCATCCGTAGCATCCTCTGCGATATCAGCTTTAACGATAAAGCTTTTGTAATCTACCTTATCATATTCCTGCGTATGCTCTGCATAATAATCTTTTATTTCCTGATCCGTAGGTACGTTCTGGCTCAGGAGCTCATTATAATATGCTTCCGCTAAAATGTTATCCTTGATATAAGGCTCTAATCTTTTTTCCGTAGCATAAGGTCCGTAACTGGTAGTATAGAAGTCGCTGAGCGATAAACTCTGGGATTCTGCACTAGAGCTAAAGGAGCTCAATATGTTAGCGTATTCTTCAGTAGTATCATGAGTAAACTCATGAGCTGCAGCGTCATCCAGCAACGCCTTAGTCTGCTTAATCTGTTCCACTGTCATCTGGTCGAACAAATCCTTCCATGTCAGATTCTCCGAATATTGCTGCTCATCGAAATCTACCGAGGTATCTAAACCAATATAAGAAAGAATGGGAGAATAAGTAGAAACATAGTTATTGACCGTGGCACTGTAATAATAATTGTATTCCGGCTCTGTGATTTCATAACTTCCTATTGTCACATAAGGAGAGTTGATCGCATTATGCTTATCCACTGCAGAAATAACAATAGAGCCTGCAATCGCCGCAATGATACCGACACCGATAACGATTGCACCAACCTGCATGATCCTGGTCTTGCGCTTGTCCTTTATTTCTTGTTTCTTTCTTTCTTCCATTTTACGGTCGTATTTTGTCTTTAACTTCTGTTCAACATCCGTCTGTGGCTCCTTGTTCTTCGCCATTTGAGAGTTCCTCCTCATTTTTACATTATACATTATTTCGAAACATACTAATATCACATATAAAAGAGATATCACAGCATTACACCGAATGGTATTGATAATTATTATAGAGCATAATTGTGATATTACTGTGATTTTCATGCCCTATATTTATGCACTCGGCAACATAAGTGTTTCCTACTCATGCAGGTATGAAATCTAATGAATATTCTATCACAAAATATCTTTTTTGTACAAACCTATTTCTAACTTATAGGAAGCCGTTTAAACTTGTGCTATACTACTGTTATATTTTTATTTCCTTGATTGAGATTGATGGGAAAGGCAGGTGAATCATTATGTTGACAATATATCTATGTGATGACAATCAGGAAACCGTTAATCAATACGCCCGACTGCTTAAAAAAATATCGAAGAAAAACAATGTAGATGTTATAATTTCATCTTTTGATAGCGGCGAGGGGTTACTGTTTCATCTGTTCGATTCGCCGAATCAGGCGGATATCATCTATCTTGATATCCTCATGGGCAAGCTGAACGGAATGGATACCGGTAAGAAACTGAGGGAGCTGGGATGCAAGTCGGAAATTATTTATCTGACCACGAGTGAAGATTATGTATTCGATGCTTACGATATTTCTCCGGTCAATTATCTGGTGAAAGATAAAACTTCCACTGTAAGATTTGAAGAAGTCTTCCTCCGTGCCGTAACTTTGGCTCAAAAAAAGGAAAACGATATGTTTGTCTGTGAATCAGGCAATGTCCAAAAGGTGATTCCGATCAAAGAAATATCCTTTTTTGAAATCTGGAAACGGGTCGTGACGGTTCATTACAATGGGAATGAAACCGTCAGCTTTTATTCAACAATGGAACAATTGGAAGGCCAGCTGATACATAAGGGCTTTGTCCGTATCCACCGTTCTTACATTGTGAATCTGCCCTATATTGCAAATTTTGGACAAAACAGTCTCGGTTTAAAGACAGGCGTGGAAATTCCAATCGGCGTTACATACATGAAGCAAGTCAGGCAGGCGTTTCGGGAATATATCAACCGTGCCAGTATTCATGATTACTAATGAATAAGGGGGACAGAACATATGCAGTTATTAGCGCTCGCTTCACTTATTTTATACGATATATTTATCCTTCTATATTTTAAAACAATCTTTCCGCATAAGAGAAGACACTGGATTTTTTATATATCCGCGGTTGGTATTAATATTGGCGTTACCATATTATCCTATTTGTTTCTGGAACACCGATTCAGCGTCTATCTCATGATGGGTTCTATGATGTTTGCGTTCTATCTGTTGTTTAGAGGCAACTGGGTGCAAATCTTATATGCAGGCAGCATCTACATGTTTTCCTTATACAGCAGCCGGGGAATTATCATGTCTATTTATTCCATAGCTTTGCATATCAGCATAAAAGAGGTTCTTCATAATGACATTTATTATCATACAATATTTGTATTGGCTATATTTCTTTCCATACTAGTCAGCCTGTTCATCCGTAAGGTAATACTTCCGGATAATAAAGCAAAGTATTTGTTCAATAACAGTGTTCAGCTTAGATTTGTAGTCATTTATCTATTTTTCCAGTTGTTATTTCTCACGCTCATAAATGATGCGCGGTATCATGATGATATCAGGCAAACCTGGCTTTCTTCCTTATATTTGGGTTCCTGTATTATAAGTAAAGTGTGGCTGGTGTTTGTCTTTAGCCATACGGCCAAAGTATCCGAATTGCTTGAGTACGAGTTGCACACCCGCAAGCTGCAAGAACAGCTTTCCCGCCAGGTGCGGCATTATCAGTCATACCGAAAATTTACAGAAAGCTATCGAATGTTCCGGCATGATTACGAGAAATTGATGGCTTCCGTCAAAACCATGCTACGCAATCAGGAATATGGAAAAGCCACCCGAATATTGGACGATATACATGATACGATGCAACGGGACGTACTTGTTCACAAAACCTATTCCAATAATATATTGTTGGATGCCATCTTGCAGGATGCGGCCAACGTCTGTGAAGAAAAAGGTATCCGCTTTTCAGCACATGTTCATCTCCCTGAAAGTGTTTCAATGACCGAGCTGGATATTGTTCATGTTTTCTCAAATATAATAGATAACTCAATAGAAGCCTGTGATAAAGTATCCGGTCAGGAACGGTTTGTTGAGGTCATAAGCCGGGGAACTAAGGAGTGGGCGATTGTTGAAGTTTCCAATTCATTTAACGGTGAACTGTTAATGGAAAACGGCGAACCGAAAACTACAAAAGACAATAAAGATTATCACGGCTTTGGATTACGAATTGTGAAGGAGACAATTGAAACATTAGGAGGGCTACTATTCATAGAAACAGATCAATTAAAAAGAATCTTCAAAATAAGGGTGTGTATCCCTAAAGCTTCCTCCCGACGCCAGAATTCTCTCATAGTCCAATAGTACCTGGTCGTTCTGTATGCATATGTTCATCCATGATTCTCACCGAATATCCTTATGTAATTGGGAACAAAAAAAGGCAAATTGAGTGCATAGTAAACCATAATGTTGTTTAGCCATTTTATACTTATACCGCGAGTACGGCTATGTACTCTATTTCAATTGACCTTAAAGGAGGAATCCTGTATGAAATATGAAAATAAACCATCCAAGTTCACCTGGGAAGGTCTTGGAAATATTGGCGAGGGCAGAAAAAACCTTGGGCCGGATATGCCGGTGCTCATTTACCGTCTGTTTCAATATACCTTGAAAGATATTTTATCCCGGGAATACGATGAAGTGACCGCCAGCAGCCTATATCGCGCAGCCGGACATATGGCCGGTACCGAATTGGCAAAAAATGTGCTGGATCTTTCCGGCGACTTCGATTACTTTATCGCTAACCTGACCAACAAACTAAAGGAGCTGAAAATTGGCGTTCTGCGTATTGATAAAGCCGACTTGGATTCGCTTTCCTTTACCTTAACGGTTTCAGAAGATCTGGATTGTTCAGGCCTGCCTATTTCGGGTGAAACCGTGTGCGACTATGATGAGGGATTTATTGCAGGCATTCTCGAAACATACAGCAGTCGTCAATTTATTGTAAAAGAAATCGACTGCTGGTCTACCGGAGACAGAACCTGCCGATTTTCCGCAATTCCAAAATAGTCTGCACCAGTTATATGAGAATGGTCAGGAAAGGAAGTAACGAAGGTGGACGATATCAGTCAAAAGACACTTATAGCTATGCAAGATGTACTGGAGAAGCTGCTATCCGGCAAGCAGTGTGGCGTAATGGAAGTACATACCTCTATACCCGAACTGCAGGCACTCGTTACGAAAATGAATCAATTGATTCAGAATTTGAACGAAATAAATCATCTGGCAACAGATCTTTCGCAAGGTAAGCTGGATACTCCAGTGCCACCCCGGCATAACTATATGGCCAGTCCATTGAAGCAGTTACACTCCCAACTGTCTATTTTGACATGGAGTTTGCGGCAGCTGAGGTCAGGATATGTTGTCAGTAAATTTGAGAATACCGGTGAATTATTTGATGCATGTAATGAACTGGTCGATCAGGTAGCGGTATTTTCCACGCAGGAAGCTGACAGCATAACCCCCAGTATGTCAATATCATTCAATAGCTGGCGTTATCATCAGATCCTCCAGACTCTCAATCTTCTTCATGTGTCAGTTTTGGAGGTAGACGGCAACGGACGTGTGATATACGCCAATCTCTCAGCAAAAGAAATGTTTGG
Source organism: Bacillota bacterium (assembly GCA_023399455.1). Taxonomy (GTDB): domain Bacteria; phylum Bacillota; class Clostridia; order Lachnospirales; family Lachnospiraceae; genus Kineothrix; species Kineothrix sedimenti. The sequence goes on from JAEWPN010000038.1 coordinate 6,004, forward strand.
AGATATCAAATACATTTCAGAACAAACGAAAAGCAATGTAATTAAATTTATTGCAACAAATATCATAATTGACAAAGAAAATAATATTTTTCCGATTCATCAGGAGATTTATGAAGAAAGCAGCAGCACATGGTATCAAATTACATCCGACAGGTTTTTATTGCCAAATGGACAAGTGTGCGTATTCAACGTGATTGACAATATCAGTAAATGGAAGTTTAATGAATGCAAATTAAAAATGTCTGCCGCGATTGATGAAATGACAGGAGCCTATAACCGTAAATCCGGGCTGGAGGAATTGGAGAATATTATGACCCGGGCCGATTCTTCAAAAACACACTGCATTGCCTTTATCGATATTGATGGCCTGAAACCCATCAACGATAACTACGGTCATAGTGAAGGTGATTATGCAATTAAAACTATTGCCAACGTACTTCTCTCATCAGTTCGTGATTCGGATGTGGTTTGCAGATATGGAGGAGATGAGTTTATGATTATTTTTAAAAACAGCGAAGAGGATGCGGCAGAAAAAATCATCACAAGAATGTGTGACAAATTAAAAGAACTCGGGAATAAGACCCCAAAACCTTATACAATGTCCTTCAGCTATGGTATTAAGGCATTTTCTAATTGTACTGATTCTGCCTATAATATTACAGACTTGTTAAAAGAGGCCGATCAAAAGATGTATCAATACAAAACCAAAAAAAGAAGGTGCAAAGAGGGAATTCCGGCCTCAGTTAATAGGCAGCAGCATAGTTGATTCTAAACAAGCAACAGATAGTACTGGTGATAGAAAGGAAATCGTCCTCCATGAATAAAAAATTCAATTCAAATAACATGATGGAACAAATGGTTGAATATAAACTGCCGGAGCTGATGAAGGCATCGAAAATGTGTACTTGTGAACGATGCCGCGCTGACGTGCTCGCATTGGTATTGAACGAGCTGCCGCCAAGATATGTTGTGACCCGCGTTGGTGAGGCGATGACGCGATTTGAGCTTTTGAACACTCAGGCACAAACCAATATTACCACCGCAATTATGTTCGCCGTTAAGAAAGTATCCCAAAATCCCCGCCATGATGAAACGTAAACCTGTCTCCTGCCCTGAGTCATTCTCTAGGGCAAGTGGATTCTCTCGGTATGATTCTCCCATGCAAGATGGTGATGCCGCCTTCCTCTTCCCCTTTTATCAGACCCACGAGCTGCTCAACAGCAAGCGCTCCCTGCTTTTCGAAAGAAGTTCTGATGGTGGTGAGGGAAGGTCTTACCAACCGTGCTGTTTCGATATCGTCGCATCCGATAACGCTAATCTGCTCCGGCACACGGATGCCTTCTTCTAAAAGTGCTTCCAGCGTACCAATCGCGCTTTCATCATTGGCGGCAAAGACAGCTTCAGGAAGCTTCTTCCCCGTCTCCAGAAAATCCTTCATGGAATTGTAAGAAGCCTCCCGCTCAAAGTCACCCTGCAGGATATAATCTTCCTCCAAAGTGATGCCCGCCTGCCTCAATACGTTAATAAAGCCTCTTTCTCGCCCAGTGCTGTCGAAGTTGTTCTCCACACCTCGCATGTAAGCGACAGTCTTATGCCCTAATTCCAGCAAAAACTTTGCGGCGAGTTCGCCCTCGTGATAGGAGTCAAACACAACGCTGGATATATACTTTCCTTTCATCTCTCTATCTATGAACACAGTGGGGATATCGTTATCCACCAGCATTTTTATATGCTCTTCCTTGATCCATCCGTTTAAAACGATGGCACCGTCCACTCGTTTGCCCAAAATATTTGCCATCATATTGTTGGATTTGTCGCTGATAAAAATATTCAGCTCATATCCGTGCTTTTTGCATGCCCGAAAGATGGAATCTGCCAATACTCCATAATAAGGTCCCTTTATGGAGTTAATGAACAGTCCGATTACATTGGTCGCCTGTGCCTTTAAATTTCTTCCGTTCAAATTCGGCATGTAATGCAGTTTCTCCGCTATCTTTAAAATATGCTGTTTTGTATCGGGATGCAGAACATCTACATCGTTTAAAGCATTGGATACTGTAGATATGGATACTCCGGCTTCCTTTGCCACATCCTTAATAGTCACTTTTTTCGATGCCACTTTTTATCCCTCCGCAGTAATTCGGTAAATTTAAGTAATAGAACAAATATCGATCCATTCTCTAGCTTGCGATGCTCTTTCCAGCTCCTCAGGGGTCATTACCACACAGCTGCTGCTGCTCCCTGCCGCAGGAAGGACTGTTTCAAAACGCTTCATGGAAATATCCAGATAAACCTTAACGTTTTTATCAGGAATATCAAAAGGACACACGCCGCCTACAGCATGTCCCGTATAAGCAATGACCTCCTCCGGCGTTAACATTTTCGCCTTAGTGCCGAATATGGCCTTATACTTCTTGTTGTCGACCTTGGCATCCCCCGACGTAACAATTAATATAACGCTGTCATTCGTTTTAAAGGAGAGCGTCTTGGCAATTCTCGCCGGAATAACGCCTGCAGCCGCAGCCGCAAGCTCCACCGTCGCACTGGATACCTGGAATTCCCTGACCTTGTCATCCAGCCCGAAAGGCTTTAAATATTTTTTAACACTTTCTACTGACATTTTTATCTTACTTCCTTTTTTATTTTACTTCTTTCGTTCTTACTTAAAGCTTTAATTTCTTAAACAAATCTCCAAGAGACGTACCGATTTCCTCATTTGAGCTATATTCCGCGGCTTCCTTCTCTTCCATTTCATCCGGTCTTGAATCCTCTTCCACAGCCTTTATACTCAAGCTGATCTTATGGTCATTAGTGCCCAGCACCTTCACCTTCACCTTATCTCCTACTGCCAGCACCTCAGAAGGCTTCTTAATCCTTTTCGAAGAAATCTGAGAAATATGCACCAAGCCGCTGAGTCCATCCGCAAGAGCGATGAACGCGCCGTAAGGCATCAAAGATTCCACGGTTCCCTCCAGTACCGTACCCGGCACCAGCATAGAAATCTTATGATTAATTTCCGTCTCCGCTTTTTGCTTCTCCACGGCCTTCGCCGACAAGACCAGCTTCTTCTTCTCTTCATCCACTGTAATGACCTTCACAGTAAGCTGCCTGTTCATCCACGGCTCCAAATCCTCCACATAACTAAGAGATAGCTGTGATGCCGGAATAAATCCTCGAATTCCTTCCGCATAAGCAATAACTCCGCTGTTTACCACCTCGCTCACCTTCACAGAAATTTCCTTCTCATCATTCAGATACTGCTTCAAAATATCCCATGATAAAATATCCTTCGCTTCTTTACAAGAAAGCTGAATATTTCCTGCCCCATCATCTGTCTTAATTACGGTAGCCTCAATAACAGAGCCTATTTTCACTTCCTCCAGAATATTAAACTTCGGATCATTACTCATATCTTCCGCCTTGATGATGCCCTGAGCAAAATAATTCAAATCGAGAATCACTTCCTCTTCATTCACAGAAATTACCGTACCGGATATAATCTCCCCTTCCCCGATCTTTCTGAAAGAAGCCTCCAGCTCCCTGCTGTAATCTGCCATCGTTTCCTGAGTTCCGGCCTCATTTTCTGCAGCCGTCTCCATGGAGGTTCCGGCGTTTCCGCCCAGCATGTCTTTTTCCAGTAAATCTTTTTCCATAATCTTTCTCCTTTTATTTTATTTTTTAATCAGGTAATTGCCTATACCACAGGTGGTATGTATATGTTTAAAAATACCCACTTATCACATGCGAAATTCCCTCACTTCTTTTACCACAAACACACATAACGAACGAGGCATCATCCGCATTCTTCCACAGGCTACCTCCGGCATATCCTCCTCCGACCGGGGAATACCATCCGCAAGATATTTCAACCCCGTATCTGCCGCTACAAACCACTCCATACCGGGAACTAAACCCGGCAGCAAGAATTCCTGCTCTTCCCAGAATACATTGATTGCCAGACACACGATATCATCTTTATCATTTATGCCGTCCTGAGCATTACGCCCTGCATAAACGATACGCAGTACCTTAAGATTCTCTTCCGGCTCCATCACATGGATTTCGGGGAAACCCAAGGAACATCGTCCGGAAAACTTCCGAACAATAACATGCTTCTTCCTAAACTGAATCATGTATTTAAAGAAGTCGTAGATATCTCTGTTTTTCTCCAGCATATCCCAGTTAAGCCACGAGGTCTCATTATCCTGGCAATAAGCATTATTATTTCCATACTGGGTATTGCCGAATTCATCTCCGGCCAGGAACATCGGTGTTCCGCGGCTCAGCATAAGAACTGCTGCCGCATTTTTTATCATTCTCCTGCGAAGTGCGAGAATTTCCTTATCCTCCGTCTCACCTTCCACTCCGCAGTTCCAGCTTCTGTTATCGTCGCTTCCATCCGTATTGTCCCAGCCGTTGGCTTCGTTATGCTTCATATTGTAGGAATATAAATCCCATAACGTAAAACCGTCGTGGCAGGTCAGAAAGTTTACCGACGCGTTAGTACCTCTGAATTCGGGAAGATACAGGTCCCTGGAGCCGGTGATCCGCTGCGCCGCAATGTCCGCCATGCCATAATCGCCCTTCAGGAAATTACGCATATCGTCCCGATATTTACCGTTCCACTCCGCCCAGCGGTTCCATGCAGGGAAGCTGCCTACCTGATAAAGGCCTCCCGCATCCCACGCCTCGGCAATGAGCTTCACATTTCCAAGAATAGGATCGAAAGCGAGACTTTGCAGCAGAGGGGGCTTGCTCATCGGAGAGCCGTCCTCGTTACGCCCTAATATGCTGGCCAGATCGAAACGAAAACCGTCAATGTGATATGCCGTTACCCAATACCGCAGGCATTCCAGTATCATCTGCTGCACGATAGGATGATTGCAGTTCAGCGTATTTCCACACCCGCTGAAATTATAATAATAGCCCTCTGGAGTAAGCATGTAATAAATATTATTATCGAAACCCTTGAAAGAAAAGAATGGCCCCTGCTCGTTACCCTCCGCCGTATGATTGAAAACCACATCGAGAAAACATTCAATGCCATTGTCGTTCAGTTCCTTTATAAGTTCCTTAAGCTCCGTACCTTCTCTGTTATATTCAACCTTTCCTGCATAACTCGTATTCGGAGCAAAAAAACTGACAGTATTATAGCCCCAGTAATTAATTAAAGGCTTTCCATCTACTTCCCGGTAATCGGACATTTCGTCGAATTCAAAGATAGGCATTAGCTCAACGGCGTTTATTCCAAGCTCCTTCAGATAAGGTATCTTTTCCCTTAAACCCTCGAAGGTTCCCGGATATTTCACGCCTGAAGATTTGTGATAGGTAAGTCCTCGGATGTGCATTTCATATATGATTAAATCTGCCATAGGTATCAAAGGCCGCCCGTTATTCCTCCAGTCGAAATCGTCCTTCACCACCCGGGCTTTGTAACAGACCGTCTCTTTTTTCTCCATGCCCCACACACTCTGACCGGTAACCGCCTTTGCATATATATCTAACAAGCACTTATCTTTATCGAATAAAAGTCCTTTTTGGGGGTTATATGGTCCGTCCAAACGATAGGCATACTCGAATTCTTCGATCTTCAGCCCGAATACGATCATCGAGTATACCTTTCCTATCTTATAATTTTCGGGAAATCTTAGTACCGCATAGGGTTCCTCTTCCATCCTCTTAAACAAAAGCAGTTCGCAGGAGGTAGCGCCGAAGGAATGTACCGTGAAATTAACACCGCAGGGAATTGCCACTGCCCCGTTAATTTCATACATCCCCGGCCTCACTTTAAAACCGTCTATTACGTCCATCGGAATCATGTGAATGCTGCTTAGCGGAGAAATAATCTTATTTTCTTCCATTCTTGTCCTCCAAGCCCGATTATCCGGTGGGCATAACTTAATAGGTCCTAATAAACTCTTCCACTTCATTCTTAGCGGGCATAACGCGCAAGGCACCTTTCCTCGTCGTAACGATAGAAGCGGCAGCGTTGGCAAAAGTAAGCATTTCGTCCAGCTTCTCTTCATTCAGATTATCGATACCGTATTTCAGAATATGGTGCAGACAGCAGCCGCCGAAGGTATCTCCCGCGCCCGTAGTCTCTATTGTCTTTTCCTGAACAAAAGCGGGCTTATCCACTTTGATATCCTTATAATAAGCTCTGCTTCCGTCTTTTCCCATAGACAGCACGACCAAAGGAATGCCGTATTCCTTTCGCAGTTTCTCTATACCTTTATCGTAATCCTCTTCTCCGGTAAACCACTGAATCTCGTTGTCGGAAATCTTCAAAATATCGCATTTGCCCAGTCCGTACGCTACCTGCTCCTTGGCTTCTTCCAAAGACTCCCAAAGGGGCGGACGCAGATTGGGGTCGAAGGAAATCAGTGCACCATGCTCCTTTGCCATTTTGATTACCTTTTTCGTCGCTTTACGAACCCCTTTATGAGTCATAGATAAGGTTCCGAAATGGAAGATCTCACTATGCTTGATCAGTTTTTCATCTATCTCGTCTTCTGTCAGCAACATGTCCGCGCCAGGATTGCGGTAGAAAGAAAAATCTCTGTCTCCGTCTTCAAAGGTCTGAACAAATGCCAAAGTGGTCCTTGCATCCTTATCCACAATCAAGCCGGTAGTATTGATTCCTACTTCCTCCAAAACTCCCTTTAACTTCGTTCCGAATATATCTTCCCCGACCTTTCCGATAAACGCAGTACGGTCGCCTAATTTCTGAAGCATAGCCAGCACGTTGCATGGAGCGCCTCCCGGGTTGGCTTCAAATATTGTATTTCCCTGCTCACTCACTCCGTTATCCGTAAAGTCAATCAGCAATTCCCCTAACGCAACTACATCAAATTCCTTTTTCATTTCGTCTTCTCCTTTTGCAGCATTACATTTTTAAATATCTTCTGAAATTCCCAAAGCCTCCCTGATTGGCCGTTACCATTAAATTCCTTCCTCTTCGGAACGAACCTTACATCCGTTGTCATAAGAGCCGATTTCACAAGGATCTGCTTTATCCCTGTCTGTACAAAACGTACACGACGGACAGGGCTTATACTCTCCCATGAATTCTCTGGGGACTCCTTCGTTTACGGCATTGTGTCTGCAGTCGAAACACCAGCACATCTTACATTCTTCAAAATATTGCTTGCCGTCTTTTTTTACTTCCTCTGATTTTTGTGGTTTCTCCGATTCCTTAGAAATAAAAATATCGAAGAGATTTATCTGTCCCTCTAACTGCTTTCTCATTTTCTGTTCTTTCTTATGTGTTATAATAAATGGTTTCGCCCGGCCGGCTTTGAATATATTCCTGATATACCTTCATTATATCTCGACTTAGAAAATATTGAAATCCTTTTTAACATATTATTCTATTAATATTCCGTGAAAATATTATTTTTTATACTATTTCGTATATTAAATAAAGAAGCAGCTAATCTTTTCCTTATATCGGGTGAATTAGCTGCTTTTCCAATTATTCTTTTAATTAAAATTCAATTTGTAATTTCATTTCTATCGGCTTTATTCCCGTCAGTTCCGCACTTCTTGCGTCCGGCTGGTTCATGCCTGCATACAGAATATAATTACTGCCGTCATAGAAACGTTCTCCTTCATCGTTAACAACAGTAAAGCTTTTTTTATCGATAGTCAGTTTTTGCTTTAACGTTTCTCCTGCCTTTATATGCACTCTTTTAAAAGCACACAAGGCCGGATTTCTAACAGCAAATCTTGAATCTAGGTTTTTTATATAAATCTGAATTACATCGTCGGTATCTACAATTCCCTGATTTTCTGCCATGACTTCAACACATATACCGTTTTTATCGATTTCCATTACCTCAATTCCCATAACCTGTGTTTTTCCATAAGTCAGTCCAAAGCCAAACGGAAATTGTGCCTTTTTCTCCATATAGCGGTATGTTCTTCCCTTCATGCTATAATCCGTAAATTCAGGAAGCTCTTCCACGCTTTCATAGAAGGTTACAGGAAGTTTACCGGAAGGAGATACCTCGCCAAATATAATATCGGCAGCACTTTTCCCTCCGCGGGCACCGGGATACCACAGTTGCAATATCGCACCAAAATGGCTGGCAGGAAAACTCAGATCGATATCGCTTCCTGACATTAGACAGAACACTACCGGTTTCCCTGTTTTTTCTATCGCCTTCATTAAATCCCTTTGCGGCTTTGGAAGCCTTAAATCTTCTTTATCTCCAGAAGCGTAGCTGTTCCCGGTGTCTCCCTCTTCTCCCTCTAACGTTTCATCCAGGCCAAGACAAAGAATAACAATATCGCTATGTTCTGCCACAGTCAGCGCCTCAGCCAATCTATCCTTAGCAAAAGCCAGCTTTTCCGTTCTTTCCTCCGATAGCTGACATCCCTCTGAATATAAAACGCGGACTTTATCCCTGGCATAATCCTGAATACCTTCCAGTACGGTAAAATATCTCGAAGAGGTTCCATGATAATTGCCGATCAGCGCTTTCCTGCTGTTTGCATTGGGACCTATTACTCCGATAGTTTTCAACTTATCCACATCCAAAGGCAAGATTCCGTCATTTTTCAACATAACGATGCTTTCCTTTGTTGTTTTATCCGCAAGCGCCAAATGTTCCTCGCATTCTACTTTTTCAAACGGTATTTTATCGTACTCGGTTTTTTCAAATAATCCAAGAAGAAAACGGGTAGTAAACAACCGGACAGCGGACCTGGTAATCGCTTCTTCTGTTACTAGTCCATCCTGAAAAGCTTTTAATATATGAAGATATATATTTCCACAATTAAGATCGCAGCCGGCGTTTAATGCCATTGCCGCAGATTCCTTCGCCGATGATGTAACCATATGATGTTCATGGAAATCTTTAAGTGCCCAGCAATCTGAGACAAAATGTCCTTCGAATTCCCATTTGCCGCGAAGAATATCCTGCATCAGCATCTTATTTGCGCAGCAAGGCTCTCCGTTTACCCGGTTATAAGCTCCCATTACCGCTTCTACCTCCGCTTCCTTTACAAGCGCTTCGAAGGCAGGAAGATAGGTTTCTTCCAAATCCTTAGGCGTAGCTAAGGCATTGAATTCATGCCTTAGAGCTTCGGGACCGGAGTGAACTGCATAATGCTTCGCGCAAGCCGCCGCTTTCATTACCTCTTCATCCCCCTGCAAGCCCTTGACAAAGGCTACACCAAGCCTTGAAGTCAAGTAAGGATCTTCTCCGTAAGTCTCATGCCCTCTTCCCCATCTGGGATCTCGAAAAATATTTACATTAGGTGACCAAAAGGTAAGCCCTTTATAAATATCCCTGTCACCGTGAGCAGAATATCCATTATATTTTGCCCTTCCTTCTGTTGCAGTGCAATCAGCAATCTCATATATCAATTCTTCGTCAAAGGCTGCCGCCATACCGATTGCCTGTGGGAAAACTGTCGCAGTACCGGCGCGTGCCACCCCATGCAACGCCTCCCCCCACCAGTTATAAGCAGGTATATTTAACCTCGGAATTGCTGGTGAATTATATCTTAACTGCCCGGCGCGCTCTTCTATCGTCATTTCTGCAACCAGCTTGGTAGCCTTCTGCCTCGCTTCTTCCCTCGTCATTGTTTACCTTACCTTTCCAAGCTTTTATCTTTTTAAATTTAACCCTTTACCGCACCTGCCGTTAATCCGTCTACGATCTGGTTGCTGAACATGCAATAAACGAGAATCGTAGGCGCTATTGCAATAATGACCGCTGCAAACATCTGAACATAATTCGTCGAGTATGGCCCTACAAAATAGGTCAGGGTTACCGGCAGAGTTTTTTTGGTCGTATCGGATATAAATACCATTGCCAGTAAAAGCTCGTTCCAGTTTCCTACGAAGGTCATAAGTGCCGCTACGCTCATACCTGTCTTGGAGAGAGGTATCGCTATTTGAAAATAACATTGATAAATATTACATCCGTCGATACATGCTGCTTCAAACATTTCTCTCGGCATGCCCTTAAAAAATCCTACCAGTAAAAATATGGTCATCGGAAGAGAAAACGTAATATAAGGCAGAATCAAACCCGCCAGCGAATTGGTCAATCCGAGATTGGAAAACCGCACAAACAGAGGAATTAGTACACAGTGTACAGGTACCATCATTCCTATCATAAAATATGTCATCGTAAGTCCGGACAGCTTCCATTTCATCCTCGCGATGGCAAAAGAAGCCATAGAACCGAAAAACATGCTGACGATCAGCGCAATTACACATACAATCAGAGAATTGAGCATAGCCCTTCCCAGATAGCCCTTAGTCCATGCAAAAATGTAATTTCCAATCTGTAATATTTCCGGCATTCCGAAGGGAGAAGCAAATACTTCCGCATTTGTTTTTAAGGAAACGTTTACCATCCATAGAAGAGGTACCAAATATACTAAGACCAACAGCAGTAATACTACATATATGATGATTGAAATCGGGCTGACCGGTTTTTTATTTTTATTAATCATACCTTCATCCCCCTAACTTTCATAAGTTTCTGCTTTAATTAATTTATTGATAAGAAAAGATACTATTAAACAGAGAACCAGCAATATGACGGATATGGAACTTGCATAGCCGTATTTGAAATATTGGAAGCCCTGCGTGTATAAATGCGTTGCCAGCACGTCTGTACTATGATTAGGACCGCCTTGTGTCATATTATAGACTAAATCAAAAAATTTCAGGGAACCGATGCAATTTAACGACAAGGATATGGTCACCATCGGTTTTACAAGCGGAAGCGTCAAATAGCGGAAGGTCTGTCCCTTGGACGCACCGTCAATATACGAGGCTTCGTATAATTCTTTTGATATTCCGCTGATTTGTGCTATGTAGAGCATCATTGTCGATCCTACATACTGCCAGAGTGCAATGCAGGCGATAACCCACATAGGCAGAACGATAAATCCCTTTGTAGAAGAAAGCCACATCGGACCTTCTACGCCGAAGTAGGCCAGCATCTGATTGATTCCCATCTTGGGATTAAACATGAATGCCCAAAGCAAACCCAAAGCTGCTGAAGAGAGAACGCAGGGAAGATAATAAACATTCTTAAAGAAGTTCCTTCCATGCTTTATATTCGTTAGAAAAACCGCTAACAGCAATCCGGTAATCTGCTGTGAAACAGCTGAAAATATCATGAAGAATAATGAATTTTTAAGAGCTGTCCTCATCGTTTCATCGTCCGTAAATAAATTGATATAATTCTTAAGTCCGACAAATTCCGGCTTTGTCAGCGCATTATAGTCACACAAGGAATAATAAAATACCTGTATAATAGGAATAAATAAAACAAGTGTAAATAAAAGAAATGCGGGTGCAATAAAAATGACAATCGCTTTTTTATCTTTTAAAATCTTTTCCATTAGGGAACCCACCTCCCGATGCTTTTTTAAAAGAATACGGGACTAAATTTCAAGCCCCGTATATCTTCTTAATATTCGTTACTTTTTAATTCCAGACATTTTTTTCATAGAAGGACTGTACTTTCTGGAACGCGTCCTCCGAAGTAGCATTTCCGAGGAAAATATCTACCATAGCGTTATCGAAAACATCTCCTGCTTCCACACTCGCCAGGGATTCATTATAGAAGCCGAAAGTACCCGTCATATTAGCAAGGATATCCTGAACATAGGATAACTGTGCAGGCGCCTTGGAGTAATCGATTTCCACATTGGTTACAACCGGAATCTTTCCTCCCACCTCTGCCGTATATTTCTGCGCTGTATCATCCGTAAAATATTTCATCAATGCAATTACCGCATCAGGATGTTCTGTAGAAGAGCTCATAACAAGGTTATCTGTCTTAACGATCATGCGATTCGGGTCAGCTCCTCCGGTAACCGCCGGAAATTGGAACACACCGCATTTGGGCTCAAAATCAGGATTATTACCGTTAACCTGAGCTATAGCCCAAGAGCCCTGGATAAGCATTGCCGCTTCGCCGTTATAGAATGCGGCCGTTGCCTGATCATTGGAATCGCCTGCAGCCGTTGCCTGGAAGTATTGGGATAACTCTTTCAGCTTATTGCCCGCGTCGATAAAAGTAGGATCTGTCCATTCCATCTGATGTTCTGCAATTTTCTGAAGATTATCAGGGCCGCCGACACGATCACAAAGATAACCCGCTACCATGGATAAACACCATGCCGTTCCTGCGGAGCAGGAAATAGGAGTATATCCCGTGTCTTTGATTTTCTGACACGCTGTTAGCAATTCCTCATAGGTGGAAGGAACTTCCGCACCCGCTGCTTCAAATATCTCCGTGTTGTAGAATACACAAGCAGCCGCAAAATTCGTTGGAACAGCCATTATTTTTCCGTCATATGTAATTCTTTCGAAGATACCTCCACTGAAGCTGTTATACCAATCCTTTTCCTGGTTCGTAAGTATATCCGTTAAATCAGCCGCAACGCCCGCATCTACGTACTGTGTCAGATTAGGTCCCGGATTACAAATGAATATATCCGGCGTATCCTTCGCTGCGATAAGAGCATTCAGTTTTGTATCATACTCTTCCAGATTCGTAGTTATAACGTTAACATGATAGGTTCCTGCATAATCATTATTAAATCTGTCGATAACCTCTTTATAACCTTTGGTAATTAAATCTTCCGTAGCCTCTAGGTCATCCCAAAACATCCATGTGATTTCCACTTCTTCTCCGGTTGAAGCCGTTTCAGTTTTTGTTCCCGTCTCAGCCGCATCGGTAGTCTCTGTACTGCTGCTTTCGGTTTGTGCCGTACTTCCCGTATCCGTAGATACGCCGCATCCTGACAAAAGACTTGTAATCATTCCAACCGACAGTAACAATGACAATAATTTTTTCTTCATTTACTTTACCTCCCTATTTTTACTTTTTGGCAACTTCATAACTTTGTAACTTTAAAATAACATACTGCTTTTACTCTTTCTTTCGAATAATTGCCTTATAATTATTAATTATTGCTATTTTAGTTATATTAAAATTATTATTATTGTCAAAATATACTATAATATAACTTGTTTTTATAACATATTTAACAAATAAAATTAATTATGGATTTAATATATTTACTTTTTTGTCTTGTATTGCTACTATTTTATTAAATTGTTAGGTGTTTTTTATTTATAATTTGGCAATAATTAACTCATAAAAATTGTCATATACACTATTAATTACTTTTTGATTGATAAACAGGGGAAGTGACCGATATGATTGAGAATTTAAAAGGTATTTATGAAACTGTAAATTTTAAAGAAAACACGAATTTAAGACTTTATGATAACAATAAATATGAAGACTATCCGCCTCACTGGCATACACCTCTCGAGATTATAATGCCCACTGAAAGCACATATACGGTCATATGCTGTGAGCATACCTTTGTGCTGCGGGAAAACGATATTATTCTTATATGTCCCTGCTGCCTGCATACCTTATATGCACCTCAAAAGGGCAGAAGAATTATTTTTCAGCCGGACATATCTGTCCTTCGTGAGATAAGAGAATTGGAAACTGTACTATCCATATTATCTCCTGTCATTGTCATAACTCCGGAGGAGTATCCTCAGATCCATCCACAGGTTCAGGCTTTGTTATTGGAAATCAAAGATGAATATCTGAAAAACACTCCTCTTTCGGAGGCAGCTATCTACGGAAAACTTCTTTCCATTCTCATTTTGATCGGACGCAGTTATACGGAAAATAGAAAGACATTTGACGTTACGAATAATAAGCAGCAGGAATATACCGAAAAATTTATGTATATATGCGATTATATAAGCGCTCACTGCACGGAAAACCTGACTCTGGATGACGCAGCCAGCCTTGCGGGTTTCTCTAAGTTCCACTTTACAAGGCTATTTAAGCAGTTCACTAACGTGTCCTTTTATAAATATTTAAACCAAAAAAGGATTGCTACGGCAGAAAAGCTTCTTGCGAATCCTCAGTATACAATAACGGACGTTGCCTTGAATTCAGGATTCTCAAGCCTCTCTTCCTTTATCAGGATGTTCAAGATCATTAAGAATTGTACGCCCACGGAGTTTCGGAGCATGTATACCATTTCATAAAATCAAATACCTAGGTAAGAATCAATTGTGTAAAACGGGCATAATTGCCGTTATTAGCATCATGATTGGACGTCGCATAGATACCCATGGTACAACCAACGAAACCTCCGGCAGCCTCCGAGGTAAGACCGCGGATATCGGTACTATGCAGTGTCCTTCCCTCCGTTATGCAAACTAGCGAGAGCCCCTTTACGTGCATTTTCAGCCTATAGGAGCTTGCTGCCTCCTCTTCAAATAAGACGGTCTCTTTTTCTTTTTCCGTCTTTATTATTCTCACCTTACTTCCATTAACGGAGGCATCTGAAGCCGTTACGGTAAAACGAACATAATTTTTTTCATTATATAAGTAAACTAGCCCCGCCTCTTGCCCGCCGTAAGGAATAAATTCCATCGTCGTTTCCATGGAAAAGTCTCTGGAAGTAACTCTCACTCCAATGTAAGCAGGAGACAGCTCATCTAATATATTTTGAGGAAGGACCTTAAGCGCGAGCCTTCCGCCCTCTTCCATTCGATACATGTCCTTCTCCGGAAAACGGAAAAAGACGCATCTATAATCCAGGGAATCTTTCCATTCAATATTCCCTCTATTGCCAAGAGCAGTTACTTCCCTTTCTAAAGCAAAAGGAACTTCTTGAACCTCCGTCAGCTTACCTTCTCCCGGATTAACGATCGGCCAGTCGTTCTCCCATACGAGTTCAGCAAAAAAGGTCTCCCTGCCAAGGGGAGCATACCCTTCCTCCGGCCTCGTTCCGAGCATAACGATATACCAAAGGCCCTCCGGCGTCTCGATGATATCCCCATGACCCACATTCTGTACTTTCGCATCATGTCCAAGATGTCTATGGGTGAGTACCGGATTATAAGGGCAAGCCTCATAAGGACCGAATATATCCTTACTTCTTGCGAAGCAGATACTATGTTCATAACTGGTTCCGCCCTCCGCTATGAGCACATAGTAATATTCTCCCCTTTTATATAAATGGGGACCCTCCGCCCAAATGGCATTTTTCATGGATCCATCCCACACTACATGGACTTCTCCTGTCAATTCTCCTTTGCTCAGATCCAATTTCTGTATCCATATTTCACAATCACCGTAATATCTCGAATCCTTTTTGCCGCGCTGCCCGATATAATAACAATCCTCCCCCTCGAAATACAAGCTTGGATCGATTCCCGGCGCATCTTTTAAATAGATAGGGTCCGACCAAGGCCCTTCCGGTTTTTTAGCTGTCACATAAAAATTCCCCCCTCCGGACACGTTCGTTGTAATCATATAGAATGTACCCTCATGATACCGGATACACGGGGCATAAATTCCCTGAGACATTCCCGCACCCTTCAAGGAAAGCTGTTCTTCACGCACCAGCACGTGACCGATCTGCTCCCAATGCACCAAATCCCCGCTATGAAAAACAGGGACTCCCGGCGCATAAGAAAATGTAGAATTCACAATATAATAGTCCTTTCCGGCTCTGCAAATCGACGGATCCGGATAAAATCCCTTAAGTAACGGATTACGAACACTTCCCATAATTACCTCCAATCCAATACCTTAGTAAAATCATTATAATTTATCAATTTTTGCTTTACTATATAATTCTTGCTCTGCTTCTCTCAATTATTGTTTTTATTAGGAAGTTGCTTTTTCATCGATACTCTTCTTAAGCATTTTGCTTCCCCATTCGTACATGCCCTTATTGTCATACATCCTATAATCACATTCCAGACAAGCAATTAAAAACAGGTAAATATCATACCATTTTGCCCTTTTCAGCTGCGAGCAGCTCAATCCTTCGATTCCATAACCTTCAAAAAAAGCTTTTTCCAACCCATAAGTCCTAAATCCTACTTCCATAAGTTCATCGGCCCATAGGCACCTTTCGAAATCGATGATCCCGGTTACTGTAGTATTTTCAACAAATACATTCCCAGCCCATATATCCCAGTGAACGAACTTCGCTTTCTTCACCTCTTCAAATATCTTCTTGTCGGCCTTCAGCATGGATAATACCTTTTCCTCGGAAACCGGTATGGAGATATTCTTACGTCTTGCATCGGAATAAGTGTCCATCACCATCGAACAGAATACCTCATACCAATTAGTTCCTTGTTTTTCTTTCTGTCCGTAATAACCGAAGACATCATTTTCAATACTGTTAATCGCTTTCGTGTACTTCCCCATTTGGAAGAAAATCTCATCCTTTTCCTCTTGCGTCATCTTGTCAGCAATGCTTGAAAAACTGCTGCCTTCCAGCTTCTCCATGAAAAAATAACCGCTTTCACATATTTCACATCCGTTATCATAAAATAATACCCGCGGTACAGGAACAACGGATTGCTCCTCCATCATTTTCATTGCATTCACTTCACTTAGCATAATATCTTTTTCATGAGTCATTATAATCGCATCCGGAGGAGGTGCAATCTTCAATATCACATCCCTTTTCTCTAAGCTTATCTTAAATGCGACGTTGAAAAAGCCTTCCGTCAATTCAACCATATTTTTTATTTTTTCTTGCGGAAAAGCTTTACAAATCATTTGCTCAATGCACTGTTCGCTTACTTTGTTTTTCGTTATACTAACCGGCATTCTTATCTCCTTTGGCAATGTGATTATATTTAGAAATTATATCGGTTTTTATGTGATTTATTTTAGGATTATTTTATCATATGATCTGTAGTTTTCCTATCTTATTCTTTTCTAGCAGTGTATTATGCAGCAAAAAAATAGCTGATTTGACTTCTTGCAAAAAGTTCAGATCAGCTATTTTTAATTCAATTACGTAAATCCGATTTGTTAATTTAATTTCTTAGCTTTGCTTGGCTATTACAAGAAACCTTCCATCTTCAGTATGATAAGAGCAAGTGGAGAGAGTGAGAAATCTGTCGCCGTACTGCACATCTACTCCGGTTTGGTAAAGAGATTTCTTCTTTACTTCTTCGATATAGCTGTCAAATTCCTTCTCCCCAGATAGATTCACAAAAAAATACTTTTCTACTTGTGAATTATCGGCGGCGTCTATGGGGAAGGCTGCCAGAATTTCATATTCTTGTACCTCTTCGGATGTATAAAAGAGGATTTTTTTATGCGCTCTCCAATACGTTTTATCCTGATAGGATAAGAGGCCTGAAAACATAGAACCGTTTTTCATATTGTGGCCATAAACGATTACGTTGTCGGAGCGTGGGGTGACGGAACAGGCTGCATCTATAAAAGGTACCCCTGACAATGAATACTTTTGCACAAAATTCCTATGCAAATAATATTCTCCGTCCTTTGGCGTATACATTACCGGATAGTCTATCATCGTATCCTGAATCGTAATCCAACCTACGATGTCACTATTTTCCTGCTGCAACGCCGTTAAATCAATAAAACCTTTGCTTTCTGCCCCGGCAAGAGGCACATCCCCGGATAAATCCATGGGAGCCGTGCTCCTGCCATCGGCTGTTTCAATCAATCTATGGAATTCTGCTGCATCGTGGGAGAGCGAGTAGAAATAAATTCCAACGCTCAGGCATCCTGCAACGACAATTACACAAAGAATTCCAATACATAGATCAATCGCTTTTTCTTTTGTACTTTTTGCATATCTTTTGTACTTATGAATCATAGTAATAGCCAAAAATTTTTCTTTTGTATAAAAAGAGCACCATCACTCCGACAACCGCAATCAGCGTAACAATAATAATAGGTATCAGAGGCATACCGTCCCCTGTCTTGGCAATAGAAGATGCCGGCAAGAGTACACCGTCTTCATCCACATATGAGTAAGTACCATCGGCATTCTGCACTCTTGTATATGTTCCCAGAACATTGCCGTCCTTATCCACCAAGATAATCTTGTCAGGGGCGTCCTTTCCGTTGGGATCAGGCACCTCGCCTGTCTTGTACTTAGGAACTACGGAAGACTTGGAAGAAGTAGTATTATCCGGATCTTCAGGATCCTTACTGCCGCCATTAGACTCATCTACGTTATATGTATTTGTAAAATGCGCCACACTGGCCGTATCCTTCGAAATAATTCCGGTTTCACCAGTAGATTTCTTCACATACCCTTCCGAAGAATAATCAGCTTCCTCTACGGTATACGATGTACCTTCCAAAATCCCGGTAATCTCTATAGACTGTCCGTCCGCGAGCCTGATTATATCCCCACTCGCTATCGTTCCGTTATCCAATCCTATACCCGTATAAGAATAAGTCTTACTCGTATTGAAAGTGACGGTAAATTCGAATTCCTTGCTTTTGTTTCCTCTGTTTCCTGCAACCGTCTTAGCAATAGAAAGAACTCCGTTATTTTTAGAATTAATGAAAGATGCAGTACTTGTTATTCCATCCTTTATCAATCCTGTATCCGCATTTTTCGTTGTAACATAGCCCTCTTCAGAATAGTCCTTTTCAGTTACAGCATATTTTGCTCCTTCAGGAAGATCATGAATTGTAATAGATTGTCCATCAGAAAGCTCAATCTTTCCACCGCTCGCTATCGTTCCGTTAGAAACTCCATTTCCTGAATAAGAATAAGAGCCGTTCGCATCTTTAAAATTTACATTAAATTCAAACTTTTTAGTTTTGTCTCCGGCATTTCCTTCTACAGTTTTTTGAATAACGAGTTCACCTATATTTCTCGCATTTCTAAAGACAGCGGCACTGGTTTTCGTATTTTCTATTATTCCCGTATCTCCTGCTTTTGTAGTGATATATCCTTCACCGGAATAGTCGTCTTCGGTAATCTTATAAGTCGTATTTTCAGGCAGACCATCTATAGATATACTTTGGCCATGTTTTAACTTTATAGTACCACCGTTAGTTATCGTTCCGTCAGGTACACCGCCCAGACCGGTATAGGAATAGGAACCGGTAGCATTGAATTCTATTTTGAAATTAAATTCCTTATTAGAATCTGCTCCGCTGCCCGAAACTATTTTTTGAACGACCAATCCTCCGATATTTTTAATATTCGAAAATGATACCGTTTTTGTTTTATCAACTTCTACAGTCCCTTCCGCATCACCTAATGCCATCGAGACATAACCTTCTGAAGAATAATCCTCTTCTTCTACCTTATAGGTACTCTCCATAGGTAAATCTAATACTTTAAAGCTTTCCAAATTAGATAATTCAAAGGTATCTCCGCTTTTAACCACTCCACCCTTTACAATTTTATTATCCTTATCAAAGAGATTATATGCATATGCCGATGTAAGTTCTATGCCGTTTTTATCATTCAAGAGTAATGTAAATTCAAATTTTTTTGAAAGGTCGGCACCTGAACCAGCCACCGCTTTCGAAATCAAAAGATTGCCTGTCGTGCCATCCTTATAATTCTTAATATCGATATTATTTTCGACAGTACCGTCTATGCTTGTTACAGGAATACCCGATCCATTCTTTTCCACATGAACCATATATTCTTTTTCCGAAGGAGTATATCCCGTCGGTACTTCTGTTTCTTTTAGGATGTAATCACCATCCGGCAGAGCTTTTAAAGAAAGAACTCCGCTTGCATTAGTAATTCCTTCTCTTATAACTACTCCATTGGAAGAATATAATACAAATTTAACACCTGGTATTCTAAGATTCGTATCTCCATCTGTTTTTGTTATTTCAAACCAGCCGTTTCTTTGATACAACGCGCCGGATGCGAAGCTTGCGAGGCTGAATGCCGAGAGTCTGGATACAGGAGATCCTGTGGATTTAACAAATTGTACCGTATTATTTATATCCTTTCCGTCTCCAGTTATATCGGTATAATAAATCAATCGATAAGACTGGCTTGAATCCGGAGGATAAAACTTAAGAGTCCGCATTTCATTATCATACGTTAATATATTCTTATCAGGAAGAGTTAACTCAGTATCTTCCGTATATGATCCATCTTTATTCAGCTTCAATTCAAATATTTGTATATTCTTCTTTCCGGTCGCAGCATCATTAATCAGCAATTCACCTTCACTATCAATTCTTAGGTCGATACCCGGATTAAGAATATCCTTAATATAAGCATCGGTATAACTAATGTCATAGGGTCTGTAATCTATCGTCCATACCAAATAATCTTGATTAACATAACTTTTATCTACATCTTTTGTAACTATAGAATTTTCAATTATAACATCGGTATTAGCATTAACTCCCACGGTCACCTTCGTATTATCTATAAGATTTACATTATTTTTTTTTGTATAATTTTTAATTTCACTTAGATAGCCTTTTGCAGTATCTTCTGTTGGGCCTGCTTTCAACAAAATAACGTAACCTTTATTAAGATCAGTAAAATTAAAAGTCATTTCCTGTCCTTCATCCGCATTGACAGATGCATTCGGTCCGGCTACTTGCATAACAGATGAATAATCTGATATATAACCTGTTGCATTTACCTTAGTACCATTTCCTGTCCCCTCATAAAGCAAGAAGTAATCGTCATCCTTAATTTTTTTGAATTCCCATCCTTCCGGGAGAGTATCTTTTATTTTATAATCTCCTATCATTTCATCTATATTGGTGGTAACGCCATCTGTTATATCGATGTTGTATGCATTGACATAAATACGATAAATAACCGATTTATCAACATAATCATAGCTACCTGTATTGCAGCCTGAACTGCCGTTAACAGCCGCTATTACATCGCTATCATTTGGATTTCCCGCTGTAACCGTATCCGCATCTTCTCTCGATAAAGTATTTTTCTTAAGCATATTACTCGAGATACCTATAGATGCAGTACTATCATTTAATTTATTAGCTCCGGCAAATAAAAAAGCTGTATTATCAATCGTATTGCTTCCATTTGAGGCATAATAATTTGGATTAGTAACAATAGTGCTAAAAGAAAAATTATGAGTACTCAAATAATCTATCCCTTGAAAATCATCCTTAGTCACTACTAATAAGTCCGCAACCTTTTCTCCAGCAATAGTGAGAGTATGCACCGTAAATCCAAGCCCTGTAACAGAAGGCAATGACGTCTGGTCTATCATCTGATAAAAATGGGGAGTAATCTCATTCAGGACATCTTTCGTCACATATCTTAAATCTCCGGAAGCACCTATTCCGAAATCTATACCATCAATATCATCGATATTAATACTCCCTCCGTATACCAGAAGGTCGAGTACCCGTAAATTTCCTCCTAAAGATTGCTTTAATGTATCAACTTTAATATTCCAACCCATCTTATGATTTTGATTGTCATAAGAACCGGCTGTCTTTGTAATACTTGGAACACCAATCGTAACACTGGCATCACTGCTTGTTATTCCTCCCGGTTTTTCTGTTCCTTTTATTGTCGCGTTGTTATTAAAAGTAACCTGTTTCTGCCCATTAATAGATGTATCTGTTACCTTGGTAACTATTGTAACTTTATATTTACCGGAAATGTCGCTCATAGAAAAGGTAAGCTTCTCTCTGCTTCCCTCAACACTACTACTTGGATGAATAGATAATGACAAATCATATTCATTTGTTAAATCATTATATTTATCTACAGTAGAACTGACATAAGAAAGGCCTAAAGGCAATAAATCTTCTAATTGAGCATTACTCATTGCACCATCGATAAATATGGTCCATTTTATTTCTCTGTTAGAAGGATCATAAGTACCGCCATTCATTCCATCCCCTATTTCTTCTCCGCCTTTCTTAATCCAATCCATAGTATAAGAAGCGGAACCATCGTCATAAGAAACCCTTACGCTATCCTTATATATCTCTGCCATATTATTAATTGTAGTTGTGCCATTACTATAATATTTATCGTCAGGTATCTCCGTATCGAAGAAAATATAAACCGTTCCTATAACATCAGCACCGGCAGGAAAAGTATAAGTCAATTTATCACTTATATAGTCAGGCGTAACCGCTCCCCCTCCGATTGGATTAATACCATCTGCATCCGTAGTGATTTTAAAACTGTTTGAATTATAGGTTCCTACATTTGTCAAATCATCAGAAAAAGTATAACCCTTTAAATTTCCATCTTCTGCAGCCCCGCCTTCTTTATCTGCACTTACTTTTACCTTCCAGGTTATTTTTCTATTGGACGCATCTGCAATACCGGTTTTTTCAGTCGTTACAGTAGTTGATTTCGGAGGTATTGTTATTTCAAAAGTTTTATCATATATGGAAACTGTTTTCTCTAAATCTTCTTCTCCATCATTTTCACCATCGTATTTCAATGTCATACTAAAATTTGCACTTGCGGTATTAATAGTAGGATCATTTATAGTATCCAAAAAAAGTACTTTTGCAACTTTTTTGGTACCACCGCTGCCATCATCAGCATCATCTAATGTTAAAGTACCTACTGGAATACCATTAAATTCCAATTCAGCCGCTACTAAATTAACCAAACTGAAATCAGCAGGAAAATCGATTATAGCATAATCTCCGCCTATTATATATTTTGATGTATCATCCTTATTTATACCATTATCACCAATAACGGGAAAATCGAACGATACATTCACATCTACATCTTTCTTAGGATCTAATTTTTCCCCTGCAGTTACATCTATTATATCGGTACCTTGTTTTAAAGTAGCTAAAAAATTATTCAGAAGATTTGATTTTTCAATTCCTACATATGTACCTAACAAAATGATATCATTTGCTTCCATTACAGACGGCTCATTTGCATTGCCATTAATTCCGTTTAAATCCGTACTTTCGGTATTTCCCAAACTATTATTTAAAATATTGGTTTCTTTACTGCTTTCACTGCTACCAGTTTCTCCCCCTTCACTGCCAGAACCCGTAACTCCGTCTGCAGTACTCTCGGTATCTTTTTCAGTGAAAGAATTCTGACTTTCTCCAGTCACAGAGGAATTTGAAGATACTCCCTGTGCATATGCTGTTAAAGAATTATTTACAATTATATTATTAGTGCTTATCATAACGAAAAAAAGTAACCAGCTTATCCCCTTTATAAACTTCTTTTTCATTACTGATTTAAATGGATTCATTCTTCTGCCTCACCCTGATGTTTTTTATAAAATATTAAATTTAGAAAAAAATTGTATATATATCAAATTAAAGTTTTTCAATAATAATCATAGTGATAGTAATTATTATCATTTTCTTTCTTCTAAAGTATATAGAATTATAAAAAAAGAAACTTGAAAAATATTCAAAAAAAAGGTCCTATTATGTCGTCTAACGGAAAAATATTCAAAATATTTTTAAAATCGATGGTAAATTAATATGATTTTGTGTTAAAATGAAATAAAAATACAGGGTATAAAAAATTCTTACACATAAAAAGAAAGTATGGTATCACGTATGAAAATCAGTTTTCTATTAAAAGAACTCATTACAATTGCCAAAAAGCAAAAGACAGATTTTGCACTTCACATGAATATGACTCCCAGCGGACTTAGTAAGATTCTTACGGAAAAGGGAATTCCTACTATTAGAGACAGGAAAATTTTTACCAGGCTGGCCGCCGAATATTTTGCGCAAAATATTTATTCTCCCGGCTGCTATTGGAAATTTGAAAATATCTTTCCTGTAATCTATGATTTTGAATCTCAGGATGATTTACAGTCTTTCTTATCCTATGCTATCGAATATGCCCTAGATGGAGCTTTCACGGAAGAAATTAACATCAATCTGGATTATTCCGAGAGAGGACAATATTATATTGGCAAGAGACCGGTGATCGGTATTCTTTGCATTATTTTATCGGATTATGTTACTAGTAATTCTGATAATCTATCAGAAATTTATTTTTCTATTCCTCTGTTAGATTCTTCTTATACGAAGATATTCCACAAAATAGTACTGATAGGGAATGATGTATTTAAAAATATCACATTTAATTTCTTTTATAATAAGAATTTGTTAAGCGAACTCATAGAAAATAATCCGGGTGTTATGAACTTTAGCAGTATTCTCTCTCTGATCGTCAAGTTCCATAAGTATTTTCAAGTCAATCTATGGGAGACCTCTCAGGACACTACTCCTTTTTTGCTCTTAAAGAGCAATATCTTGATGTTTTTCAATGCACAAATTGATGGAACTCCGCTTTTAACTACTGTTTATCATAAAAGTTATCTTGCAGTTTTTTATAATATGCTTATGAAGAAAGATACAAATAAAATTAGTTATGAAAAAGAAGAGATTATTACATTCTTGGAGAAAAATCCTAATTTCTTTGAAAAATTAAAAGAGAAGGGGCCTGGAAGCGTCTATAACTTCACTTCCTTCGGATATATGTTAACAAATGAAGAGTTAGATTCGTTAAATGGAAATAAGACTCTTAGAAAGAATATTAAAAAGCTATTCGACGACGCTATGGACAAGGATACTAATTACCTGGTAACTAACACTTCTATGGATAAATTTATATCCATGGGAAAGATGATCGTTCCTTTTATTGGTACTTCTTATTTTCCGCCCAATAAGAGAATTCCATATTTACAGAGATTTAATTCCTACATGAATACGGGCAGCTATAACAAATTGAAAATTATTAACATTGATTTATCAAATATGGTTATATTCTGTTTTGAAGAATTTAGTCTGGTATATGTGATAAGTGATACCTATGAAAGAGAGACACTTCATTTCTTTAACACAAATAAAATCAGCTCTCTTTTATACAATGAAATGATGAAAGACAGTGAGTTATCTATAGATTTTTCGACTGAACTCTGGAACGCTTATCAACAAGAGCTTGTGGATCACATTCCCTAATTAGTGTAATGGCAGACAACAAAAAGGATAAATCCAATTTCTTATGATTTAGAAATGGATTTATCCTTTTTAAATTTTAGTTTATTCTTCTGTTTCTTCGGTAGGAAGAGTTACTTCTTCTTCCTCTTCAATTATTACAGGATGTTTTTCATCCTCAGGTATGTCCTCAAGGGCATCTTCGATATTTTCGAATTCCTGATTACCATTTGAGACCTTTTCTCTTACTTTAGCTACTCTGGCTACCTTCACTCCTTCATCAAGGTTAATCATCCTAACACCCGATGTAATTCTTCCCAAAGTGGAAATATCCTCCATGCGGAGCTGAATAATGATTCCCAGCGTAGTTATCATCATAATTTCATGGTCATCATTTACCGCCTTTACTCCTACTACGTATCCGGTCTTTTCCGTGACTTTATAGCACTTTACTCCCTTACCGCCTCTTTTTTGTACAGTGAATTCTTCAAGGTAAGTACGTTTGCCCATTCCGTTCTCAGATACGATGAGGAGAGAATCTCCCTGATGATCCAACTGCATTCCCACAATTTCATCTCTGTCACTCAGATTCATACCGATCACACCCATAGAAGCTCTTCCCGTAGCCCTTACGTCAGTTTCTTTGAATCTGATACACATACCATGCTTGGTAACAAGGAATATTTGCGTATTTACATCTGTTATCTTCACCTCGATCAGTTCATCGTCCTCTCTAAGATTGATAGCAGCCAGACCGTTCTTTCTCACATTGCTGTATTCCATAATATGAGTTTTCTTAACGATACCCTTTTTCGTGACCATAAAAAGATTCTTATCATCTTCATAGTCTTTTACCGGTATGATAGCGGAAATCTTTTCTCCCGGATTGAGCTGAAGTAAATTGATGATAGCGGTTCCTCTTGCTGTTCTTCCTGCTTCAGGTATCTCATAGGCTTTCAGCCTGTATACCCGGCCGAAATTAGTAAAAAACATAATATAGTGATGGGTTGTAGTCATAAGAAGATCTTCGATATAGTCCTCTTCTATAGTCTGCATTCCCTTGATGCCTTTTCCGCCGCGGTTCTGACTCTTAAAATTATCGATAGTCATACGCTTAATATAACCAAGGCTGGTCATTGCGATTACCGTATTATCCTTAGGGATAAGGTCTTCCATATTAATGTCATAAACATCGAAACCTATTACGCTTCTTCTTTCATCTCCGTACTTCTCAGCAATAATAGAAATTTCTTCTTTGATTACTCCGAGCAGCAACTTTCTATCTGCAAGAATAGCTCGTAACTGGGCAATTTTTTCAAGCAGTTCCTTATGCTCGTTCTCTATCTTGTCTCTTTCCAAACCGGTAAGAGTACGGAGCCTCATATCTACAATAGCCTGAGACTGAGGATCTGAGAGACCAAAGCGGTCCATTAACTTTTGCTTTGCAATTTGAACATTATCACTGCTTCTTATAATGCTTATTACTTCATCGATATTATCGAGAGCAATCAGTAAACCTTGTAAAATATGATCTCTTTCTTCCGCTTTATTTAAATCATATTTCGTCCTTCTGGTTACGACCTCTTCCTGATGTGCCAGATAATTTACAAGCATATCCAGAATATTCATAACCTTTGGTTCATTATTTACAAGCGCCAGCATGATGATACCGAAAGTATCCTGCATCTGGGTATGCTTGTAAAGCTGATTCATAATTACATTGGCATTGGCGTCCCTTCGAAGCTCGATAACGATGCGCATACCTTCTCTGTCAGATTCATCGCGAAGATCGGTAATTCCGTCGATTCTCTTCAATTTAACGAGCTCAGCTATTTTCAGTATTAGGTTAGCTTTATTTACCATATACGGAAGCTCAGTTACTATAATCCTGCTCTTACCGTTGGGAAGAGTCTCTATATCGGTAACTGCACGTACCCTGACCTTACCCCGGCCGGTACGGTAAGCCTCTTCGCTTCCTCTCGTTCCGAGGATGATTCCTCCGGTAGGAAAGTCAGGAGCCTTGATGATAGAAAGGACTTCTTCTATATCCGTATCTCTGTCTCCATCAATCCTATTATCAATAATTTTAACTACAGCCTTGATTACTTCACGTAAATTATGGGGAGGTATATTGGTAGCCATACCTACTGCGATACCTGTGGTACCATTAACCAACAGATTGGGATAACGGCTGGGAAGTACGGAAGGTTCTCTTTCCGTCTCATCGAAGTTCGGTATAAAATCTACCGTATCCTTATTAATGTCTGCAAGAAGCTCCATGGAAATCTTGGAAAGTCTCGCTTCCGTATAACGCATAGCCGCCGCACCATCTCCGTCCACAGAACCGAAATTGCCATGTCCATCGACTAAAGGATAGCGGGTAGACCATGGCTGTGCCATATTCACCAATGCTCCGTATATGGAGCTGTCACC
Source organism: Bacillota bacterium (assembly GCA_023399455.1). Lineage (GTDB taxonomy): Bacteria > Bacillota > Clostridia > Lachnospirales > Lachnospiraceae > Kineothrix > Kineothrix sedimenti. The sequence goes on from JAEWPN010000038.1 coordinate 33,180, forward strand.
GTGAGGATGGTACTTACCCATAGTATCTCCGACGATACGCGCACTTTTTCTATGCGGTTTATCAGGACCATTGTTCAATTCTATCATGGAATACAGCACTCTTCGCTGTACCGGCTTCAAACCATCCCTTACATCGGGCAACGCGCGGGAAGCTATAACGCTCATGGCATAATCGATATAAGAGGTTTCCATAGTCTTCTTCAAATCCACGTCATGAACTTTGTCAAAGACTGTGTCTTGAATATTTTCTTCCATTTTTCATTATCTCCATTTCGTAATCGCAGCATTAATTAAATATCGAGATTCTTTACAAACTTCGCATTTTCCTCAATAAATTCCCGCCGCGGTTCTACTTTATCACCCATAAGTGTAGTAAA
>JAEWPN010000043.1 GCA_023399455.1 Bacillota bacterium
TTGAAGATGACGATTTAGGAGAAGAAGGGTTTTATATCTTATAATTCTAAACCGTCTGTTTTCCATGCCCGCTTTTCAGCGGGCATTATTTATTTACAATTCAAAAAATAAGCAGTTTCCTATAAAGTAAAAAAACACATGGCTTCCCCTTTGTGGAAGCCATGTGTTTTTGACGGAGAAAGAGGGATTTGAACCCTCGCGCCGCGTAAGCGACCTACACCCTTAGCAGGGGCGCCTCTTCAGCCTCTTGAGTATTTCTCCATAGCCTGAACCAAATCACGTGAAATCTATTATCAAAAACTATTCACGCTTATCGGATATTAAATTCCGCGTTTAATGATAACGCAAATGTTATTATACCTAAGGGAATTTTGTTTGTCAATAATATAATTCCATTTCTTTTTTATATTATCAATATGTGTCCGGCTATCGCCTCTTCTATACGGCGTTTCACTTCCGCCGCTATTTCAATCGTCTTCATATCCTTATATTCCTCATAATACATCGGGGGGAGATATATGATTTTGACAGTTAACGGCTTTATCGATTTCTCGTCAAACGGCTTGAATGCATCTACCAGTGCACAAGGAACTATCGGACACTTTGCCTTCTGAGCACTTTTAAAGCTTCCGCCCTTAAAATTCAACAGCTTATTGCCCTCACGGCTTCTGGTGCCTTCCGCAAAAATAAGAAAGTTCTTGCCGGCCTTTACCTCTTCCGTAACCTGCTGTATGACCTTCATCGACTGACGGATATCGTCTCTGTCCATGGCGATAGAGCCGAGAGCCTTCGTTACCTGCTTGAGCAATATGACATTCTGTGCTTCCTTTTTAATAACGAAAGCAAAGGGAACCGGGCAGGATTCCAAAAATGCCAGCACATCATACAGCCCTTGGTGGTTAGGAAAGAATATGAACCCGTTCTCCTTTGGGATATTTTCCAGGCCGAAAGATTCTATCTTGACTTTTCCAGCCTTATTGGCTGCTATGGTCGTCTTCTTCACAACAGCATATGCCTCTTCATGAGTTTTCTTGCTGCTTTTTCCATACCACCATATTTGCAAAAGATAAAAAGGCACTTTCAAAAACAATCTTAAGACCATCATCATAATTCTATACATACTATCTTCTTCCTGCCTTTTATATTTAAGGATTATATTTCTTTATACTTTTCCAATGCCGTCTCGTACAAGTTGCTGCCTTCCGAATCGATAACAACAATAACGGGAAAATTCTCTACCTGCAATTCACGAATAGCTTCTGTACCGAGATCTTCGTATGCAATTACCTTTGAGCTTTTAATGGACCGAGATAGAAGTGCTCCTGCGCCTCCCACCGCTGCAAAATATACTGCTCCATTGCGCAAGATTGCTTCTCTGACCGCTTCCGTCCGCTTACCTTTCCCGATCATTCCTTTCAAGCCTCTATCAAGAAAATCCGGAGTGTACTTATCCATACGGCTTGCCGTAGTAGGCCCTGCAGAACCAATGGGTCTGCCCTCACGTGCCGGTGACGGCCCCATGTAATATATGATATTATTCGTGAGATTTATGGGAAGTTCCTTTCCTTCCTCCAAAGCTTCATACATTCTCTTATGGGCGGCATCCCGTGCAGTATAAATAGTTCCGGTAATATAAACGTAATCTCCGACTCTCAGCTCTTTCGCTGCTTCGCTGCTTACTGGTGCATTTATATACTTATCCATTATATCCACAATCCTCTCACTCTAATTAAGCGATAGTCAAATACCCAGCCGCAAGTTGCGGAGTATTTGACCCTCGCGGCATTCGCCAAATGCAAGCAAGCTTGCTCTTGGCTCATTGCTCGCGGGAATCAACAGCTTCTAAATAATTCTCACCGCATGCCTGTTTACATGGCAGCAAATATTTACCGCTACCGGAAGTCCGGCTATATGTGTAGGATAGGTGTCTATATTGACCGCAAACGCGGTGGTGCTCCCTCCAAGTCCTCCGGGACCGATTCCAGTCTTGTTGATTTTTTCAAGCAGCTCTTCTTCCATTTCCTTTATATAAGGAATATCCGAGCGTTTGTTCACCGGTCTAGTAAGCGCCTTCTTCGCCATCAGGGCACACTTTTCAAACGTACCTCCTATTCCCACACCCACTACCATAGGCGGACACGCGTTCGGCCCTGCGTCTTTTACAGCAGTGAGTATCGCTTCCTTTACTCCTTCTATACCGTCGGAAGGCTTTAACATGAACACGCGGCTCATGTTCTCGCTGCCAAATCCCTTTGGAGCCACTGTAATCTTCACCTTATTTCCCGGTACAATTTCATAATGAATCACTGCCGGCGTATTGTCCTTTGTATTCTCACGAATCAGAGGGTCTTTTACCACCGATTTCCTTAAGTAGCCTTCTCCATATCCTGCTTTTACCCCTTCATTGACCGCATCCTCTAAAACACCGCCTTCGAAATGGACCTCTTGACCAATCTCCATAAAAATAACCGCCATTCCGGTATCCTGGCAAATGGGAATCATATCCTTTGCCGCAATCTCAAGGTTTTCTTGTAACTGGCATAAAACCTGCCTGCCCAAAGGTGCCTTTTCTGAAGACGATGCCTCGTTCATTACTGTCTTCATATCCTCCGGCAAATAATGATTGGCCTCTATACACATTTCTTTTATACTATCCGCAATAACAGACACTTGTATCGTTCTCATAAGTCAACCCTTCAATTATTCAACGATTCTTTTTCGCACTTCATCAAGCTCTTCTTCCGAGGGCTTCATCGCTTTCCATCCTAACGTCTGTCCGTCGTCCTTGTAGCGGGGAATCAGATGCAGGTGAAAATGGAATACCGTTTGGCCTGCCGTTTCTCCATTGTTCTGTACCAGATTAAAACCATCGCAGTTTAGCTTCCCGGACATTCCGGTCGCCAGCTTTTTAGCAAGCACCATAACCTTTGCTGCCGCTTCGTCCGGCAATTCATATAAATCGCGGTAATGGTTCTTCGGCAAAATGAGCGCATGTCCTTTGGTAGCCGGCCCCAAATCCAAGATTACCTTAAATTCTTCATCCTCATAGATTTCCTTCGACGGAATATCTCCGTTCGCTATTTTACAAAAAATACAGTTGTCATCTCTCATACCTATATTCGCACTCCTTTCAGCGGTTGCCTGCGCCCTAAAAATAACGGTGCAGAGTTATTAAAATACAAAAATATGATCCAAAGTACGAAGCACCTTAAAATCGCCCTTCAGCTTCATCACCCCGGACATAAATGCCCTTTGAAATGTCATCCTAGCATAAATAATATCATCCAATATCTGAGAGTTTAGCTGCAATTCCACATCCGCATGATCCACGGTGCCGTAAGAGCATTGCAAGTCCGCATTTTCCACCTTAATAATCAGATGTTTCTTCCTCCCTTCGATAACGATTCTATATACGGCGTGAAAGCCAGGCTGAGGGCTGAAGCTTTGCTTGAATTTATCGATGACCTCTACGCTTTCTTCTCCGTCCGCATTATCTATCAGATTTCTGAAAATACTGGTAAGTTCCTGAATATCCTCCTTCTGCCTCTGCACATACCTGTCGTCGGAGGCATACTGAGAAAGCTGCTCCGTTTCCTGCGGAGTCAAATCCATCTGGACCCGCGATACCGCCTGCTTAATCGCCTGATTACTGGCGGGCAGGCTAGCCATTTTCTGATTTATTGTCCGATACATGTTTTCCGCTTTTTTTTCTATTAAAGCAACATATTCCGCATTTGTCTCCAGTAAGGAGGTATCCGCTATGTAGCCGCATATGCCGCTGCAAGGGCGCCCTCCAAGGATCTCCCATGCGGAGGTCAGATTAAGCTTTCCTTCCCTCTCTCCGTATGTAGTAGACATCACGATAGGGCACATATATATACTGCTTATCTTCTCCTTGTCAGCATATAGCCAGCAGGAATCCAGGAATTGCTGCATATACCCGCCAATCCCATACCATTCCACAGTAGTGGCAAGAATAATGCCGTCTGCTTCTTTCAACGTTTGAGGCAATGTAGTAATACTGTTTTTAAGCTCGAATAAATTGAAGCGCTCCACTTTAACCCGAAGTTCCTCCAGCACCTGCTGTATTTTATTAATTACAAATAGGGTTGGATCATCGATTAATCCCCTGCCGCCGTAATAGATGTTAATTTTCATGTAAAAACTTTCCTTTCCTTAAAAGCCTCCGCGGGCTGCATCTTCGTTACTCTTTGTCCGAAATTTGCCCGAAGACAAAAACCATATTATAAATGCAGTTCCTACACCACTTAAAAATCCGCCGATATGAGCCGCATTATTTATATTTGTCCCTACAAATCCGCTGTATAGGGAATAAAATATCATAAACAGCAATCTGCTCAGTGTAATCTGTTCCAAATGTCCCTTATGGATGAGTACAAGAAACAACAGTGCACCTATCACTCCGAATATAGCACCACTGGCCCCTGCCGACATCGCATAATTACCGGTATATAATTCATAACTCATGGACAGGAGATTTCCAAAGATTCCCGACACAAAATATATAACTATATACTTCACATGTCCAAAATGCTTTTCCACCACTTCCCCCAAGTAATAAAGCACCAGCATATTACTTACCAAATGATTGATATCCCAGTGCAAAAATATGCAGGAAAGAATACGATAATACTCTTTGCCGGAAAAAAAGTCGGCAACACTGAATGCCCCTATATTATATAACAAATCACCGGTGAATGTACATATTAGAAAAATAACGATGTTTATGATTACCAAGGAAATTGTGATAAAAGGAAGCTTTTTGTAGCCCTGCTTAGGCGGCACTTCCTCCCGCGGCTCCTGCCATGCAGCTTCGGGAAGATGCGACAGCCAATATTCCAGCTTACCGCGCATTCCGTAAAAGTCGCTGACTTGATTTTCATATACAATCAGCCGCTCATGAAAAGGATCTATAATCCAGCATAAGGAATCGTCTTTGCACAATTTCTTTGCCTTCACATAATCTGTACACAAAATTAAAGATAAAATATGAATATTCGTAATCCCCTTTTCTACGAAAAGTTCATCTATCTTTTTCTTTATATGCGTATACTGGTCCTCCGAAATATATAACTCATTTCTGTAATCAATGATATGGAAAACATTCACATAATTATTTTCCATATGAAAATAAAATGTAAATTCCGGCAGATTGGATGGAATTTTATTATAGCCTTCTCCGGTCAGAAAAAGCTCTAGCTGCTCTCTTACCATAATGTCTCCCGACTATTATAATATTTAGGAAGCCAAAAATCACACTTCCCAATCAATAAATAATGTCATTTGGCAAAACGAGCGCTTTCGCTCGTTTTAATATTATACTATGGTAAAGGGTAACATTTTCAAATATTTGTGTCAACGAATTTAATAAGATGAATCTGGACTACCGATAGCAAAATGTCATTTTCCCAAATCTTATCTCATCTCCTGCTTCTATGCCTGCCGTTTCATTCGGCTCCAGGCGAAGCCCGTTCTTGAAGGTGCCGTTTGTTGAATTGAGATCCGTTACGTATATATTTTCTCCCTCCTTCGTAAATCGTGCATGTATTCTGCTTATTGAACTGTCCTTAATGACGAAATCCACACTCCCCGCCATCTTTCCTACCGTACAGGGCAGCTCATTTAAATCAATATGATATTTATTTCCTTTATTTGTTCCATATAATTTATTTTCTATGCTGTATAAGGATGCCTCTATAAAAACAGTGCTTCCATAAATAGTCTCCTTTTCTTTTCCACTTTCTGATGAGTCCTCCCTTTCTTCCTTCTGTTGAAAATAATCATCTACTGTCATATATTGCTGCGGCTCTTCATTTTCTTCCTTTCCGGTTTTTCTTCCCCCATAATCTCTTCTTCCTCTGACAGGTACCATAATAAGTGATAATAGTAAAAACGAAGAAATAATAACAAGCGTTATTATACCGGCTACTGTCAATACTGATTCTTCTATTGATAATACACAAAAATATCGAATGCATAAAACACCCACCATTGCACCTATACAAAGAATTAGTAAAATTCCGGAAATAATCATGTTGCTCTTTGCCAATGTGCTGTCTTCTTCGTTCTCATCTGTAACACATTCCTGTGCCTCCTGGTTAAGCCAATCCCTGCATAGTGATCCATTCTGTTCATTTGTGCATGATTCCGTTTGGATGCTGCTCGTTTCCTCAGTATCTTTTATTACTGGGCCATTCTTAATTTCCTGATTTGCAGCACCATAATCGACAGGCTCATGAAATAAATTCATAATCTCCGGCAATACAAAGTTTTCATCCTGCATCTGCTCATATATTTTATAGATTATCTGTACCGTTTTTTCACTTTCCCTATCTGCCTTTTCAAGTAAAAATTCGGCTAGCGGCATTATCGGTGTATCTCCGTTTCCCGGATAATACACAAAAAAGAATTCTTCTCCTTCAGGATTTACATAAATATATTCCGGGGAAAGCAAAAGACGATTATCCTCAAGCAGATATTCCCTCACTTCTTTTGAGGCCTCAAGAAGGTATTCGAACAATTGAAACATCCGCTCATACTTCATTCCTCCTCGTTCATAAAAGTTTTTTATACTTTGCCTTGAGCTTATCTCATAATAAAAATGAACCTCATCATCTATATTTCTAATAATGCATGGAAGAAGGCGTTTCATCTTATTCCCTGTAATCATTTTATTTTGATATTCACTTTTTTCCTCAACTTCTGTGTTTCTCAAAATTAAATAATTATGGCTTAAATCTTTATAATATTTAGCATCCACCGCAACCACTTAACTAATCCTCCTCCATATCTTGCATTCTTTTCCATGCTTTTTTCATAAGTCGGATCTTTCGAATATATTCTACGGGGTCGTTTCTCTCCGCCTGGCCTGCAGCCGTTAGCACCCATCCGTTAACAGTTCCTCCTTCCAGCTTTACCGTGACTTTTTTATTGCTCACCTCCAAGCTTTTTTCAAGTAGTTTCATTCCTATATATTTATTGCCGAACTGATCCTTAGCGGGTTCCTCTATATATCCCTGCACGGCGTTCCCATCCGCCTCTCTTTGTATGCTTCCTCGAAATGCCAGAAGGTACGCATCCTGAGAAAGAATACATCTGTTATAGAGAAAAAAAGAAATATATAATAAAAGCGCCATCAAAAGAATAACCGAAGGCATGATCATAGCCGCCTCTACCGTCATGTATCCTCTCATTCCTTTCTTAAAAAAATCAGACAAAGAATACGACCCCCAATCCCGCAGCAAGAAATGGCATAAAAGGCATTCGGCTTTTTCCTCTCACCTTTTTAAACACGAGCAGAACGAGTCCGACAACTGCCGACAGAAAAAGTCCTGCCAAAACGACAAATACACATTCCACAAAACCGAGCAGTACACCTAACACGAGGACTACAAAGCCGTCACCATATCCTATGCTTTCCTTTGTACAAAGGCTGAGCCCCAGCATCGCCGCCCCAGGAATCAAGGAATACAGGACTGAATATAGTTCAGGCTTTTGTGCAATTGCCACGGCAATTAAGGATAAAATCCCAAAAGCCACGATGATAAAAATCGGTATTTCCTTCTTTCTTATGTCAAAAATACAACATATTGCTATAAAAGCTGCCGCCATATACCCCATATCTATTTTCATTTATATTAATAACCATGCCTTTCTCATAGCCTGCAAACTTTGGGCCATATGTGCAAGCACATATTCGGCACAATATTTGCAAGCATAATAAATTATGCTGTGAAAAATTCATTTTTCACATTACTCTCCTTTTCCTTACCGTCGTCTGGCAATAACACACACGGGCGTATAAGGCCTTGTCAGGCGATGGTATTCTTATTTGATAATTATGAAACTTGTAACCTTCGTTAACTTTTATCCGCATTTGGAACATTTTCCCTTTCCCCCTGCTTCAGATAAATGAACGGTATAAATCGTCCGTTTTAATCCGGAACATTTCAGAGAGTTATGGTACCGGTTTCCCTGCATGGTAATATACAGAACTGCTTGAATCCCACCTTTGCCGCATCTTTCGCATGCATAATATTTTTCTCCCTGCTCATTGCGTATGTTATCCTTTTCGAAGGCAGAAATCATATTTATGGAGGGACACAGATATGTACAGCTCCTCGACATGTGGTATACCACGCCGGTTTCAGCAATGAACACAATTGGGTCCTCTTCCTGTCCGCCTTGTCCGTTTTCTACATCATACCCGGTCCAGGCCCGTCCGTAATATCTATTTTCCATAGGAAAATCAGGGAATCCGATTATTCCGATAAGCGGCTTCACTTTATAGGAGGCAACTAAATCAATAATATCATTCTCCTTCATAATGGAAGAATTGACAAAGTGCAGCCCTGCTGTCCCTGAGGAAAGACAAGTATTATCCAGATAGTCCGCTCCGAGCAAACTAATTACTCTGCCCCTCGCATACCCCTCCGATATAACGATCGAACTTATGTCATCGGAAAACGAGGACCCTTGCACTTCCATATTCTTATAAACATATCCGCAAAAGGCCATTTGATTTCCGGTCTGATGTACGGCCCCCGCGATATTCCCATGGAGCCGGAGCATATCGAAGACAACCAAGACATTTATCATGAAAAACAGAAAAAAGGGGACTGCAAGCGCCGCTTCCACCGTCATGCTGGCCTTGCAGCTTAAGGAGGGGAAGAACGATATCCTTTTTTTGGATTTCTTTTTGAATAACAAGCGTATGTTATTTAGAATTGCAGATGAGAACCTTGCCCGGAGAATTGCTTGATTTTTGATATGATTATAGTTTTTTGCTTTATTTACCCAAAAAAAGGACACCGTTTTTCCCCTCCTTATCGCATAATTTGTTTACAGGCAATCAATTATAGCCATATCTTTTTCTTATGTCGAAGTGATAGCCAAATCCGCTGGAAATCGAAATATCGGCCAGGAAGCTGTCAAAGCAAGCATCCATTCTAAAATAAATGTTACAGGGCGTCATGCGTATGTCCATTTCCATAATGTCCATGGTACGCAACTTTTTCGTATCATCATTTTCCAAAGACAACATAATTCTTAAGTAATCTACATAAGTGGGTCCGTTTTCCCCTTTATTCTCATCTTGTATGGCTCCGCTGAAATTCACCACACTGTCAATATCTGTTTTCCAATCCGCGCTTGTCTTTAGTATTGGTACCTTACCACCATTTAAAAGGCACCTCACGTCATATAGGCTCTCTATATATGCCCATGCAAATAAAATGGAATATTTAACCGGTTCGGTCAGCGCAGGAACCTGCAAGACTGCCGTCAGACTAAGAGCCAGAGTTCTGGCCTGTGTACACTTTTCAGAATCCGACAAAATATAAATTACATTGGAGACCTCCCGCCAAGTCAAAAGCCGCTTTGCTATACTTTCCAAATTCTCCTTATCAGATGCTTTTCCTTCAAGAATATATTCAATCTGATATTTCAACAGAGATTTATCCAATTCCTCTCCATACCTGCTGCATTTTTCAATTAAATACTCATCGAATAAAAGATTATTGACCACTCCGCCTACGCTTGGATCTTCCGGCGAAGGCCCCGTCCCTTTATATATGGCCCTATGGGATATGTAGTCCTTTGTATGAATGGCTGTGCTCGATAGCAAAGTGGTATCCTTCAATACCAGCGAGAGGATACCGCCTGCTCTAAATGAATTTACTTTATCCGCAGGATTATTAAGTGGTATTTCTACTTCCTCATCATTTTCATTTATTTCCTTAGGAAGCTCTATAGCATCTATCTGCTCCTGAATATTGTTCCTCTCCCCTTCTATATTTCTCGTATCCAATCCGAGCCCTTCTAATAAAGAGATATCTTCCGATATACAGCCAACCACTTCTGAAAGCATTCCTTCCGCTGTACTTTCTTTCATGTAGGCTAGGGCTTGCCCTTTCATCACATCACCGTTATTGTCCGAGGCGATGGCATATTCCGAAAGAACAGCCTTGTCCACAGACAGCAACAGCCAGTCCCGCACATTGGCAGGTCCTTGTTCCCCGGCAGTAAAATTTTTCTGCATATAATTTCTGAGGTGCTGTGCGGACTTTTCCACAGAAGGGGATGCGGTTCCATATGAGCTATCCACAAAGAGCAAATCATATTGCTCCAAAAGTTCTCTGTGAAATTCCGCCAACACACTATTCATCCCTATATCCGCTACACATTCGCTTTCCATCCGGATCGTATTGATTCTTGCTCCTTCAGCTAATGTCAGTATGAGGGAGAGGAGAAGTATAAGGGAGAGCGAAAGATATACTGTAAGATAACCGCTTTTCGCGGGTTGGCCGTATTTCATGAGATAATTGTATTACTGTCTTCACTAATCTTATTAAAGACATTCAACACCAGGGCTTGAAGCTGCTTTTTAAAAATGATCACAAGACCAATTAAAACCACTAAAATCAATATAATTTCTACCGTTCCCAGTCCATCTTCCTCCCAAATAAAATTTTTAAAGTTCTTTAATTTTCTTTCCATATTCTTCTCCCTTTCATATTTTATAATTTTTAATATCTGCTTATATATATTTTGTTCTTATTCACGTCTTTGTCGATTTAACAATTAAATGGAAAAAGAAAAGTAAGCGGGCACAATAATGAGTACCATTACAATACCAAGCATAAGCATCATCGGAAACAATAGCTTTGTTCCTGCCTCCTCTCCTATCTTTTTAGCCGTATTCTTTCTCTCTTCAAAAGCATTTGCCGCTTCCTGACGCAAAGCCGTTAATATTCCATTGCTGCCTTTTCTTAGATTTTGTATCAAAATATTGCTAAGCTTTGTATACTGCGGCAGGCGGCATCGCTTACCAAAATTCTCATATGCCGATGTTTCTGAGATTCCATTATCCAATTCATAGCAGGTTATAAGCATTTCCTCGTATATATAACGAAAAATACTTTCCTTCCTATAGTCATATGCGATTTTGCAAAAGGCGTTGCGTATTGTCATCCCGGCCCCCATATAAAGGGTAAGCTTACTTATAACGCCCGGATAGTCCAGCAGCATTTGACGGTTTCTTTGTTCTGCTTTTTCTTTCAAATCCCTGTCCTGAAGGAAATAAATGCACACGGCTCCTAAGCACACAAGAAGGAATAAATAGCCGCTGCCGTCATTCTTTATTTCCGTCCATTGCAGTTTTATATTTCCCACCGTATCGGGCAATTGCATTTGCTGTTCTTTGCCATACAGCTCCTCCTGTTCTTTTAATGCTTCATAGATCTTTTTTGTTATTGTCTCTTCCTTGGAGTAAGACGGAGGCAGTATCCGGACAGCAAAGACGTGTTCCTCTCTGTAATCTTCATAGGTGAGTGCGGCCGTAAGATTTACCATTTCTCCGTTCTTCTCCACTTGTTCATTGACAACAATACCGTCCGTATATACCAACTCGTAGTTGTCGCTTTCCCAGGAAATCTGAAAAGGATACCCGTCTATTTTCCGCACCAGATTGAGCTTACTCCTTATCTCCTCCTGAGAAGAGTTGCTGCCCAGCATGATGCCCGGAAGAAGCTTTGAGACTTCTTCTGCAAGTGTCTGCAGCTCTTCCCTTTCATACTTGCGTTCATGAATAGTCAAACGGAATTCCTGACTGCTTTCCTCCTCTCCCTCCGCGATTTTTGCCTGTAAATCAGCCTCAATACTTCCTTCCCCGTAAGTATTCCTCTGTATATACCTCCCGTCCGTCAATATTCCTTCGTTTTGGCTGTTTAAACTTAAGATTACTGCAGACACATCCCCAATAAAAATTAAAAGAAGTACAAGACTGATTTTGCGGACATAATATCTATCCACAAGACTGTTATAGGAATCGCTCTTTTTCTTTCCCATCGCCTCTTTTGGATGCAGCATTTCCAAATGACTTTTTGTTTTATTAGGGAAAAAAGGCTTTTTACCATAACATTTCTTATATATGTACATTCCCATTTCTTCAAAAGGAGTTCTCTTATGTCGAGCTTCCTTTTCTCTATATCTTGTAGAAATGAAGAATAAGGCAATATAAAGAATCAATACTGCTGCGTAAACGACCAACATTTTTATTATTCTCCCTTCAAAGCTGAAAACTTTTTCTAGTTATCTATTTTATATTTCGATATTGACGATTTTTCTCGAAATTATCACTGCAGCTATATATGCAGCAAGGCAGGCGGTCATTATAATTATTCCCGGCAGATTATGATACAGTATGTCAAAAAAGCCCTTGGAAGTAATTTGTATGTATAAAACTATTCCAAACGGAATGACATTCATAATTTTTTGCTCCATCTGTCTTGCCGCTAGCAGCACTTGAATTTCCTTTTCAGTTTCCACCTTTTCATCTATTACCGAAGCGCTCCTCTCTATAATTTCCGTCATATTTCCTCCGCTTCTCTTTGCTACAGCAAAAACCTGAGCAAATTCCAGCACATCCTCCGTCTGACTCCTTTTTGCGAAATCATATAAGAGCTTTTCTAAAATCACGTTATTTCCAAGACCAGCGCCGATGATGTATAGTTCTCTGCAAATAAGACTATTTTTGCCGTATAATAAGACCATATCTGCATATGCCTGTTTAAAGGAATTCTCCACCGAATAGCCAGCCTTTTGGTTTGCCGATACAGACAATATCGCATCCTTAAACTGTATTTGTATTTCCCTCCTTTTCTTCAAAGCTATGGCTTTTTTCTTTTCCTTCATATATAGGAAGAGTAATGGGGAAAGGAAGATTGCCGCCCAAAGAGAGCGATAGAAAAAGAGGGCCAGCACCAGAACGAGAACAGTTCCTTCCACAATACCTTTTAAATTATCAAAACCGATTTCTTTTTTATTTGAGAGATATGCCTGCCATTTTAAGCTTTTTATCATGAGTCAGCTCCTCCTTTCTTTTCAGCCTTCCTATTATTCTTCCATCCTTCTCCTCTCCTTCCTCCTCGAAGGAATATAATACCGACAAGCGAATTTCATCGTTTTCATATCCAATTGCTTCGACAATTTCCAATACTCTTCTACTCTTATCTCTAAGCCGGCCCAAATGAACGATGATATCTATACCTGAGGCAATTTGCTGCCTAATTGCCGAAACCGGCAGATCCATTCCCATCAGAACCATGGTCTCCAGCCTGTTCAGCATATCTGCCGAACTGTTAGCATGTCCTGTAGACATGGAACCGTCATGTCCTGTGTTAAGGCACTGCATCATGTCAATTGCTTCCCCTCCCCGTACTTCACCTACAATAATTCTGTCCGGCCTCATGCGAAGACTCGTCTTAATCAAATCTCTTATGGTAATCTCCTTACAGCCCTCTACATTTGCATTTCTGGTTTCCATTTTCACTATGTTTGGAATGTTTTTAATCTGAAGCTCTGCGTTGTCCTCTATGGTAATGATTCTTTCCTCCTGCGGAATATAATAGGAAAGTGCGTTTAAGAACGTTGTTTTTCCTGAGCCGGTTCCCCCGCTGATAAAGATATTGTATTTCGCCTCAACCAGCTTGGCCAGAAATCCGGCAGCTTCTTCCGTCAATGTGCCAAAGGCAAGTAAGTCCTTCATCATAATCGGATTGTCGGGAAATTTTCTTATGGTTACGATGGGACCGTTTAAAGCTACAGGACTTAGAACCACATTGACACGGGAGCCGTTTTGCAGCCTGGCATCTACGATCGGAGACGCTTCATTTACCGTCCGGTTACAACCTGCTACCATCTGCTGAATGATGTCCTCCAGTTTCCCGGCGGACTCGAACTTCATCTCATAACGGCATACCCTTCCCCTTCTCTCAATAAATATATCCTCCGGTCCATTAATCATTATTTCTGTGACACTTGTGTCATCAACAAGTTCCTGTAAAATATCCAGCTTCCTTATAGAATAAAAAAGTTCCTGCCTAAGATGCCTTCTCTCCTCCAATTCAATTGGCCGCTGCTTGCTTTCCCCTATTACCAGTTCATCGATCATATCCTTGATTTCTTCATCCGGTAATTCTCTCGAAAAATCGATTCTTTCTAAAATCATCGCTTTCAGCTTATTTTTTGTTTCATCCTGTCTGCTCATAGATATCTTCCTCGACGATTTTTTTCACG
>JAEWPN010000187.1 GCA_023399455.1 Bacillota bacterium
TACGGTATAAATAGTCATAATGAGGGTCCTGAGAGGATTTGTATTATATTATGCGAAATAGTGATTAGCAGTTACAAAGGCAGGAGATTCATTCTCCTGCCTCTTTTGAAATTACTTCGAGAACGTCGATTAAGTCATTAATGGAATCCAGCCTTACATTACGTCTCAGGATATTATTTTTTAAATCAATAGACAATGTTTCAAATTTTTCCCGGAGTTCCGGGGATACATAGGATGCCATGTTATCACCTCAGAATTAGTGTGTGCAGTAATTCCGGAAAAGATATAGGAAGATATTGGAATTGTTTGAGCAAAAAATGGTTTATCACCATATATTCATATGAATTCTGTTATCCAGAGAATATTCCTTTTGAATATTATATACTGCGTCTTCCGACGGCTTTCCAATACCTATATAACAAGGCATCATATATTCAGCCGGAAAAGATAAGACACTTCTTACATATTCCAGCTCATCTCCCAAAGGAATACGTAATGTGCATGCATACTCTTCTGCCGTAGCCGCTAGAAAAATATTTTCGATACAACACCATATGGATGCGAAGGCATTAAGAGAAGACAAATTCTTTGGCTTTAATAAATCATTCTTTTGTTTAAACAGGGGTATCAGTACACAACCGGCATTTAATAACATTTGATATTGCTTCGGTATTCCATTATTGTACATTTTTCTTTGACAGTCGTCATTTACTTTCCATGATTTCATAATAAAATCCAGACGTTTATCAGATATTTTTTTGGGAATTTTCTTTATTAATTTTTCGATAACGGTTTTGTCGGTTATAACCACAAAATGCCAATCCCTCATGTGATCGTTTGTGGGTGCTTTCATTCCGGCATCAATAATCTTATAGAGAGTTTCCATATCGATTGATTCGTTGCTAAAGTCCCGTATAGTCCGCCGTTTATTTATTACATTATAAAAATCCATATAAATCACCTCTTTCTTTTTATAAAATCAGATTAGAATTCTTCTATTGATAGGGTTGTATTATTTAAGCCATGATAATAGTTTACTGTCTCAGCGGTAAATTTAAGAACGCAATAGTCTTCGTCATCGATGCCTTTCGGATAATATATTTCAAATCCATCTCTCCATAAAAAGGCTTTTATATCGTGATCAGTACATACCTCCATTGTTCCGGTAAATAATATACCTTTATATTTATTTATCGTATCATCACAATAATATACGGATGATTTTGGATCGCTGAGAAATTGTTTAACACGTTTTGAACTTGTATTAGTAGAAAAATAATGAGTTTTTATACTGCTGTGTTCAAGGACGAGCATGCCTTTTATTTGTGGAAAGCCGTTATCGTTGACAGACCCTATGTATGCGACTTGTGCATTATTACGTAATTGATAAATTTCTGATTTGATTTTTTCTTCCATGTTATCACTCCCATTTTGTTATATTGTTTAGTATCTTGTTAAGACTTTTCTCAAAGGAAATAATTTCTTCATCATCAAATCCTTTGTAGAAAATTTCACTCATTTTAACGGACACCTCATCATATTGCTTTTTTAGATTCAGAGTGGTTTCAGTCAGCTTTATTTTGACTGTTCTTCGGTCAGATGGATCATATACCCGTTGAATATGTCCGGATGATTCCAATCTGTCGAGCATACTCGTCAAAGTTGTTTTAGCAAGTCCGGTTCTATCTGCCAGCTGCTTTATTGGAATATTATCTTCTTCCCATAAGACAAAAAGAATCCGTCCCTGAGCGCCGTTAAATTGATTAATGCCATGTTCAATGAGTAATTTCTCAAAAATACGCCCTTGGATTTGTTTGATTTTGCTAATAAGAAACCCCCCATTAGTTTTGTCGAGCAATTCAACACCTCCTTTTATATAGGATAATACTATATAAAACTAAAAACATCAAGATGTTTATAGAAATTCTTAAATAAATATAATTATTATTGCCGCCACTAATTGCCCGGCAAAATAAATTATAGAGAATTAATTACTTGTAAAACTTGAATACAATAAATAAACGGCGTATAATAAGGCGGGTTTTATTTAGAAAGTTTTATTTGGAGGCATAACAGTGGAAAAGTCAAAGGTCTATAAATTACTATCGCAGCTGAACAATTTGAAATGGAGTCTTACCTATAAAGGAGTGTTGGTTGGTCTGGTTTCAGGTGTTTTGGTTTCCCTATATCGATATGGAATCGAACTGGGTACGGAAAAAGCATTGCAAGCTTATAGCTTTTTGGGCAAGCAACCGGTGTATATCTTTCCTTGGCTGTTGGGGACTGTTCTGATATCTTTGATCATACATAAGCTCATTACCCTGGAGCCCTATTCTAAAGGCAGCGGCATTCCTCAGGTTGAAGGAATTGTGTTGCTTGGGATGAAGATGAAATGGTATTCAATTTTGCTGGTACGTTTTACCGCGGGTCTTGTTGCTTCGTTTTTTGGCGTGTCCTTAGGACGGGAGGGGCCATCCATACAGATTGGAGCATGTGGTGCACAGGCACTTTCCAAGGTGGCTGGTAAGAACAAGGTTGAAAAAAACTATTTGATTACTGCAGGTGCGGCGGCGGGACTCTCTGCCGCTTTTAACGCTCCCCTGTCAGGCATTATATTCACACTGGAAGAGGTCCATCGAAGCTTTTCTCCCTATATCTTTGCAGCCGCAACAACTGCTGCTTTAACTGCGGATTTTGTTTCGAACCTCTTCTTTGGGCTGTACCCTGTACTGGATTTTCTTGATGTTCCTCAGATGCCTCTTCGATATTATTTCTGGCTGCTTATTGCGGGTGTGTTATCGGGGATGATCGGTTCACTAACGAATAAATGCCTGCTGAGCGTTTCTTTACTTTATGAAAAAATACCGCCGTTTAGCCGGCCGATGCTTGCACTTTTGGCGGCTCTGCCCTGTGGATTACTACTCCCGCAGGTACTTGGGGGCGGGCAAAATTTAATCCAGATTGCCAGAGGGGCAAAAGAAGATGTACTGATGTTACTGGTTTTTCTTGTGGTTAAGCTTGCGTTCACCTGCATATGCTTTGGCAGCGGAATTCCGGGTGGAATATTTCTTCCCATTTTGGCAATCGGTGCGCTGACTGGTGGCTTATTAGGCCAAATTGCCGTTTGGGCAGGAATGCCGTCTGTATATATTCCTGTGCTATGTGTCTGTGCGATGGCAGGGGCGATGTCGAGTTCGGTTAAGGCACCAATTACAAGTATTCTTCTAATGGCAGAAATGACTGGTTCTCTGGTACAGATGCTCCCGGTTGCTCTTGTGGCATTTATTGCGCTTTTTACATCAGATTTATTAAATGTGACACCTATTTATGAAGTATTATTAGACCGGATTGCAAGTCAAACGAAAGCAGAAACGGGTAATCAGAATAAAGACCGGGCATTAATGGAGGTACCTGTAGAACTTGGCTGCATTGCGGCAGGGAAAAAAATTAAGGAGATTAACTGGCCGACGGGTCTTCTGATCGTAAGCTTGCGCAGGGGAAATGAGGAGATTGTACCAAACGGCAGCACAAAAATTTATCAGGGAGATTACTTGGTGGTTTTGTCCTCCATACGTAATTATGATGAAATGAGTCATCTCTTAAAAGGGTTGTGTCACTCCAATTAAAAAAATACATTGGTAGAAGATAATATCTTCTACAATGTATTTTCTTTTAATTACCCTAAGGAAATAATTTCTTGTTCTGACAAAGCCTGAAGTGCCCCGTTTGCACGATTAAGGTAACTATGCGGCTCTACGGCAATCTGAGCCTGTTTGCTGATTTTCTCTCTTTCTTCAGGAGCGTTAAGGTAATGCTTAACCAGCTCAAGTGTCCGCTCCGGTGAATCGGAGGTCAGCAAATCCCGGCCCGACTGAAAGAGTCTGTTTACCTCAGGTGTGACGGAGGTTATCAGGACTCCACCGGAACCCATAATTTCGTAGGTGCGCTGACTGACCTGATTAAGCTGGTTCTGCAGGCCCAGCATAATAGAAGCAGAGCTGTATACCTGATTAGCAAGGGTGTAATTCAGATAGCCGTGTATACAATCCGAAGGAATATCGTTTCCTAGCAAATGTGCCATTTCGGCCCATTTCCTTCCCCAGAAATCAACCCGGATACCTTCGGCAATCAACGGAGCTATGAGAATTTTCAGGGATGTGATGCGGTAATGATGAGGATATAAATGTAATACGTTAGGATAAGCGTTAGCGACCACAGCGATATCGCATTTATATTTTTCATTAGGTGCTGCCTTATAATGTACTTTCGAATAATATCCGAAGTCCATGTGAGCGGCTTTGAAACCTAACATTTGATAATACATGACTCTGCCCTTACAGATTGTAAAGACGAAGTCCGGCTTTAGCTCCTTAAGCAGAGGAAGGGTAAAACTGTAGGTATGAGTAGGGTCCTCTGTCGCCCAATATACCAGCGGGATTTTTGCGTTTTCACTATAAAAGTGCACCCATTTCGCCTTTTCTATAGTGGTTTCAGTGCTCCATCCCAGCATAAAAAGCAGGTCCGGATGGAAATCCTCTATCATCATAGGAATATTTTCCTTTGTCAGCGGACCTGAAATCTTAACTTCACAACCGGCTTCCCGAAAACCGTTGGGCAATCCGTTTATCAGCATAGGATGACTTTCTAGAAATAATATTTTCATTTTGGATGAACCTCGTTTCTTTTCGGTCGATAACCGAAGCCTATAATACATACTATTCCTTGGATGTGCCACATGTGTAACTTAAATCTCAAATGACTTGTGCCTATATGGAGAATTTGTTATAATCATGTCAAAGTTTGTAATCAAATATTTCCTACAAAAATCTATAGATAATACGGCCGAAGGGCTGGAGAACTGCATAACAATTCTGCCTTAAAGCAGCCGGCTGCTTTAAAGCTCAAGAGGATGAATGGAGAAAGCGGTTTTGGGAAGTATAACTATGAAGGCGTGCGGTCCCAATTTATAAATCGTGAAGAAAGGAAGTACTGTTGAATGAATTACAAGGAAGCGTATGAAAAGCTGGAGAAGTGCGGGCAGCTGCACGTGCTCGATTACTATGAGAGACTGACGGTGCCGGAGAAGGAGGCACTGCTTGAACAGATAGATACTACCGATTTTAAGGTGCTGAAATATTGCAAGAACAATACAACGAATCAGAAGGGGGAGATTGCTCCTCTGATTGCCATGCAGATTGCGCAGATCGAAGAAAACCGTGAACGCTATACGGCCATCGGCCTGGAGGAAATTAAGAAGGGAAAAGTTGCTGCGGTGCTTTTGGCAGGAGGAATGGGAACGCGGTTGGGTTCCGATTCTCCCAAGGGAATGTTCGACATAGGAATTACTCGTCCGGTTTATATTTTTCAGAGGATCATCGAGAATCTTCTGGATGTAGTGAAAAATGCGGAGACATGGATTCATTTGTTTGTCATGACTAGCGATAAGAACCATGAGATTACTATGGAGTTTTTTGAGGAGCAGGAATATTTCGGTTACAATAAAGCTTTCGTGACTTTTTTTAAGCAGGAGATGGTGCCTGCTTCCGATTATGAAGGCAAAGTATACATGGAAGAAATGGGGAAGATTTCCACCTCTCCCAACGGAAATGGAGGCTGGTTCACATCGATGAGCAAATGGGGGCTGGTGGATACCGTGAAAAAGAACGGCATCGAATGGCTGAACGTATTTGCGGTGGACAACGTACTCCAGCGTATTGCGGATCCCTGCTTCGTAGGTGCTGTAATCGCTAACGGATGTGTTTCCGGAGCCAAGGTGGTGAAGAAGAAGACGCCGGACGAGCGTGTCGGTACCTTGTGTCTTGAGGATGGAAGACCCTCCATCGTGGAATATTATGAGCTTACCGAGGCGATGAAGGAAGCCAAAGACGAACGCGGGGAACCTGCCTATAACTTTGGCGTTATATTGAACTACCTTTTCCGGGTAAAGGATCTGGATGTCACCACGGAGGACAAGCTTCCCCTTCACGTGGTGGAGAAGAAGATACCATATATAGATAAATCGGGAAAAACTGTTTCGCCCGATAAGCCCAACGGCTATAAATATGAAACCTTGGTGCTGGACATGATTCATCATGTGGACAATTGCCTTTCCTATGAGGTGGAGAGAGACCGGGAATTCGCTCCGATTAAGAATGCTGTAGGCGTAGATTCCGTAGACACGGCCAGAGAGCTGTGCAGGGAAAATGGAATTGTTTTATAGCGTTTAACATTTTGACAGCCATTAGTAACATTGCCATATTGAAAAAAGACGGTATGGGAGTAAACTTAAGTAGAGTAAACAAGACATAAGAAATCAGTATTCGATTAGGCAGGAGGTAAGAAGAATGGCAGTATTAGTCACAGGAGGCGCCGGTTATATCGGAAGCCATACGGTAATAGAATTACAGAGCGCAGGTTATGATGTGGTAGTTTTAGACAATCTGAGCAATTCCAGCGAGAAGTCATTACAACGGGTGGAAAAGATTACCGGCAAGAAGGTGCCTTTTTATAAAGCGGATATTTTAGACAGAGAAGCGTTGAACCTCGTATTTGAAAGGGAAAAAATCGATTCCTGTATTCATTTCGCAGGACTGAAGGCGGTGGGAGAATCCGTAGCGAAGCCATGGGAGTATTATGAGAATAATATTGCCGGAACGCTGACTTTGGTGGATGTGATGAGAAAGCATGGTGTGAAGAATATCATTTTCTCTTCCTCTGCAACCGTGTACGGAGATCCGGCTGTTATTCCCATTACGGAAGAGTGTCCGAAGGGACAGTGCACCAATCCCTACGGATGGACCAAGTCCATGCTGGAACAGGTATTGACGGATATGCAGAAGGCGGATCCGCAGTGGAATGTCATCATTCTTCGTTATTTCAATCCCATCGGAGCACACAAGAGCGGAACGATCGGTGAGAATCCTAACGGCATCCCCAATAACCTGATGCCCTACATTACACAGGTGGCGGTAGGAAAGCTGAAAGAGCTGGGTGTATTCGGCAATGATTATGACACTCCCGACGGAACTGGTGTAAGAGATTATATCCACGTGGTGGATTTGGCAGCAGGTCATGTAAAAGCTCTTAAGAAGATAGAGGAAAAATCAGGACTTAGCGTTTACAATCTGGGAACGGGCGTAGGTTATAGCGTGCTTGATATTGTGAAGAATTTTGAAGAGGCAACGGGAGTGAAGATTCCCTACGTCATCAAAGACAGACGTCCGGGGGACATCGCAACCTGCTATTCGGATGCGGGCAAGGCGAAGAAAGAGCTGGGATGGGAAGCGCAGTACGGAATCAAGGAGATGTGTGCGGATTCCTGGAGATGGCAGAGCAATAATCCCGGTGGATACGAAGAATAAATAAAAAGGAAAAACGAGCGATGTAGCTATCATAGCATACACCGCTCATTTTTTTGTCCCTGGTATCGTTTTACAAAACATAGCGATACATAAAGATGAAATGGCAGATGCTTCCGCCCATAACGAACAAATGAAAAATCTCATGTGAGCCGAAATACGCATGCTTCGCATTGAAAATGGGAAGCTTCAGTGCGTAAATAACTCCGCCCACCGTATAGATGACACCTCCTGCCAGCAGCCAGATGAAAGCACTTTTAGGGAGAGTATTCCACAGCGGTCCGAACACCCAGAGACAAACCCATCCCATGGCAATGTAAATAGTAGAGGAAAACCACTTCGGACATGTAATCCACAGCGCTTTAATGAGAATTCCCAAAAGGGCGATTCCCCATACTACTGCAAGCAGCGTATAGCCCAGCGGACCGCCAAGTACGATCAGGCATACCGGGGTATAAGAGCCTGCGATAAGCACGAATATCATCATATGATCTATTTTACGGAATACCCTCAAAACCTTATCGGATACCGTCAGCGAATGATAGGTGGCACTGGCCCCATATAGAAGAATCATGCTCAGCATGAATACTGCCATTGCGGTAAAAGCGGCGCTGCCCGAAGCTGTAGCGGCTTTTATCAGGAGAGGGACAGCGGCAAAAACCGCCATCATCATTCCAATAAAATGGGTAATTGCGCTGCCTGGCTCACGAATTGTTATTTGCATTATATCTACCTCCTTACATAAAAGATGCGGTGTTTAAAAATGTAACATGTAGTTTTTAAAACTACATCAAGCATGATTAGATACTACAACTTATTGTATGGAATGTCAATAAAAATATGCAGATAAAATGAAAAAAGCTAATCCTCCTCTATTACATGGATTTCAAGATAGTCGAAATCGATGGTTTCAATAAAATTATCCTGAGTGAAACGCACTTTATCGTGTCGTTTGAACTCCTGAACGGTAGAATCAAGCCAGATAGGTTTGCCCAGATCGAACTGATAAACAATTTCATCCATTGCATGAAATATTTTATGCGTTCTTGTATCCTGACTGTCATCGCATATGACGGTATCCTGAAGTTGTCTATTATCCTTGAAAATTTTTGCCCATAGTCGAAACATATCTGAAACTTCCTTTCGTAAAGTGATGGTAGATAATTATAATATCATATTATAGGCAAAGAAATATAGTGAAACAATGAGATAAAAAATGAATTGGTATATTTCATTTTTTTTTGCATATGAATATATGGTGTGAGTCGAAGGCATAAGCATAATAGCGAGTATAAATATACAAGAAAGATTAAAAAAGAATAAAGTTTTTGTGAAATATGCACATTTGTATAAAAATATGGTATAATGAACTCGGTAAAAATGTTTCCTATAAAAATGGAGCATGATAAATTAATTAAGGCGGAAAATAAATGGAACTTAGAGTAGAACGAGACAGTGATGTGGATAATTGGAAAGAAGTTATATTGATTTATAATTCGGCGCTTAAGCAAATATCCACCAAACTGGAAATATTGAACGATGAATTTCAACACGTACATAGATACAACCCAATCGAGCATATCAAATCCAGAATTAAGACGTCGGAGAGCATCGTTAAAAAACTGAAGAAAAATGGTTATGAATCCACTATTGAGAATATGGTAAAGTATATAAATGATATTGCCGGAATAAGAGTTATCTGTTCCTTCACCTCCGATATATACGAGATAGCGGATATGATAAGCCATCAAAGCGACATCAAGATCATTTCTGTAAAGGATTATATCACCGCTCCAAAGCTCAGCGGATATAAGAGCTATCATATGCTGGTAACCGTCCCGGTATATCTTTCCGACCGTATCGTGGATACGAAAGTCGAGATTCAGATACGCACGGTAGCCATGGATTTTTGGGCTAGTCTGGAGCATAAGATTCATTACAAATTCGAAGGAAATGCGCCGGTCTACATTAAGGATGAGCTGATAGAATGTGCCAAGATGGTATCCGACCTGGATGCCAAAATGCTTCTTCTCAACGAGAAGGTACAGAGCTTAAGCCAGGAAAATAATTGTAATGAACAGTTATGAATAACATAAAAACAAGAGAAATTAAATATGGAAATATTTCAGGAAACGGTGTGGCTTAGGCTATGCCGTTTTGCCACACTAATCTCCATGCCTTTCCAGCACCTGCAAACTTTGGGCCGTAGGCACAAATTTGCGTGTGAAAATTTTAATTTTCACACTAATCTCTATAGGAAAGATCCTGTTAGGTAAAGTGATAAGGCTCTGAATGGGAATATGCCTGTCCTAAAATGAGGAGTGCCCAGGCACCTTTCAGCGTCTGGGCTATTATGAAAAAATTTATCTATATGTGTAATGAAAAACATTACGGTCTATCTCGTCTGTTATGTGATTAGTATAGCAATTATTTATGAACAAACTATGAACAGCATGTAAAAAGAACGTTAATATTTACAAAACTAAAAAAAATACATAAATAAATTTTAACAAATTGCACAAAAAGATTGGAACTGTTGTAAATAAAAACGAAAAATGATAATATATTAAGCAGAAAACACGTGAAGGAAAAAACAGTGGGGGAACGGTAAACAGACCATGTTTGGAGGAAAATGGATGGACAATTTTATGGATAAAATCGCTCAAAAATTGAGCTCGCAGGAGGCGATCCGTGCGAACTCGGCTGCGGATGCTGCTCAGATGGAGAAGCTTCAGGCACAGGTAGAGGAATACGATGCCTGCATGAAGGAGATGCGGAAGCTGAATCTGAAAAATATCGAAAATGAGCAGAAAATCAAGGAGCTGCTAGGGAATAGTATAGAGCAGCTTAATAAGCTTTTTGATGAGAACAGCCTCAGACTGAAAATGCTGACGGAAGAATGTATTGCCAAAATTCAGGCTGCGAAGGGTGAAGAGGAGAAAAAGGCGGATGCAGAGGAGTCTTTAATGGAGATAAAAGAGACAGCGGCAGCTAATATGGCGAAGCTGGAAGAGCTTTTTAAGGAGTCCGACGATTTTGTACATAAGGAAAATGTCAAGGTATACCGCAATGTACAGGCGGTGGTCGTGGAAGAGCTGGAGAAGCAGACGAAGGCTCTTATGGATAGGGAGACGAAGTCTGTAAATGAGAATAAGAAAAAGGATAAGAGTGCTTTGACTATTGGAATCATTACCCTTGTGGTTTCACTGGCCAATATGGGACTTTTGATCGCTCATATACTGGGGGTTTTATAATATGGGGAAACAGAGCTGGAAGCCGGGGAACATGCTTTATCCCCTTCCTGTGGTGCTGGTGAGTGCGGCGGATAAGAACGGAGAAAAGAATATATTTACGGTAGCGTGGGCGGGAACTATTTGCAGTGACCCTCCGATGGTATCTATATCGGTACGGCCGGAGAGGTATTCCTACCATATGATAGAAGAGACCGGAGAATTCGTGATTAATCTGACAACGGAGAAGCTGGCTTATGCGACAGATTACTGCGGAGTCAGAAGCGGAAGGAACATAGACAAGTTTAAAGAACTGGGACTGACAGCAGCAACTGCTGATATCGTAAAGGCACCGCTGCTGGTGGAAAGTCCGGTGAATATTGAGTGTACGGTGAAGGAGATCAGGAAGCTGGGCACTCATGATATGTTTATTGCACAAGTGGTGGCGGTTCATGCGGATGAGGAATTTATGGATGAGAAGAATAAATTCCATTTTGAGACGGCACAGCCTATTGTTTATTCTCATGGGGCCTATATGTCTCTTGGGAAGCA
Organism: Bacillota bacterium; assembly: GCA_023399455.1. GTDB lineage: Bacteria > Bacillota > Clostridia > Lachnospirales > Lachnospiraceae > Kineothrix > Kineothrix sedimenti. The sequence continues at coordinate 11,141 of JAEWPN010000187.1, forward strand.
GATAGGGACGTTTGGGTATAGTGTGAAAAAGAAATAATATTAGAGAAAGCAGAAGAGCCTTCGCAGCTGAGCCTTTGAATGCCGGCATGGAGGCGCTTTTTCATATATTCTCGTCATGAAAAAAGCTTCCTCTCATAACGGAATCCGGTCCGAATTTCTTCCGTATGGAATCCAGCGCCATGTCCAGTTTTTCCTGCTTTTTGGAAGTCGGTCCTCCTAATGTCTTTTCCTGAATATCGAAGAGGCTTAATTGAACAGGCTCTTCGTCGGAAACCAGCTTGGATGTTCTTACACCGAGAAGCCGGATAGGGGTTCCGTTCCAGATTTCGTCGAAGAGGGAACAGGCGGTTTTGTAAATGACATCTGTGGTGCAGGTAGGGGAGAACAGGGTTGTTTGGTGGGACACGCTCTGAAAGGTATTGTATTTGAGTTCGGTACTGATCATACTGGCTAGTTGTGCGGATTTTCTAAGCCTGCCGGCTACCGTCTCGGAAAGGCTTAACAGGATTTTATAGGCTTCCTCCTTTGTGACGGCATCTTCTCTTAGTGTGGTGGAATTACCGATACCTTTTGCATTTATCTGTTCTGAGATCACTTCGGAGCTGTCGATTCCGTTGGCGTATTGCCACAGCAAAATACCATGGCTCTTTAAATGGGCTGATAATATAAAGATGTCAGCCCCGGCGAGATCTCCTATGGTAAGAATCTCCAGTTTATGCAGCGTTTCGGCGCTGGAGCGGCCGCACATATATAAGGAAGAGACTGGAAGAGGCCAAAGCTTTTTTTCGATTTCACCGGTATATAAAGTATGCACCAGATTTGGTTTTCTGAAGTCGGAAGCCATTTTTGCAAGCACTTTTCTGTTGGATATTCCTACGTTTACCGTATAACCGAATTTTTCATAGATATGGTCCTTTATGATGTGAGCGGCTTCCAGAGGAGAAGGATATTTGTCAGCTATGGGAGTATAGTCCATATAGCATTCGTCCACACTGACCTGCTCCAGATCAGGGCAGATGTCATATAAAAAGGCCATAAGCTCCCGAGATCTACGGTGGTAAAGGTTGTGATCCGGCGGAGCGATTATGAGATGAGGACATTTTCGAAGCGCACTTACGATAGGCTCCCCGGTCTTTACATGGTAAGTCTTGGCGGGTATCGACTTAGCCAGGACGACGCCCCGGCGGCGTTCAATATCTCCGCCGATGATAGAAGGAATTTCTCTTAAGTCCTGTTCGGCGCCTTCTTCCAATTTTTTCAAGGCACTCCAGCTAAGGTAAGCGGAATTTACGTCGATATGAAAGATGATTTTTTCTTTATTTTCCTTGTTCATGCCGCAGCCTCCTGTTATTTTTAGCATCTTGCAATAACTATTCTAGCATTATTTTTGTGATTTGACATTAACAATAATTTAACATTTCCTTTACAACTAAAATAAATGCTGATAAAATAAAAATGTTACGATTTTATTACAAAATATAAACTTAATTATAAATTTTGTTTAAAGCGCAAAGCCGACAGATTTTGAAAGGGTCATGGTTATCGCTATGAAAAAAATCACGAAATATTATAAAAGATTACAAATACGTTCCATTAAAATAGCTGTGTTGGCTG
>JAEWPN010000014.1 GCA_023399455.1 Bacillota bacterium
CGTTAACAAAAAACGCATATTTTCATCACAAAAAGAACACAATTCCCGAATATACTGAGTTCAAAGATTAAGGAAAGGAAAGAGGGAATTGTTATGTATGAGAATAATTATCCGAATGATTACGAAAACAAAAATGTAGTTGATGGTACGGCAAGAGACGTTTCATCCGGCAACGGCAATTTCAGCGGACAGAGCACAGGTTATAATAATGCAAATACTTCCGGTTATGGTAACGGCAGCTATCGTTATGGCAATAACTATAATTATATGGAGAACGCTTATCGTCAGGGAAATGGCGCAGGAGACGGCGGAAATCATCAGCCGGGGAAAGAGAAGAAAGAAAAGAAGGGCGGCTATCTGAAGAAGGCGGCAGCAGCCATAGGACTCGGATTGTTTTTCGGAGTTTGTGCAGGACTCGGTTTCTTCGCAGTGGAATCCACCACGGGAGCGCTTACCAGATCTACGGTAACGGCGGCATCAGAAACAGTGGAATCGGCGAAAGATACCGCGAATGCCATTGCTGAGACGGCAAAAAGCATCGATACTACCGAGCCCGCGACAGCCATAGTTACTGATGTCAGCGATGTGGCAAAGAATGTTATGCCGGCAATCGTTTCCATTAACAATACTTATACGGAGACGATGACTACCTTTTTTGGTCAGTCCATGCAGAGTGAAGCTACGGCAGCAGGTTCAGGAATTATTGTGGGCGAAAGCGATACGGAGCTTCTTATCGTATCCAACTATCATGTAGTAGAAGGCGCAGATACGCTGAATGTACAGTTCGCCGACGAATCGGAAGCGGAAGCTCAGATAAAAGGAACTGACGCAGATATGGACCTGGCGGTCATTGCAGTGCCTTTGGAAAGCCTTAGTGCAACCACAAAGGATGCCATTGCAGTTGCAGCTCTTGGCGATTCCGACAGCCTTATTGTAGGAGAACCGGCAATAGCTATCGGCAATGCTTTGGGCTATGGTCAATCCGTAACGGTAGGTGTGATCAGTGCTGTGAACAGAGTTATCGATTTATCCAGTCCGAGCAGCAGCCCTTCCGAGTCGGACACTACCTTTATACAGACCGATGCAGCTATCAATCCAGGTAATTCAGGCGGAGCTCTGCTCAATCTGAAAGGAGAGGTGATCGGGATTAACTCTAATAAAATCGGTGGAGATGCAATAGAAGGCATGGGTTATGCAATTCCCATTTCAGCTGCCAAACCGATTATTGAAGATTTGATGTTAAAAGAGACGAGAACAAAAGTAACGGAAGAAAATAAGGGTTATCTTGGGCTCTCTCCTCTTACTGTAGTGGATGAAATGGCACAGACTTACGGTATGCCTAAGGGCGTATATGTATCTCAGGTATATGAAGGAACTGCAGCAGAAACGGCAGGGATTAAGAAAGGCAATATCATCACGGAATTCGACGGTAATAAAGTGACCACAGCGGAAGACCTCTTGAGTGTTATGGAATATTATTCCGCAGGCGATACCATTGATGTAACGATTATGCAGGGCAGTCCCACCGGCTGGGAAAGTAAGACAGTCACCGTAACTCTGGGTGAAAAGTATGCAGCCTATGATACAAATAGTAATGATACAAGCGATAATGAATAAATAGTGGATGAAGCGGTTATTTTAAAATAACCGCTTTTTTCTAATAAATTTATAAAATAACTAACGGGCAATTTAGAAAATGTTAACTTGTGCAACATTTATGGATGCCGTATAATGAAAATCAGTAAATTCAATATGCGAATATAGTATATTATATTCGTGCTGATAAATGAAGTACAAGGAGCGAAGGAAATAAAATGAGCGATTTTGATAATAAAGGTTATGAGGAAGAAGTAAAAGCATTTTCTAATGAAGATCCGGAAGAAAATATTGAAAAGAATGATTCCGAAAAGGCAAATGACAGTGCTTTGGAGGAAATGAAATCAGAAGAGAAAAAGTCTGAGGAGAAAAAGGAAAGCGAATATGAGGATGTCTGCTTTATCTGCCGCAGACCGGAGAGCAAGACGGGCAAGATGTTCAAACTTCCTAACAACATATCCGTATGCAACGACTGTATGCACAAGACCATGGACACGGTCAGCCAGTTCGATTATCAGGGCATGCTGAATAATACCAATTTAAACGGAGATTTGGACAAACTAAACAAAGGAAAAGGAATCCCTAACATCAGTTTTGTAAATCTGGCAGATCTGCAGGGGGACGGCGGCATTCCCAACAAGCAGAAGCTGAAAAAGAAGAAGCCAAGGGAAGTGGTAGAGCCGGTACTTGATATTAAGAATATTCCTGCGCCTCATAAGATAAAGGCGCAGCTTGACGAATACGTGGTAGGGCAGGAGAAGGCGAAGAAGATTATTTCCGTTGCGGTATACAACCATTACAAGCGCGTTTTTACGGGTACGATGGATGAAATAGAAATAGAGAAATCCAACATTCTTATGCTGGGGCCTACGGGAAGCGGCAAGACATACCTCGTTAAGACTTTAGCGAGACTTCTGGATGTGCCGTTAGCGATAACAGACGCTACTTCGCTTACAGAAGCCGGCTATATCGGAGATGATATCGAAAGTGTAGTATCCAAGCTGCTTGCGGCGGCGGACAACGATGTGGAGAGGGCCGAGCGAGGTATTATATTCATCGATGAGATCGATAAGATAGCCAAGAAGAAAAATACCACCTCCAGAGACGTTAGCGGAGAGTCGGTGCAGCAGGGAATGCTGAAGCTGTTAGAAGGAGCGGAAGTAGAGGTGCCGGTAGGAGCTAACAGCAAGAACGCTATGGTTCCCCTTACTACGATGAATACCAAGAACATTCTGTTCATATGCGGAGGTGCTTTCCCCGATTTGGAGGAAATCATAAAGCAGCGTCTGAACAAAAGAACCTCTATCGGATATACAGCAGAACTTAAGGATAAATACGACAAGGACAAGAATATTTTGAGCAAGGTAGCGGTGGAGGATATCAAGAAATTCGGTATGATTCCTGAATTCATCGGACGTCTGCCGATTATCTGCACCTTGGAGGGCTTGTCCAAGGAGATGCTCGTTAAAATCCTTAAAGAGCCCAAAAATGCCATTCTCAAGCAGTATCAAAAGCTGCTGGAGCTGGATGAGGTGAAACTGGAATTCGACGAGGGAGCGTTGGAGGCGATTGCGGAAAAGGCTATGGAAAAGGATACCGGAGCCAGAGCACTTCGCGCTATTATCGAAGATTTCATGTTAGACATCATGTATGAGATTCCCAAAGACGATAATATCGGAAGGGTAACGATTACAAGGGAATATGTAGAAAATACCGGAGGGCCGATTATCGATATCCGCAGCAATTCTCTTGAACTGCCGGATAATCTTAACGTAATTGAGCAGTAGGTCATATAATAGTAAAAAATGAAGAGTAAATATATATGGCCTGCAGAGAACAGATGCTGTCTAATGATTATATGGAAATCCTGTTGGATTATACATCGCCTTATATAGATGAAATCTATCCCGAACATTGCATAGAATTAATCGATGATGTGTTCGCTGTAGTTCTCGTGAACAGAAACCTGCTCCCGCCTATCAGTATATCTACCTTTACCTATACCGCAATTCCGAAGCTATACGGACTTATGCAGGAGAACGCTACTCCGGAGCAGAGTAATTTCGACCCCTTGAGCTTAATCCGAACGGGAATTCTGCAAGTGCAGCGACCGCCTCTGTCCCTGACCGGGAGAGGCGTGATCATTGGTTTTATAGATACCGGGATACAATATGATCTGCAGGTGTTCCGCAGAGAAGACGGCACTTCCAGGATTCTGGCGATATGGGATCAGACGATTCAGGATGGCACTCCGCCCGAGGGTTTTTCCTACGGCACGTTGTATACCAACGAGCAGATAAACGAAGCGCTGCAAAGCGACGATCCGCTTTCCATAGTACCCACCACGGATACAATAGGGCATGGAAGCGCGATGGCCAGTGTTGCGGCGGGGAGCAGTATCAACTTCGGACTTACTTTTCTGGGTGCCGCACCGGACGCGGATATTGTAGTGGTAAAGTGCAGGGAGGCGAAGCAATACCTGCGCGATTATTATTTTATACCGGAGGGAGTTCCTGCCTATTCCGGAACAGATATCGCGTTGGGGGTGAAGTACCTGGATAGTTTCGCTATAGCGGGAATACGGCCGGTGGTAATGTGCATCGGTATGGGCTCGAATATGGGCGATCATGCGGGGAACTCTCTTTTACCCAGATACCTGAGCCGTATAGCGGAAAAAAGAAGCCGTGCGGTCGTCGTGTGCGGCGGCAACGAGGGCAATGCGGAACATCATTATGGAAGTTCTATTACCATGAGCTCACGGCTGGTGACGGAAGTGGTGGAAGTGCGTGTGGACGCTCAGGAAGCCGGTTTTGTGATGGAGCTGTGGGGCAGCCCCCCTAATCTGTTCAGTGTGGCGATCCGCTCTCCCGGCGGAGAGGTAATTCCTGCCATCGACTTCAGGAGCAGAACGACACGAAGTTTTTCCTTTATATATGAAAGAACCAAGGTAACGGTGGATCATCTTCTGGTGGAGTTAGGAACGGGGGATGAAGTGGTAGTATTCCGTTTTGAAGAGCCAACGCCGGGAGTATGGACCTTTAATATCGTCATAGAGGGGGACAGCGACTACTCGGATATTAACATGTGGCTTCCGATCACACAATTTTTGAGTGGAAATACTCAGTTCCTTCGCTCAACGCCTTATACGACACTCACGGAGCCGTCTTTGGCAAATAATGTAATCACACCCTCCACCTATGACGACAGCAACGACAGTTTTTATATAAACTCGGGAAGAGGATTTGCGAGGGGCAGGGAAGCTAAGCCCGATTTCGCCGCTCCTGGAGTCAATGTCTCCACGGTGTTCGGAGACCGGACCGGTTCCAGCATGTCGGCAGCCATTACGTCAGGTGCATCTGCGCAGTTCATGCAGTGGGCGGTAGTGGAGGGCAATGAACCGCTGGTCCAGTCCATTCAGTTGAAAACATATTTCACGAGAGGAGCGAGAAGGGATATGGAGGTTCTTTATCCCAGCCGTTCGTGGGGGTACGGGCAGTTGGATATCGAGCGCACCTTTAGGATCATCGCCGGAACAGTAGGAGGATAAAATTTGAATTATATCGGGATAACAGCAGCAATCTTTGGTGCGGACTTCTTTATAAAAAATCATATGGAGAGGACCCTCGAGGGGGGGAAAGAAGTAGAGAAGGCGAAAGGTTTTGTGCGGCTTCGCAAGCATCATAATAAAGGAGCTTTTCTTAATGCAGGTCAGGAAAAAAGGCCGGTGGTAGCGTTCGTTTCGCTGGCACTCACCTTAATTCTTACCGTGTTCTTTATTATGACGCTTGGAACGAAAGGGAACACCGCTCTGAAGATGGGGTTGTCCCTTTTGCTGGGAGGAGCATTCAGCAATACGTATGATAGGCTGAAGCGTGGATATGTTGTGGATTATCTGAGCTTTCATGTGAAATGGAAATGGTTCAGCAATATTATTTTTAACATATCGGATTTTTGTATCATCATAGGAGCCTTTGTTACAGCTCTATCTATGGGAAATGATAAAAATACTTAAAAGCCTGGCAATGTGAAGACGGGAAAATCTTCACATTGCCGTTTTTTAATTCTGCCCCCTATCCGAATCAAATCTGTTTGCACTTTTTCGATATTTGGATGGAGTAATTCCCATTTGTTTTTTGAACTGACGGTAGAAGTGTACTTCGTTTGTATAACCACAGACTTCTGCAATCTGTTCCAGTGTCAGATCGGTGGTTGTCATGATATATTTGGCATAGTCAATACGCAGCCGTATGAGGTCTTGCTGGAAAGATATACCGAAAAAATCGCGATATAAATGTTGAAAATAGGATTCACTTACCCCCATTTTATGAGCATGTTCGTGGATATTGTGGTCTCCCGAGGCAGTATGCTGCAGTTCCAGGCGCAATAGCTGTAATTGTTCCTGAAAGTGATTAAAAGGTTTTAAGCTGTCTTTAGTAGTGTACGCGGCTGTCAGATGATTGATGAGAACAGCGAACACGGCCTCTGCGTTCTGATTGGAAAAGGCGGGATGACCATAAGATTTCTCCCATAGAATCTGACGAATAAAAGATGTAAACATTTCCGTATTCCCGATGGGGAAAGGCTCATTGGTGGAAAGGCCGTGCTTCTGGAAAAAAGAGGTGTCGTCCAAATTGAAATGCAGCCAATCATCCATGTATTCCCCTTTTGGATTCCCATAGAAATAAGGCGTGTGAGGAGAAAGAATAAGAGCATGGCCAGGTGAAACATCATGATGCCTGCCGTTTATCTGGAATTCTCCGGAGGTTCGGATTACCAGTATAACATAATTGGTCAGACCTTCCGGACGCGACATTCTATAACTGCTGGGGTGCCTTGTACCGCAGCCTCCTTTGATTATCTCCATTGAAATCGCTCCTTAATATAGCAGGATTAGTTAGTTTTTTTGTATTATAGGCAATTATGTATATGATGTCAATAGTGTAGTATTACGTTAGTAAAAATAGTCAGGAGGTATTGGGGATGAACGAGAAGCTTTGGGCGGAGGAAGTGTCCGAAAGGATAAAGCGGAAAATGCCGGTTGTAGCGGAAAGAAACCGCCATAAGATACCGTATACTACAGAAAAGGGTATCTATGATGATTGGACGGTAAAGAATATCTGCTGGTGGACCAATGGATTCTGGGGAGGAATGATGTGGCAGCTTTATTATGCTACAGGCGCGGATATATATAAAGAAACTGCAGAAGAAAACGAAAAAAAACTAGATACTAATCTGATGAAAGCACAGGGGATGGATCACGACAATGGATTCAAATGGCTGACTACCGCAGTGGCTGATTATCGTGTAACAGGAAGCGGAGAAGCAAGAAACAGAGGGTTATTGGCAGCGGATAATCTGGCAGGAAGATTTAATCCATCAGGAAGATTTATACGGGCGTGGAATGATGGAGGAGATGGCGGTAAGGCCGGATGGGCGATTATCGATTGTATGATGAATTTGCCGTTGTTATATTGGGCGTATGAGGAGGTGGGGGATCCTCGTTATCTGCATATAGCCAGAAGCCATGCGGATACGACAATGAATTATTTTGTAAGGCAGGATGGTTCGGTGAAGCATATCGTAGAGTTCGATCCCTTGACAGGAGAATATAGGAAAAGCTATGCAGGGCAAGGATATGAAGAAGGCTCTTCATGGACCAGAGGACAAGCATGGGGAATCTATGGATTTACGTTGAGCTATCTCCATACAAAAGAAAAAAAATATATGGAGTGTGCAAGAAAGATCGCGGACTTTTTTTTAGTCAATATTCCGGAATCCCGGTTGATTCCTGTGGATTTCAGGCAGCCGGCAGACTGTATGCTGGAGGATTCTTCTGCGGCAGCTATAGCAGCTTGTGGTATGCTGGAACTTGCCAGGGCCGTGGGTGAAGCGGACGGAGTGCGTTATCATGAAGCAGCGGTGGATATGCTGAAGGCTTTGACGGAAAAAAGATGTAATTGGACGCAGGAATGTGATAATATTGTAGAGAAATGTACGGCAGCTTTTCATGATAAGAACCATGAATTCTCTATTATTTACGGAGATTATTTCTTAATAGAAGCTATTTGGAAACTGACAGGAGAAGAACTGTTTATCTGGTAGGATGAGGAGGAAGAAGAAATGGTATTTTGTCCGCATACATTGGATTATGAGTTGAGTCCTTATACGGGTTTGACCAGAGAAAGCTGGATTGAAGCAGGAGAGTATCTTCTGACTGGGATATTCAGGAACATAAAAGCCTTCGATGCTCCGGTTATCGTGCCGAGAAAAGAAACGAAGATTACTTACCCCCATATGAATGTGTCTTTGGAACATCAGGAAACAGAGCGAAGAGCAGAAATCTTTGAAGGTTTGGCAAGAAGCTTTTTTATAGCAGCGCCGCTTATTCATGATCAGCCGGATTTACAAGTCGGCGGATACCGTATGAGAGAGTACTATAAGAGCCAGGTGCTTCGAGCCTGCTCCAAAGGGGATGAAATTTACGTCGGTGACTATGAGACGTTGCAGGAGGCTACCGGCTATGCGGATTCTTTCCGTGCGTTTCAGCAGACGGTAGAGACTTGTGCACTGGTGATCTGCCTGTGGGTATGCAAGGGAGAAATATGGGACACCTATACAACTCAGGAGCGAAACATCATAGCTGCATTTTTGCGCAGTTTTGCTCATGCCAATACCGTACCTCAGAATTGGCGGTTGTTTAATATGCTTGATATGGCCTTTCTGCATATGGAAGGCTATGAAATAGATAAAGAAATTATGCTGGATCACGCACAGGCCATATTGAATTATTATGCCGGGGATGGCTGGTACAGGGATGGGCATTCTTTCGATTATTATTCCTGCTGGGCTTTTAACGTATATGCGCCTATATGGAATTTGTGGTATGGATATGAGCATGAACCGTATATCGCCAGATGTTTTGAAGAGAATTCCAATCAATTAATGGAGACTTATGGAGATTTTTTCGACGAGGATGGATATACGAATATGTGGGGAAGGAGCAATATATATAGAAATGCTGCTACCAGCGCTTTTGACGGCAATTTTTTCCTGAAAAACTCAAAGGCAGACCCGGGGCTTGCAAGAAGGATTTCGTCCGGTTCATTGATGCAGTTTCTATCCAGAGAAGACTTTATGTATGAGGGCGTTCCTACGCTGGGATTCTACGGACAGTTCTCCCCGCTGGTACAGGGATATTCCTGTGCGGAGTCTCCCTTTTGGCTGGGGAAGGCATTTCTATGCCTGCATCTGCCTCCCGAGCATCCGTTTTGGACGGCGAAGGAGAACAATGGAAGCTGGGAGAAGCTTTCGGGAAAAGAAGTAAAAGAAACAGTGCTGTCCGGTCCGGCGCTCTGCTTTTCTAATCATAAGGCAAACGGGGAGACCATACTGCGCACGGGCAAGGTGGTAAAAGACAGGGGAGATATCCATGGTATGTGGAATTATTCCAAGCTGGCTTTCAACACGAAATACCCATGGGAATCCACTCCGATATTTGATGGTGGCTCTGAAAATATAAAAGTTGGTGAAGTAGAGGCGCAGCAATATGTATTGAAAGATGTTGTGACAGGGGAATTGCAGAGGGGAAATGTTACTTTTTGGAATGGAGAAAAAGAAGGTATTCTTTATCGCAGGCAATTTTTTGATTACAAGCTGTCAACGGAATCTATGTGGATACAGGCGGTGAATCTGGCGGATTTCCCCGTGTCTTATGGGATCATGAGGGTGGATAAGCTGCGTCTGTTCCGGCGTCCGGTAATGCTGACGCTGGGAGCATACGGATTCCCGGATAATGGTACGGAGATTATAGAGAAGGAAGAAGGAAAAGCAAAGGCGATGATTTTGAAGGGAAGAGACTTCACCGGAAGAGAAAGACAGCTCGCAATGACCGTCTATGATGGCTGGGACAAGCTGAAATATGTGAAGAGTGCCGGTACTAATCCTGATTCTGAGAAGTCTGTAATAATATATGCGGTTACAGAGCGGAAGAAGCAGTACGGCGGATATGAACCATATGTGATGATTTCGCAGGTGATCACCAAAGAAGATCACGTGGACTTTACGGATAAAGAACTGTTCCCCATTGCATCGCTGGAATATGAGGACAGAGAATCTGTCGGAGCTTATGGAACGATTCGCATACGGATGAAAGATGGAAACAGTAAAGCGGTGAATTTTGAAGGGATGGAAGCGCAGCTGCTTTTGTAGTTTTGCATTTTTTCGGGCAAATTTATTCGCCTGGAAAGGATCGAATGAGTAAGGGGGACTTTCGTCCCCCTATTTTTCTTTGTTTTTTCTTTTTCTGACACAGTCTGCGAGCAGATATTCAATTTGTCCGTTGATAGAACGGAAGTCATCCTCCGCCCAGGCGGCCAATTCATTCCATAAGCCGGGAGAGAGCCTTAGAAGCACTTGCTTTTTAGCCTTCTCTTTTTCCTTGATAGCCTTTTCACTCTTTAGGATGGCGGCCTCCATTTCCTGAATGTTTTGAAGCCTTGCCTTGAGAGCTTCTTCTTTTTGGGTCAATTTATCGTCCATAAGCGATACCTGCTAATAAATTGTGCCCGTATTTACGATGGGCTGCGCATCTTTGTTGCCGCAGAGGATAACGAGAAGATTGCTTACCATTGTGGCCTTGCGCTCTTCATCGAGAACTATAATTTCTTCTTCACCGAGCTGGTCGATGGCCATTTTAACCATACTGACAGCACCCTCTACAATCTTCTGGCGTGCTGCGATAATCGCTACCGCCTGCTGCCTTTGCAGCATCGCCGCCGCGATTTCTTCGGAATAGGATAAGTGTGTGATGCGCACTTCCTTAATGTCGAGTCCTGCTTCCAGTACCCGTTCCTGTAATTCCCGCTTCATACAGTCCGCAATTTCCTGACTGCTGCCCCGCAAGGTCTTTTCATCCGCATCCTCATCCATCGTATCGTAAGGGTAGAGTCTGGCAATATTACGGATGGTGGAATCGCATTGAATGGATAAAAAGGATTTGTAATTGTCCACGCTGAAAACGGCTTTGGTAGGGTCTGTTACCCGCCAGATAACGATAGCACCGATGATGATGGGATTGCCTAAGACGTCGTTTACCTTCTG
>JAEWPN010000075.1 GCA_023399455.1 Bacillota bacterium
TTTGGTGGTGATGTACGAAAGGAAGAGGATGTTAAGGAGGCTGTTTCAAGAGGAATAAAGGAATTCAAAAAAATCGATATCCTTTTCAGCAATGCGGGAATTGCCGCTTATGGCTATTCGTATGAGCTTACGCTGGAGCAGTGGGATGCAATGATCGATATTAATCTTAAGGGCGGGTGGCTTGTTTCCAAACATATTATCCCCCATATGATCGAACAAAACAGCGGTGTGATTATTTATAATTCATCGATCGCCGGCTTAAGGGGAATGAACAGAATGAGCCATTATGCGGCATCTAAGCATGGGCTCATCGGTCTGGCAAGATCGCAGGCGATTGAGCTGGCGCCACATGGAATACGCGTTGTTACGCTTCATCCCACAGGAGTTAATACTCCTATGAACGATGGGCTCGCACAGATGGAAGGATCTACACCGTTGGAAATTGCAGAGCGTTCCGCAGGAAATCTTCTGCCGGTGCCATGGGTGGAAACAGAAGATGTGGTAGAGTCGGTGAAGTTTATTGCAAGTGATAAAGCGAGATATATAACAGGAAGCCAGTTTGTGTTGGATGCCGGACTGCTTACAAGATAGTATTTGTACAACAGAGAAGAAAATTTTTATTAAAAATGAGGAGAAAATATTATGAAAAAAAAGATTGTTTTAGGAGCATTATTAATTGCTATGGCAGGAATATTCGGAGGATGCGGTAAAGCAGAGAGCGAAACAGCTGCAAAAAGTGCCGAAGAAACTTCTGCTCCGGAAGAGATAAATGAATCAGAAGCGGAAGCTGGTGAGGCAGAAGCAGCAGAAAATGAAGAAACGCAAGCCGCCGGGAAGACAGCAGGGGATGAGGTAATCACAGTTTCTGTAGGAACGATGGGAACATACAGTCCTTTTAGCTATGTAGATGAAAATGACTATCTGACAGGATATGATATTGAAGTTCTTCGCAAGGTGGAAGAGGTAGATCCCAGCCTGCATTTTGAATTTACTACAGGACCATGGGAGTCATTATTTGTAGGACTGGATTCTGATAAATTCCAGATGCTTGCGAATCAGATATCCGGCACAGACGAACGCAGGGAGAAATATTATCTGACAGAGAATCCTTATCATACGGCTGTGAATCAGTTGATTGTAAAAAAGGGAAGAACCGATATTAACGGATTTGAAGATCTGGTTGGAAAGAAGATCGGCCTTACAGTCGGCGATGCACATAATATCGAAGCGGAAAAATGGAACGAAGAAAATGGGAATTCTTTAACACTTGTATATTACGAGGAAGACATTACAACTCTTCTTCAGGAAATCGTAAATGGAAAAATCGATGCAACATTGAATGATCCGGCTGTTGCAATCAGCAAAGCAGAAATCCAGGGTCTGGATGTAGAACCGGTCGGTGAGCGGCTTTCAGAAACTCCTGTATTTTTTATCTTTAAACAGGATGAGCTTGGAAAGACTCTTCAGGAGAAAATAGACGCTGCATTGGGACAGCTGATTGAAAGCGGAGAATTGTCAACGCTCTCAACGGAATGGTTTGAGGCTGATTATACACCACAGGGTAAATAGTAATGGGAAAAATATTTGATGTGGAGTTCATGATAGAGATTATCCCGGATATTCTCAAGGGGATTCCTTATACGCTGACACTTGCGGTAGTTTCATTTATTATCGGGCTTTTTATTGGATTAATAGGGGCGCTGATTAAGATCTACAGGGTTCCTGTGCTGCGGTTTTTTACAGGGTTATATGTGTCCTTCTTTAGAGGGACACCCCTGATCGTACAAATCTTATTGTTTTATTATGGTGTCCCTATTTTGCTAAGGATCATTAATCAGAAATTCGGAACCTCTTTCGATGTATCAGCGGTACCGGCCATGGTTTTTATGCTGGTGGCTTTTTCGGTCAGCGCCGGTGCCTATTTAACCGAATCCATTCGTGCGGCAATTATTTCCGTGGATAAGGGGCAATTGGAGTCCGCATACTCGGTTGGGATGAATACCACGCAAGCGATGATCCGGATAGTACTTCCGCAGGCCATAAAGGTTGCACTTCCCGTGTTTGCCAATTTCTTCATCGGCCTGCTAAAGGATACATCGTTAGCTTTTGCCGCTTCCGTAACTGAGATTATGGGGCAGGCTAAGATTGAGGCAGGAAGGGCATCTCGTTTCTTTGAGGCATATATCGATGCTGCGCTTATTTACTGGGCGATATGTATTGTATTTGAATTTTTGGTAGCAAAACTGGAAAAAAATGTTCGAAGGAACGAGAGAGGTATGGCCAAATGATAGATATTAGAGGAGTACAAAAGTCATTTAAGAATACCGTAGTCCTGAAAGGGGTCAATCTGACAGTGGAGGAAGGAGAGACCGTTGCCCTTATCGGCTCCAGCGGTTCCGGTAAATCGACGCTGCTCAGATGTATTAATTTATTGGAGACACCGGATCAAGGCAGTATTGCGATCGGTGATTATAAGTTCAAAGCACATGATATTTCGAGACATACAAAAAAAGAAGTAAGAAAAAGAACAGGTATGGTTTTCCAAAGTTTCGGACTTTTTGAAAATAAGACTGCGCTGGAAAATGTGACAGAAGCATTAATAGTAGTACAAAAAAAGAAGAAGGCCGAGGCCATCGAAATCGGGCGGTTTTACCTTGACAAAGTAGGTATGCTCAATCGGGCCAGTTACTATCCGACAGCGTTATCGGGCGGACAGAAGCAGCGAGTGGCGATTGCGAGAGCGTTGGCACTTAACCCTCAGATAATTTTATTTGACGAGCCTACTTCTGCCCTGGACCCGGAGCTCGTTCAAGAGGTTTTGCAGGTGATTAAACAGGCATCCGATGACAGGATGACTATGCTGATCGTTACACACGAAATGGATTTTGCAAGGGAGGTTTCCGATAAGGTGGCATTTATGGATGATGGCATCGTGTTAGAGGTGGCGCCTCCGGAAAAGTTGTTTTTTCATCCGGAGAATGAGAGAACAAAACAATTTATTGACAGATATATGCAAAGATTCAGTTATACAATATAGAACTTAGGAGGTCAGGTTATGGCATATATATCACAGATAGAATATGAAAAGGCATCTGATGAGGTGAAACATCAAATCGATAAGCAGATCAGTGACAACGGGCGCATTACAAATATGAAACTGACGTTGCTCCATTCGCTCCCATCGTATCACGCATTGATGGAATGGTATCCGCTTGAGAAAACCATCGAGCAGTTTCTTGGAGAACGAGCGGTGAATTTCTTCTGTTATGCGATATCAACAGAAAATGATTGTCTCATATGCAGTGTCTTTTTCCGCAAGATACTTAAGGATCTGGATATTGATTTCGATACTTTTCAGTTTACGGAAGAGGAGGATATTCTTATCCGGTATGGAAGAGCTATTGTAAACGATTCGAATCACGTTCCGGCAGAAATTTTTGATGAATTAAAAAAGCATTGGAACGAGGAGCAGATCGTAGCGATTACAGCATTCGCAACGATCATGATCGCAACGAATCTGATTAATAAGATTCTTCAGGTAGATTTGGACGATTACCTTAAAGCATATACAAAGGATTAAGCGGGGCGGTATGGACAAGGATTGGAAGGAAATATTCTGCTGGTTCCATGAACATCCGGAGCTGGGATATCAAGAATATGATACAACACGGAAAATCAAAGAAATTCTTCAAAAGGACGGTATCGAGATAGTAAAGACTGGCCTTTCGACAGGATTGATTGCAGTAGTGCGCGGGAGTAAGAAGGGAAAGAACGTCGCTTTCAGGGCGGATATCGATGCATTGCCGATAGAAGAGCAAACAGGGCTTTCTTATACTTCCGTCCATAGCGGCATCATGCATGCCTGCGGTCATGATTTTCATATAACGACAGCACTTGCAGCAGCAGAACGTCTGCATGAAAAAAGAAAAGAGATATCGGGAAACGTATTTTTTATTTTTCAGCCTGCGGAAGAGGTGGCAGATGGTGCCAAAACAGTAATACAAACAGGAGTGCTGAAGGAAGTGGACGAGTATTATGCTTTTCATGCAGATCCGGCACTTCCGACAGGAACGATCGGGCTGAAAAAGGGAACCATTATGGCAGCCGTTGATCAGTTTAAGGTTACCATAAAGGGAAAGGACGCGCATGCGGCAATGCCCCATTTGGGAAATAATCCCATACCTGTGATGGCGCAGATGATGCTTGTCTTACAGACATCAGTGCCTCAAAAGGTTCCGGCTATCCATCCCAGTGTACTTAGCTTTACGCAGATATGCGCCGGGAATACATGGAATGTAATTCCCGGGAGCGGCTTTTTTCAAGGTACGATGCGCAGCATACTCTTTCGGGAAAGAAAAGAGATGAAAGAACGTTTTTTTACTATTGTTCAGGAATTTGCAACGATGAACGATATGCAGGTGCGTATCGAATGGCATGAAGGTCCGGCCCCTATTGTTAATGATGAGGGTCTGTGCGATACAATAGAGCGCATTGCAAAAAAGAATCATTTCAGTATAAAACATGTCGAAACCAATATGATCAGTGATGATTTTTCATGCTATTTGGAAGCGAATGAAAAGGCGGCGGGGATGTACCTTAAAGTAGGAACAGGAGAAGGACATCCGCTTCACAATTCCGGGTTTACGGTGGATATTGCCGCGATAGAAATTGCGGCAGGGCTATTGACCGATATCTTACTGGAAGCAGTCAGATAGATTCCAAATATAAATGAAACGCAGGAGTGAAAAAAGCACGATGTTAGAATTGTATCCGGATTTTTATAATGATGTTTTTGGGCCGATTATGCAGCCCGGCTCGAGTTCTCACACAGCCGGTCCGTGCAGGATCGGCTATGTTGCGTCCTGTCTGCTGGATGCGCCGCTGAAGCAGATACAGGTGTATCTGGATCCGGATGGCTCTTTTGCCGGAACTTTTGGATGGATGAATGAAGACCTGGGAATGCTTGCTGGTGCTTATGGTTTTTTGCCTGAGGAGGAAAAGATATTTGATATCAGGCAGATTTTAAGTGAAGAGGGCATCCCTTATCGTTTTGATTTCGAGAAGATAGCGGAAAGCTCTCATCCAAATGCAGTCAAATTTGTTCTGACAGACAGGAACGATGAGCAGGCAGTGCTTGTCGGTAATTCCATCGGAGGCGGAATGATAGAGGTTGTATGGGCTATGGGCATCCCGATATCCTTTAAAGGGGATAAAGAATTAGTGCTCCAAGGAAACCGCAGGCAGTACGTCCTTAAACCGATCTTGCCTGTTATTACGACGGAAAGAAAAAAGCCCCAGCTTTTCGCAGATTTTGAAGAATGGATCCGGATCTCGGAAGTAAATCATCAAAGCTTGTGGGAAACCGCACTTGTATATGAAGAGAATTCCTCCGGATGGGGCAGAGGAGAGATTGTAGAGTACATGAGAAAAATCCAGCGGCTGCTCAAAAGGCAGACAGATTACATAGATGAAGCGCAGGAACAGCTTTTGGAAACACCTTTTTCCGGTTATCATTTTCGTAAGTGGGAGAATTATTGTAAACAATCGCCTCCGGCTGTTGGAGGTGTTATTACGAACGCGTTGACATACTCATATCGCGCTCAGGCATTCAGGAGAGGTGTTCAAATCGTACCGGGGCCTATGGGAACCGGAGGAGGATATTTGTATTCTGCCGTAAGAGCGGTTATGGAGGCAAGGCATCTGTCCGAGGAAGATGTCTTGCATGGATTGTTTGTTGCCGCGGGTGTAGGAGTAATCTGTTATACGAGGTCGGAACCCACCGGCGAAACAACAGGGTGTGCCGGGGAATGCGGTGTCTGTTCAGCCATGGCGGCAGCAGCGATAACAGAAATGTCCAGCGGAACTCCAAGTCAGGTGGAAAGCGCGGCGTCATTAGCATTACAGGCAGCCATCGGCTGGCCCTGCGATCCGATACCGGGCGGAAATAATCAGCCATGCTTTAGCAGATTTACTACGGCTATAACAATGGCAATTACATTTTCTGACCTTGCCTTGTCGGGAAGGGAAGGTGTAATACCTTTTCATGAGGTTGTAGACGTGATGGACAGCGTGGGGAGAGAAATGCCAGCTGGCCTTAAGTGTACTGCACAAGGGGGGCTGTGCGCTTCGCCCGAGGCGGCAGAATGTAAAAGGAGGTTTATTTCTGCGACGGGTTTAATATAACAGACAAAATTATGGACATAAAAGAATATATCTATTAAAATATTTGTTATACAGTCATGAAATATAAATACAGATAGAGTTTATAGGGAGGGGGATAACCTATGTACTATGTGGCAATTTGTGATGACGATAAGAGATTTGTTCAGTATGTAAAAAGGATAATTTTAAGCAGTGGTCTTGATGAAAGCGAAGTTTTTTTCTATGAATATTATTCAGGGGAGGAATTAATAGAAAAATGTAAAACACAGGATAATATTGATTTGCTTATACTGGATATGCAAATGAAGAAAATTAATGGAGATGAAACGGCCAAACAGTTTAGGATAAGGTTTCCCATGTCAATTTTAGTGTTTTGTTCCGGCAGCTGTCAGCCAACCGTAAAATGTTTTGAAGCAGCACCTTTTCGTTATTTGCTGAAGGAATATACGGACAAGCGCATGCAGCAGGAAATGAAAATAATTATCCGGGAGATGAAAAATAAAAAGACGGAACCGTACATTGTTGGAAACCGGCATTATAATACAGTAAAGTTAAAACCGGAGGAAATATTATATATAGCAATTGCCAGACGCGGAAGTAACATATATGCCTGCCCTAATATTAAAAAATATGATTTCGAAAACAACATAACATGCAAAGAAAGAGTGGATGAATTATATCCCATACTAAAAGATTACGGTTTTGCGTATGCCCATAATAGCTACATTGTAAATTTAAAATACATCAGGAGAAAAACGACGACAGAATTAGAACTGGTAGATGGCACTATTTTATCTATTGCGCGTTCGAAGGAAAAAGAACTCAGAGTCGAACTGGCAAGGAGCATGGCCAGGAAATATTGAAGTATAAGGGGATATTATGGAGTATTTGGATAAGGCAGTTTTGTTGTTGAGCTGTGTAGTGGAAGTATATATATTATTCGATTTTTTCGACAATTTTTTTGAACGCAGAGGATCGTTTGAAATAAATAGAAGGATCATATTAATCAGTATTATAACCACAGGCATAATGTTTTTGATTAATTTGATGAACAATACATACTTGAATTTATTTGGTGTGGCAATTTTATTTTTTTTATATGTAAGCTTACTGTTTTGTACAAGCTTTGGAAACCGTTTGATTTATCTTATCATTGCTTTATCTATATTTTGGGGATGTGAATTTCTATTTGCCATATTATTAGAAATACCATCATACTTTCACCAACAGACAAGCATTGTCAGGTTATCGGCAATTCCCTGGCAGATGCTGACAATGAAATTACTGACATATATTTTGTTCGTGATCATAAAGCAGGTATCGAATAAGTCCAGAAAGAGAATGAATAGTAAAATCTTTATGATGTATTTATGTGTTCCGATAGCAAATCTGGGAATTATGCTGCTTACCTATTATTCGGGCTTGGAATTTAGTGAAAAGCTTTCGATGAGACTTTTAATGTCTGTGTGCTTTGCACTTATGCTGCTTGGAAATATTCTCATATTTTATGCATTTAACCGGTACTCGGAAGAGATGTCCCTGAATATGAGACAAGAGGTAACGATCGTCCGTCAGAATGCAGATTTAAGTTATTATGCCCACGTACAGGAAACGAATGAAAAATACAAGGAGTTTATTCATAATACCAGCCATTATCTTAAAACAATAGGGGAACTCGCAAGGAAAAATCAAAATGACAGCATTTTAGACATTATATATGAATTAAACGTGGAACTGGAAAATAGTGCAATGGCCATATATAGTGAGAATCATGTTATAAATGCTATTTTGAATGAAAAAGAAGCTCAGTGTATCAAGGAAGGTATTCTTTTTGACGTGTATGCCGAACCGGGGACGCATATGGGAAGCGTTGCTGATGTAGATATGATAACTATGCTGGGTAATTTACTGGATAATGCGATATGTGCGGCGCGGCAGGGGAAAAAAGAACGATATGTCAGAACCCGTATTTTTATGCAGAATGATTGCAGCTTTTGTGTGGTGAAGATCACAAATGATTTTGGAGGAGAGATCATTCGCAGTGAGAAGGGGTTTGTTTCGACCAAGAAGGAAAAGGGAATTCATGGAATAGGCATTCAAAGTGTGAAAAATACTGCGGAGAAGTATAATGGATATCTGGAATGTTTTATTGAAAAAGATATTTTCACAGCTATTCTGGTTTTGCCTGCAATATAGTATAAAAATTAAATAAAGAAATTATATAATGATAGAAGATGTATACGTTAAAAGCAGCGTATACATCTTTTTTTTGACAAAAACTGGCCTTTAAATTACCAAAAGTGCCAATAGCATTGTTTATTTATTCAAGTAAATATAAAATGACAAAAGGGATAGAGGCAAGCTTATAAAAATATGGTTCGTTATGCATAAGTGTGAATAAACAGAAAATATGTATAATAAGAGCTTATTTAAATGAAAGCTGAAAATGAGATATCAAAGGTAAAAAATTTAATGACAGATAATTATCTGCAAATAAGAATCGGTTGAAAAAATAATTTCGGGCATGAAATCAGTAGAAATTACAATTAAAGGGAGGTGATACCATTGGTTTGAAAGATTATATCAACAGTACATTACTGCTGACAGTCTGGAGATTTAACATGGTAAGCGTAGGGTCCTCATCAAAAGGAATTGATAAGAAATATAATTAAGTTAATTTTTTGTACGCAATTTACCTGCAATTAACAGTACAGCCAAGAGCAGTTACTTGGAATGTCTGGGGAGATGCAAAGTGGGAAACAAAAAATAATGTTTTTGGAGCTACACCTATTGGATATTCTGAACATAAGAGTGGCGATACAGTTCTTGAAACATATCACTATACAAGAACATATCTTAGTGAAATATTCAAGAGAGGTGATTCTGGTAGGGTATGGGGGAATTATACGGTAAAGGCGACGGGCACTTTTCTAGATGATGATGTGTGGACCTCTTATACACATGTAGTAAAGTATGGAACAGAGAGTTGATGCGGGAAACTTTTATCATAGTAGTATTTTAAGTTAAGTAAATAAACGATATCTGAGCAGAGAAGGGGAGAAACACCCTAACCGTTGTAAGTAAATAGTATCTGCCGACTAATCCATAACACTTAGATTTTGCTTACTTTTACGTCATTTTGTGGTAAAATAAAGACAAAGGATTTTAATGAATCAATTATTTTTGCAGTTTTAATAAACATTTACCATAAAAAGAGGTCCAAGTCGTATATAAAGTTACTGATAATTCTCAAAACCTATCGGTTGGTTGATAACGTTCTTCGTTTCAACCGACCGATAGGACTTTGCAGGAATCCCAACAATATGTGGATCAAAATGGCTGATTTCATTTTTTTGTAGCGGAACTGATTATTCTCAAACGGAAGCGGTTTAATCAGCAGACATTAAATAGGTTATCAAGGCCCATTGCATAAGAGGAGATAAATATGAAAGCGTTAAAGGCAATAAAATTAGTCTTAATGTCATTTGTTCTTGCAATAATTATATTTTTAATATTGTGTTGTGATTATTTGGGGACTTTATTAAGAATTAGTCAATCTGAAAAAAATATAAATGACGGTTATGTAATTTATTCGATACAGCATGAAGATAATCCGCTAGATAAAGATTTAGAGTCCTTTAAAGAATTGCATAAGTTATTAATTGAAGATAATGGATATAAATATTTTGAAATATATAAGCAATACTTGGAAATGCCTAACCAGAAAGGCCTGTTTTATGAAGAAGGAACCGGTAAATTGTTAGACCAATGTGCTGGAATTAGTTGTATTCAAATTAGTGAGGATATGATAGATAATTGTGAGATTATTATTTCAGACGGAACATCATTTATATCTGATGATTTTATATACAAAAAAAATGAAGTTATTCCAGTCCTTATGGGAAAAGAATATTCATCGTTGTATTGTATAGGAGATATTTTTGAGGCAGAATATTTATTTGATAAATATAAATTTAAAATAATCGGTTTTTTATCTGATGCAAGTAATATACGCATGGCATCTTATAATATAATTTTGGATAAATATATTGTGATGCCTAGTTTTTCAATAGATGCAAATGTTTCAATTACGGATGGATTAAAAATTCATTATGCTAATAAAACAAGCGGTATAATTAGATTAAGTGAAACGAATATCAATAAATTCTATACTGATATTGTGCCGCTATTAGAAAATGTGAAAACAGGAAATTATTCATGGACAGTCACCCCGACAGAAATTCAATATAAAGATATGTTTAACATAAGTATAAATCAATCTAGGGCAATAATAATAATTTTTATTTTATTACTAATATTGGGAGAAATTTGTTTAGTATATAATTTTTCTTACTATAAATTGGTTAATTTACATTTAGTGTGTAGACAGAATGTTTTTTATAGTATAGTTTTGCTCGTTTTTACAAGCATTCTTTGTATTTTTTTTAATTTAGTTAGTATTATAATATTAGGAATAAATCTTATTAGGAATAATCACTTTGTATATATTGGCTTATTATCCATTGTAATTGTTTTATTAAATAATTTGTTTTATAAATATCGAAACAAACGTAACGGTTCAGATGTCCCTTTTTGAAGATGAATTCAGGTTTTCTAAAAGTGCTCGTAGATTGTATAGTAATGAAATATATGTAATTATAATACAGTAATAGATGTATACGTTAAAGCACATATACATCTATTTTTTGACAAAAAATATTAGAAATCTTTAAGGCTGACAGGCCGGTTCGACCTTGACACCATATTGTCATTGTGATATATTCAACTTGTATAATATAAAGGAGGTGTTCGTATGTCACTAAAACACGGTCTGCTGGGTCTCTTGAATTACGGATCTATGACAGGCTATGAACTGGATAAGGCGTTTAAGGCTTCTCTTTCGTTTTTCTGGCAGGCAAAGACCAGTCAGGTCTACCGCGAACTGGATGCGATGGAACGGCGCGGCTGGCTGACCAGCGAACGAATTATGCAAACTGAAAAACCGAACAAGAGAGTATATACCATAACGGATAGCGGAAAAGAAGAACTTGCTTGCTGGCTTTCACTGCCGGAGGCGGATATTGCCGACGCGATGCGTGTTAAGAGCGCATTTCTGATACGCGTTTTTTTCGCCGGAGAAACAAATATCGAGCAGTCACTCGATATGCTTCGGGCATATCGGGATAAATGTCTGGAAAGCAAGAAATCATTAAGGGCTGCCCATACCGCGAGCGAGGAATACGGGGCAGTTGTAGGAGATAAGAGAAAGGCAGAGTTTTGGGAGCTCTCTATCCTTTACGGCGAGGCGTTTTACGATGCCAGCTTGCATTGGGCAGAGAAAGCAATCACCATTTTGGAGGACAGGAGCCTATGAAAGTCTTAGTTGTGAATGGTTCACCGAAAGGCGAACGCAGCAATACCATGTGTTTGACCCGTGCTTTTTTGGATGGAGCCGGATGGTCGGATGCAGAGATAATTGATGTGGCACAGGCAGGCATAAAGGCTTGTCTGGGTTGCTTTGCCTGTTGGAATAAGACGCCGGGGAAGTGTGTCATAGATGATGGAATGGATAAAATCCTATCCAAAATAATTGCCGCAGATGTGATCATCTGGTCTTTTCCGCTTTACTATTTCGGGGTCCCCGGCGGACTGAAAAATCTCATCGACCGCCAACTCCCCTTGAACCTGCCGTTCATGGAAGAGAAAAATGAAAGCGGAGGTCATCCGGCGCGATACGATCTGAGCCACCAAAAGAACGTCGTGATTTCAACTTGCGGTTTTTGGACACATAAAGGAAATTACGAAGCGGTCACCGCCATGTTTGACCACTTTTGCGGAAAGGGCAACTACGCGACAATTTATTGCGGTCAGGGAGAATTGTTCCGCATACCCGAGTTAAAAGCCCGTACGAATACATATTTAGAGCTTGTTTGCTGCGCCGGAGCGGAGTATGCCGCCGGAGGGATTCATGCCGGAACACAAGCGGAGCTGGCAGAGCCGTTATATCCGCGTAATGTATTTGAGAAAATGGCGGATGCTTCCTGGGGAATTGCCAAAGACGGGGATTCGGGAACTCCCGCGGACGACAGTCTGAATTTTACAACGCAAATGGCAGCTTTATATAAGCCGGACGGTGTGGAGCGCATAATAGAGTTTTACTATACCGACATTGAAAAAACTTATCAAATCCTGCTGAAAAAGCAAGGTTCGGAGGTCATAACGGACGATTTCAAGCCGTATACTACGAGAATCGAAACGCCGTACTCGGTTTGGCGTTCCATTGCTCGCGGAGAAATCTCAGGGCAGGAGGCACTGTTTCAGAGGCTTTATAAAGTCACTGGTGATTTCAGCCTCATGCTCAAATGGGATGATCTGTTCGGGGAACAAACGCTGCCAAAGCGTTCAGAACATAAGACAACGCACAAAACCAATATGGTGCTTCTTCTTGCGCCGTGGATTGTCATTTGGATAGCAATGGCCATCAATTCTGTTGTCGGCGGCGCGATAGGCATTGCGGTGGCGGCGCTCATTCCGCTGTTATGGATTAAGTTCCGTCCTGTCGTCTACGAGCAAATCAGCATCCCCATTGTGGCAGGGCTTTCACTGGCGGTGCTGCTCGGTGTGGATGTGAGACTGATCGTGTCCGCCAGCTATTTGATATTTGGGCTGATGTGGTTTACCGGTGCGTTTCCTGAAGTGCCTCTGACCGCCTATTACAGCGCAGAGGGTTACGGCGGGGAAAGAGCTTTTGAGAATCCGCTGTTTATCAGTACAAACCGCATCTTGACCATAGCCTGGGGTGTGCTCTATCTTGTCACACCCATTTGGACATATATCCTGATGGGGACAGTGCTTTCACCCTATGTAGGATTAATCAACTCTGTCCTGCCTGCACTGCTGGGGGCGTTTACAGCATGGTTTCAAAAATGGTATCCGTCACGATACGCAAGCGGAGGTACAATATGAAAAAGTGCGGCAGCCCGTCTTGACCGGGGGATAGATCTTCTGTGTTTTGACAAAAACTGTTCTTCAGGTTGCAAAAATTGCCAATTATATTGTTTAGTTATACAGATGAATGTAGAATAACAAAAAAACACGGAGGTATATTCTTATGAAAATGAAAAAAAACATTGTATGCAAAACACTTGGTATCATGAATTGCCTGGCACTTATGATGGTAGTGCAAACTGCAAATGTATGCTGTACGTGGATATTTCATCAGCCCGAATTTCCGGAAGCGGCAAATAAGTTTAAAAAGGTTCAATAATGATCTTAAGAGTTGTTGATTTTATTCTTGACAGGCAGCTTAAAAACGGAATGATTTCCGGAGAAGACACCAGCGTGTATCGATATGGTTATACGCTGGTGCTGGAAGTCATGATAAATATTATCATAGCCATAATAATAGGCTTGATTTCGGGGGAACTGGTAAGTGTGGCATTATTCATGGTGATGTTTATACCGTTGAGGAGTTATTGCGGCGGTTATCACGCGTCCAAAACATGGATATGCATAATATTGTCCAATATTGCAGTGGCAGGTGTTGTGCTGGTCGTCAAAAAATTCCAGTTTCCTGTCGATTTTGTACCGCTGCTTACGGCAGAGGTGATCGGTACTGCCGTCATATTGCTTCTGGCTCCCATACAAAGTGAAGCAAAGAAATTGAGCGATAATGAAAAGCAGGTATATAAAAAATACGTTCGGTTCATTTTGATAATAGAGTTGGTTTTTGCACTAATATTCTTTCTCACATTTAAATTAAATAAGTATGGTCTCATAATTGTAATGGTACATATTATACAAGCGGTATCCCTGCTCGCTGTACATTTGAAGGAATCCAGGCTGGGAACCGCCAAGGTATAAAGCCGATTTGTTAAGGAAACGGGATTTATATAATCAAAGCCCAAATAATATCAGAATAAATAACATAAATATAAGATTATATTTATCCAGTTTTCCTTGCAATTTATAGATGGACGGAGTATGGATTACTTCAAGTATTCAGCCTTAATGACGTACCGGCAAAGCATATCCGTCAGTTCGTCGACTACTTTATCCTTATCGTAAGAAGTATGATAGAACTGCACCTCATGTACGACCGCCTCAAGGCTGTTTTGAATAATCATTCCGGCAGTGGTAAAGTCTGTAATCCTAAGCAGTTTGCGGTAGCCTTGCAGTAACCGAAGAACCTTTTCGGCAGCATAGCTGCGATATTTTTCTTCAAGTACACGGAATTCTTCATATTGCTGGGAGAGACTTGTGATTTCCTTCTGAAATGCAGGCATATAGGTGTGTATCTGCATAATAGTCTGTATATAGCTTCTAATCAGTTCTGCGGGGTCCGGTATCATGTCGTCCTCATTTTCAAGCCCAATATCCGGAATCTGTGCCAGGGCATCCTGATACAGATCTTTGACTAATTCTTCATAAAGAGCTGTTTTATCCGTAAAATAGGAATAGAATGTTCCGATGGATAAGCCGGCTTTTTTTGCTATTTCGTTGGAGCTGGTATTGTGAAAGCCCTTTTCGGAAAAAAGTATAAGTGCTGCCTGCTTTAGTTGTTTTTTCTTTTCTATACTGCGTGCCTGTTTCGGTATGCGGATTTCTTTGTTACTCATCTAATTCCTCCGTATGCAAGTTTTCGCGCCATATCGTTTTATTTTCATCCTAATTTATTTTAACATATGACGATTAAAAAACAAGACTGTTACTGTTCACTCTGTTCACAGTAACGCATGATTTCTGCATTTGAATTCGCTTCGCGAAGCAGAAATCATCTCCTGAATCATGTTCTTACGCAGCTTAACAGCAAGTGTTAAGCCACTGTATGAACAATACCTCATAATTTCTGATATATGAGTAAATGCTCATAAAAATATTGACAACAATAAAACGGAGCGCTATATTTATAACATGAGCTAATGCTCATGTTATGATGATTCTATACAGACTTAGACAAGGGAGGAAATATCGATGAGCTTTATCCGTTTTACTAATGTAACAAGAGAATATCGGTCAGGTGAGGCCGTGATCAGAGCGTTGGACAATGTAAGCCTTGAAATTGAAAATGGACAGTTTACTGTCATATTGGGTCCGTCAGGCTCCGGAAAATCTACATTACTAAATCTGCTGGGAGGAATGGACTATGCGAGCAGCGGTGACATACAGGTGGGGAAGCGCCGGGTGTCAAAGCTGAATGAGCAGGAACTGACCGTATACAGGCGTCATGACATCGGTTTCGTGTTCCAGTTCTATAATCTTATTCCTAATCTGACGGCTTACGAGAATGTGGATATATCGGTAAAGCTGAGTAAAGCTCCAATCACTGCCAAAGAAGCGCTCGAAGCGGTAGGGCTGTCGGAACGTGCAGACAATCTCCCGGCACAGATGTCAGGCGGAGAACTGCAAAGGGTTTCCATAGCAAGAGCTTTGTGTAAAAATCCCAAGCTTTTGCTCTGCGATGAACCGACGGCTGCCCTGGACAGTCAGACGGGCAAAAAAGTACTTGTTATGCTCCAGTCAATGTCACGCAAATATGGGAATGCGGTAGTACTCGTTACCCACAATGCGGCGATCGCACCGGCAGCAGACCGTCTGATCAGGCTGAAGGACGGAAGGATCGAAGAAATTGCCGACAATAAAAAGCCTGTGCGCATGGAGGAGGTTGAGTGGTAATGCAATATTTACATGTAAAGTTTTTCAGAGATTTGAAAAAGTTGTGGTCGCAGTTTTTTTCCGTGTTTATGATGGCTATGATTTCTATGACCATATTTTCCGGAATGAACTGTGTCTGGAACGGAATGAAGGCATCGTCGGAAGAATATTTTGCCGATACTGATCTGGCAGATGTGTGGGTGTATGCGGGACAGATTACAGATAGAGACATGGAGGCGGTAAGAGAGCTATCCTATGTTAAAAATGCTGAGGCGGCAATGAGCTTTTCTGTGGAAGGACGGACAGGGAAAGAATCGGATACGGAGCTCAGAGTGGTAACATTGAAGGAGGAGAGCCTGCGCGTTCTAAATCCGCTGATCAGAAGCGGAGAGCATTACAGCGATACGGACGGAATATGGATAGATGAGGACTACGCCGCAGAGCATGACCTAAGTGCGGGGGATACGATCGATGTATCGATCAATGACGAAATATTTGAAGTCATCATAAAGGGAACCGTTCTCGATGCCGAGAATATTTATTTTGTTACATATGGTACGGACAGCGTACCGAATCATCTCAGGTATGGCTATGCCTATATGAGTGAAGCTTATGTCAGGGATTTATTAGGCGCTGTAGCAAATAATCAGATAAGAATCGATATGACAGGTAAATCCGGCGTTTCGAAGGAACAGGTCAGAAAGGACATGGAGGAAGTTTTTAACGAAAGGCTGTATTCCGTCTCCCTGAGGGAAGATATGCCGTCCATCTGGCAGGTTCAAAAGGAGCAGGAACAGATTAAAAAGATGGCAGTGCTGTTCTCGATAGTATTTGTGCTGCTTTCCCTGCTTACGATGTATACAACAATGAGCCGTCTGGTGAATAATCAGGTAGTACAGATCGGAACTATGAAAGCGATGGGATTCTATAAGAGGCAGATTTATGGGCATTATGCCTTGTATGGCATGGCGGTATCCCTGCTTGGCGGAAGCTTCGGAATCCTTGCAGGCAGGCTGTTCATATCGGAACTGGTAATGAATATCAAGAAAACCACACTCACGCTTCCTGAGTGGAGTAAGGTGCTTGGAACTGAGAGTGCTGTGCTTTGGCTGTCAATCGTACTTATTTGTACTCTGGCCGCCTTACTGACAGCCCGTAAGGTCATAAAAGGTGTGCCGGCGCAGATCATAAGGGGCATTGTAGAGCAGAAACAAAAAAGTGATAAGCCGCTGAAACGTTCCCGTTTATCTTATGAGTGGCTTTGGACTCTCAGGGCGATAAAGGTTCATCCGGCACGTTATATTATGGGAGTGGTGGCAATTGCCGGAAGTATGATACTAATGGTAGCCGGCATCGGAGTATGGGATTCTATTAATAGTTCGTATGATGATGTATTCAAAAGAGAATATACCTATCAGTATAGCGCTGCTATAAAGAAAGGCGGAGATAAACTGCTGCAACAGGAGCTTGCGGATGACAATGTTCAGTACTCGGAAGCAAAGACCGCCGTCTTTAGGAAAAATGATATGGAGAAAAGCGGAGTACTATCCATTATATCGGACGGAACATTGCTTCACCTGTTTCTTTATGAGAGCGGCGAAGAACAGAAGCTTCCGGCAAACGGAGCTTTTATCACTTATAAGCTGGCAAAGCAGATGGGAGTAAGAGAAGGGGATATCATCCGCTGCCGGCCGGATACTTCGGCGGAGGAATTTCAGATAGAGATAAAAGCAGTTGTAGATGCGAAGATGCCTCAGGGAATCTTTTTATCGGAAGCTGCGTGGAAGGAAGAATTTACTCCTAATACTGTTTATCTTGGGAATGCTTCAGGTTATGAAGTTATCGAGGACAGCGATCTGGTAACCGGGCTGATATCTGTTGATGAACAGCGTGAAAGCATGGATACCATGCTTGAAAGCGTGCGGTCTATTATGTATATCCTGATTTTGGCGGCATTAGTGCTTTCGGCGGTCATCCTGTATAATCTGGGAACCTTAAGCTTTATTGAACGTTACCGTGAATATGCGACCATGAAGGTGCTCGGTTTTTATAAAAAGGAGATAAACAGGATGGTTCTTACAGACTGCGGGCTGAACCTGCTGACCGGCATGCTGCTTGGAATTCCGGGAAGCATTGCATTCCTAGATCTTTATGTGGGAGTGGTTTCCATGGAAAATATGGAGTGGACACCATATATCTCCCCGGTGCATTTTGTGATGATTGCTCTTACCATCGTGATATTCTCAATTCTTATCAATCTGTTCGTATGCCGGAAAGTTAGAAAAGTGAACATGGTTGAGGCGCTGAAATCGGTGGATTAAAGGGGATAAGTAACAAATGATGAATTATCTCAATAATACCGTTGACGAACCCCGTCCTTAAAATGTATCATATCCATAGGTTAGTCAAAACTAACTGGAAAGGAGATGAAATGAGCAAGGAAGCATTTAACATAATGCAGAAAATGGATTTAAAAGACATAGAAACACAACTGGCTTTGCAGTGTGCTCCGCTCATATCGGGTCTGAAAATCTCGAATCTATTGATTATCCGCAGAGATAAACTTGCCGAGCTCATGGCGATTTTGAGGTCGACAAGTATATCCAGCTATGTACTGCGAAATAGTAAAGAGAAAATAGCGATTCTTTTATTTAATGAGAGGAAGCTGACTTCGTATCTAAAAGAAGAGCGTGTGGTAAAGCTGCTGGCTGAAATGGGGTACCATGAGAATTCCCTGTATGACATTCTGCCGGTTTTTAGAGAAAGGTATAAAAGATACATGTCGGATAAGATACAGTTCCCTCATGAAATGGGAGTTCTGTTAGGCTATCCGATTGAAGATGTGGAAGGCTTCATTCATCATAACGGGAGAAATTCCATGCTTACCGGTTATTGGAAGGTATATGAGAACATCTCTGCGAAGGAGCAGCTTTTCCGCAAATTCGAAATAGTAAAAGAAACGATGCTGCAATTGATTTTTTTCGGAGTAGGTATTAAAGACATTATAGAAATTTACAGAGAGGATAGGCTGCAGGAGAAAGCGGCCTAGGAGGAAAAAGATATGGAAAAAATTTATGTTGTATATTGGTCCCAGACAGGGAACACCCAAGCTATGGCGGAAGCGATAGGTAAAGGAATCGAAGCGGCTGGCAGGGAAGCAGAGGTAGTGGATGTGAGCAGTGCTTCTTTGGCGGAACTGAAAAAAGCGAAGGCATTTGCTCTGGGCTGTCCGGCTATGGGCGTTGAAGTGTTAGAAGAATCCGAAATGGAGCCGTTTGTATGTGATGTGGAAGGATTTGCAGCAGGAAAGACGATCGGACTGTTCGGTGCTTACGGATGGGGCGACGGACAATGGATGCGCGAATGGGTAGAGAGAATGAATGCAGCAGGTGCGTCGGTACTGAACGGAGAAGGATTGATGTGTCAGGAGATGCCGGATGCTTCCGGATTAGCTCAGTGCGAAGAATTTGGAAAACAACTGGCGCAAGTGTGATAGAATAGAGCATACGTAAACAAGTGAGTAAAATATGCCGGTCATTGTTAATTTTTGAATCCGTCCATCGTCTTACTGTCATCGGTGCAAAATTGTGCATTAATTATAATGTCCTAAAGTTGAGTGGCTGATGAATATGCTGTATTATAATAAACACAGCTTATATTTTGGAATGGAGGTCGGAACAATGAGAAGCAATGAACTGCTTCTTCGTCCCCTTGATGATGCGGATATAGATTTGTTGACTTCATGGCTGAATAAGGACTATATCTTAAAGTGGTATCACGATGCGGACGAATGGCTTGGCGAAATACATAAACGACATGATGTTTATTCATGGATACACCATTTTATAGTTATGGATTGCGAAACACCTATTGGCTTTTGTCAATATTACGATTGCTATGCTGCGGGAGACATGGAAGATTGGTACAGTGTATCAGCGCCTGATGATACTTTTTCGATCGATTACCTGATTGGTAATGAAGCCTATCTTGGTAAAGGGTATGGGAAAGCAATTGTGGGGCTGCTGACAGATACTATTCGAACAGTAGAAAGAGCCAGACGGATTGTTGTTCAGCCGGAGCCGGAAAATCATGCGTCCAATCATGTACTGATTGCAAATGGATATGTTTATGATGAGAAGCGAAAGTATTACTACAAATTGCTGATTTAGTTTTGGCAAATAATAAACGGAGACGGCAATATCTAAGCAAGTTGAACAGGTTTACAAAATTGTGCATTATGATGAATATTTTCATCATAAGCACAATTTTTTTTACTTGCAATATGATGTGAGAGTAGTATAATTGCCAATTGTAGATAACTAATATCCATAATAGATAATGATTATCTATAAACTGATTTATAAACCGTATTGCTATTCGCAAGATATGTTAAGGAGGTAAGACGTTGAAACTTACAAAAGGATTTGAACAAGCGGCCTGTATTATCGTTCTGCTTGCAACCCAGGACCCCGGTATTCCCTTGTCTTCACAGGAAATAAACAAGAGGTTAAAGTGTTCTCCCTCTTATTTGAGGAAAATTATCCGTAAGCTGGTTGTATCCAGGCTGGTGAATTCCGTTTCGGGAAACAACGGCGGCTTTACGCTGGCGGTAAATGCGGAGAACATTAATTTACTTCAGGTGGTGGAAGCACTGGAAGGACCAATTGAAACGTTTACCGATACGGAGCTTATCAGTGAAGTATTCAAGGATTTCCCGTTCATTACAGATCAAGGCACCGCAATCTTGAAAAATGCATTTGCACAGGCCGACAGGCTATGGAGGGATTCTCTGAGGAACAAGACGGTTTATCAATTGCTTATGGAAGCGGTGGGGGAAGAAAAGCTGGCTTTGTACGATTGGAACCAGCCGGAAGAAAAAAGAGAGTTATTAATTAGAAAGGTGATGAATTCGATTCATGGAAATGATTAAAAAAGAATGGCAGGCAATCCTTAAGAACAAAATTTTATTAATTTCTTTTATTGTTATTTCTTTTATCCCGATTCTCTATGCTTCATTTTTCCTGAAATCCGTTTGGGATCCATATGGAAAAACCGGAGACTTGCCGGTTGCGGTAGTGAATGAAGATAAAGAAGTGGAATACAACGGAAAAATGCTGAATGTAGGAGCAGAGGTTGTAGACCAGCTTAAGGAAGACGAGAACTTAAATTGGGAGTTTGTTTCGGGCGAGGAGGCGAAACAAGGTTTAGAAAATCAGGAATATTATATGATCGTAACGATTCCTGAGGACTTTTCCGCAAATGCTGCGACAGTCATGGATGAGCGCCCGAAGAAAATGAATATCGAATATGAAACAAACGGTGCATTGAATTACTTAGGCGAGGTAATCGGTGAAACAGCCATGAAACAGCTAAAGAGCGAAGTTTCCGAGAAGGTCACCGAGGTCTATGCCAAAGCGATCTTCGACCAGCTCTCCGAAATCGGAGATGGCTTTGCACAGGCGGCTGACGGAGCGGAGCAGCTGGATGAGGGTGCCAATGATTTGGCGGAAGGAAGCAGGGCTCTGACGGACGGATTGAATACGTTGGCGGACAGCACCATAACCTTCAGCGACGGAGAAGAAACCTTCAGCGTTGCTCTCGGACAATATTTGGAGGGCACAGCTAAATTGGACGATGGTCTCGGTGAATTAAAGGCGGGTGTGGATACATTGGGAGAAAAGGTCCCCGACTTAGCGGACGGCGTAAACCGGCTGGATGATGGTTCCGGCAAGCTGGCATCCGGCATCAAGGACTATACCGGCGGTGTATCCAGGCTGGCGGACGGAACCAATACCCTGGCAAACAATGGAACTGCCCTTAAGACGGGGGTAACTACCTTAGTCGCCGGTTTAAGCAACGGAACCGCACAGCTTCAAAGCGGAGCAAATCAGGTCTCGGCAGGCCTGACCCAGATGTCAGGCAGTATAGGCACTCAGATCGATTCCGGTGCGGAACAGCTGGCGGCACTCGATAAAGGGTTGACAGATCTCAATAGCAGCATCCAGGGCCTGAACCAAATGCTGGCGGCAGCAGGTGCAGCCAGTCCGGCAGCGGCGGATGCAGCAGTTTCGAATATTTCGGGAGATGATACCGCGAACATTATCAATGCGGCGGAAGCGGCAAAAAGCAGCGCGAATAATATAATGAACAGCGCCGCCACTGTCTCTTCGGAATCCTCTGCATTGGACGGACTTAGAGAAGCGGTAAGCAACTCATCGGATTTGGACGATAATTCCAAGAGCATCGTGCTTGGCATGATCGATGCGGCAGCATCAAACAGCGGATCTGATTCTGGTATTTCGGCTGAGGCGGCGAACATCGTAGCCAATATGGATGCGGTAGAAAGCGGAGTATCCGGCATTGAGGCCAGTGCGGCAAACATGAGCGCGCAGGTGAGTGCCATGTCGGCAGCGGCAGGCTCTGCCGCCCAGGTGGCAGCGGCGGTAAATCAGATCGCGGCGGGAGCTGATCAGGTGCTTCCGGGAGCTCAGGGCGCGATTGCCAGCCTTTCGGGAGGCTTAAGCAGTGTAAAGGCAGCTTTGGACGGTCAGCTTATCCCCGGCATGAGTCAGTTGACGGGAGGCATTACCAGTCTCCAGACCGGTTTGGAAGGAGGCTCAGCGCAGCTCAGCACAGGCTTGGATACTTATATTGCGGGAGTAGAGCAGGTAAACGAAGGTGTGAAAACTTTGAAGAACAATTCCGCAGCTCTCAATAGCGGGGCATCGACGCTGAGCAGCGGACTTAACCAGCTCAACGACAATGTGCCTGCTCTTCAAGACGGTGTGAACGCACTGGTATCCGGTACCAATACGATAAAAGAAGGCAGTGAAGAGCTGGTAAAGAATAACGATGACCTTATGGCAGGACAGACGAAGCTTCAGAAGGCTTCCGCACAATTGACCGAAGGCTCGGCGAAATTAGCGGACGGCGGCATAACCCTTCAGGATGGCCTGAATACCTTTAAAGACGGAAGCAGCGAATTGGCGTTGGCTTTAAGTGACGGTTCCCGACAGGTAAATGACGTTCATACGACGGATAAGACGGCGGAGATGATCGCACAGCCAAATGAGATCACGCAGGAAAAGTACAGCGATGTGCCTAATTATGGCCATGCGCTGGCTCCATATGTATTATCGCTGGCCTTGTATGTGGGGTGTCTTGTATTCAACTTCATTTACCCTATTCGCAAGATTGCGGTAAAAGAAAAATCAGTGTTCCAGTGGTGGATAAGCAAGATAACAGTAGGAGCTGCCGGGGCTACGGCAATGGCCCTTATCGAAGCCGGAGTGATGATGCTCATCGGCCTGGAGCCGGATCATATACTTCAATACTTTGCGGTGGCGTTGGTATCTGCGTACGCATACATGTTCCTCATCATGTTTCTGGCGATGGCCTTCGATAATCCGGGAAGATTCGTGGCTATGATATTGCTCATATTGCAGCTTGCGGGCTCGGGAGGAACCTTCCCGATGCCTCTTACTGATAAGTTCTTCAGGAACATTCATCCGTATCTGCCCATGACACACTCCATTTACGGATTTAGAGAAACGATAAGCTCCGGTCTGGGAGAAGCGACCTTCACGAGCAACGCTCTGCTGATGCTTGGGATAGCGGCAGTTTCACAGCTTTTACTGTTTTTGTCCATGAAAGTGCTGAAAAAGATCCATAAGGACGGAATCTCACAGCTTGACGACAATCAGAAGCTTCTTGATGACAATTATACTTATAGCTGTTGATAAAAGGCAAACCGCTGATGGAATGCACACGACAGTTTAACTGACTTATATGATATGAACAAAAAGGCAATAAATGTCACTTATCCAATATCAGATGGATAAATCGAGGTTTATTGTCCTTTTATTTTTTTTAATTGCATGATGGTCGCCGATTTTTGTATTTGGGAGGAAAGTTTATTGCCAAGGGGATGGCTCCCTATTATACTCATGATAAGAGTATACGGATTACTGAGAACAGAGCGAGCAGTAACGCATATGGGGGTGGCAGATTGTTTCTTAGATTAGAAAGAAATCCTGAGCAGCAGGAGACGGAAGTAATTGTTAAATATGCGGAGATGGACCAGGACGTAAAGCGTCTCATT
Source organism: Bacillota bacterium (assembly GCA_023399455.1). Taxonomy (GTDB): domain Bacteria; phylum Bacillota; class Clostridia; order Lachnospirales; family Lachnospiraceae; genus Kineothrix; species Kineothrix sedimenti. Next base: position 23,918 of record JAEWPN010000075.1, read on the forward strand.
TCGCTTCTTCAGGCGGCGGATACAAAAATCTTATGTGAATCGAAGGATGGAGAGAAAGTAGTGAAAGCCGCGGATATTTTTTACATTGAAAGTGTGGATAAGAGGACATATGTTTACTGCGAAAATGAAGTATACCGAACGCAGCTGCGTCTTTATCAGCTGCTTGATATGCTGTCCGATACAGATTTTGTTCAGATCAACAAGGCCTGTATTTTGAATATAAATGTTCTGGATACGATAAAGACCTTATTCAACAGCAGGATGGAAGCGATGCTGAAAAATGGAGAACGGCTTTATGTAACAAGAAAGTATTTAAATGGCATTAAGAACAAGCTCAGGGGAGAGGAAGCATGAAGAGGATTTTAATAAATATTATGTCAACCACAGGTATTACTCTTGTAGTTTTGGCGGCGGTAGCTTTGCTGTATGGAGGCGAATGTCTTTTTGTCACTACTGTTTTTGAGGTTCTCATAGCAAATGCCGCAGTACATTTCGGGTTTATCTTTACTAACAAGTATGAAAACAAATATCCTATATTGGAGGCGCTGTTGAACATTACCTATGCAACAGCCGTAATCGTTGTCTTCGGACTTGTTTTTGACTGGTACAGCAGTACGCCCATAGGTGTGTTGATCATTATGGTTCTGCTCATTTATGTCATAGGCTATTTTATTAGTGCCCTCGGCGCAAAAGAAGATATGGAGGAAATCAATCGCCTGCTTCGGGAACGCAAGGATTCATTTAAATTAAAATAGTCATTTGCGGCTGTATTTTTAAAGGAAACCTTGAAGCAGTCATAACCGGACGGGTCGGCAGCAAAGCACCTCCATGTGCGCCGCTGCCTAAACGCCGCATCCTTGCGGCGTTTTCCCTGAGAGCGTCGGTTTCCTTAAGAAAATACAAGCCGCTCACTAAAGGAGGCAAAAACAGACACACCGTGGAAAGTTTTAGCTAAGTTATGAAATGGCACATAAAATTGGTGAAGGTAACGAGTTTCGCAATTACCTATTAAATTAAAATTATGAAGGGAGAAGATTTTTGAAGGTTATATTGAAAGCGGAAAACATTATTAAGGATTTTGAAAAGGAAAGGGTTATCAAAGGCGTTTCTTTAGATATTTACGAAAATACATTTACGGCGATACTCGGCCCCAGCGGCTCAGGAAAGTCCACCCTGCTGAACATCCTGTCGGGTCTTATACGTCCTACACAGGGAAGTGTGAAGTACGGGGAGGAGATGATGACTACATGGTCCGAAAGAAGGCTTGCCGATTGGAAACGTACCGAAGCCGGGAACATATTTCAGGAATATCTGCTGTTAGAGAATCTGACGGTGGAAGAAAATATAAAGATTGGCATCAGCTCCAAAAAGGGTGCCCTTTCTTTTGAGCGTTTAGTTCGTATTCTCGAAATCGACGACATATTGGACAAATTTCCGGCACAGCTCTCCGGTGGTCAGAAGCAGCGCACAGCAATCGCACGTGCAGTTATCAAAGGTCCTGGCCTTTTGTTTTGTGATGAAGCTACGGGAGCTTTGGACGAAGAAAACAGCAAAAAGGTAGTAGGGCTGCTGCATGACCTAAAATCGGTCTTCGGTATCGCCGTTTTGTTCACCACACATAATCAGCAGATCGCCAAAACGGCAGACCGCATTTTGACGATGAAGAACGGGATGATATACCAGGACGTCCGAAACGATGCTCCGATAACGGCCGATGCCATGATATGGGGGTAAATATGAGACTATTGTATAAGCAATTAACAAAGGAAGTGTGGAAAAATAAGGTATTTGTATGGCTGCTGCTTCTACTCACCTTTTTAAGCGCACTTTCTTTTTATTTTGTAAGATTTTCTATCGACGGCAACACGGCCGTACTGGAATCGCTTCCGCGTCTTAGCGCAAATCAGGTGCAATATAAAAATGCGTTGGCTTCCAATACATCATTGGCATATACCTTTTTCTTTTCCATGCTGGGTCTGACTTGTTTTGTTTTCTTTATGTTTTTTTACCGCTTTTTCGGCTCGAATACAAAGGCCTTCGGGTGTCTGAAAGCTTTGGGCTTTACGGATAGGTCGCTGGGTTTTTATTTTGTGTTATTTACTGCGGTGATGTCTGTTACCGGTTCTCTTGCCGGGCTGACGGGAGGATATTTTTTATCGGACATTCTGGTAAAGGCCAACATGAGAACCTATTCCGTTACGGGACTTATAAAGGGCATTGCTCCTTTTACCATCATGGAGGGATTCTTGGGTGCGGCGGTGATTCTTTGCCTGAACGCCTTTCTATGCTATTTCTTTATACGGGGCAAGGAGCCGGGAGCATTAATTGCGGGAAAAAAGGGAAGCGGCGTTCGAAAGACCTTATTGATGGCCGATAGAATTGTGAAGTTTCTTCCTGTAAAAAATGAATTCCCTCTTCGGATTGCATTAAGAAAGCCCCTTGCAGTGTCTCTTATCTTTGTGGCGGTAACGGCCTTCAATGTTTGTGTTATCTTGGGGCAGTCCTTGAATTCCAGCAGTCAAAAGGTTTTCAATTCTCAAATGATGGGCCATAATTATGATTTCGATACGAAGTATCCTGCTTACATGGAGGACCCCCTGCCGTTTGAAGGATTGTCCTACCTCTATCATGAAGCCGGATTGATGGCGGGCGGCTATGAGATAGAGCAGACAATAATCGGATTGTATGGTTTGAACGGATTATATGAGCTTCAGGATATGGATAAGAGGCTGATGTCCGTTCCCGATGCGGGCAGTATCTATATTAATCCGGGGCTGGCGGAGTTGTATGGAGTCCGGAAAGGAGATTCTCTTGCTGTTTTTATAGACGGCAGGGAATATACTTTTGTCGTAGCCGGAGTTGCTGCTAATGCAAAGGCTGAAAGCATTTTGGCAAATGCAGCACAGCTGGCGGAGATAATGGGAATACCGGCAGGAGCCTATAATGGCGTCTGGACCATGGAAAAACCTGCGGGCGGAGGAGAAACGACAGATAGGGAACAACGTATCCTCGGGTTGGAAAAAGATGAGGTATCGAACAATACCAGTGCTGTCATCAACCAAGTCATCGGAGGAATCGTAGGTGGAATCCTACTGTTCTTGGCAGTTTATGTAAATTTCCAGGATAATAAGCGGGATATGGTGATTTTGAATTTAATTGGTTATTCGCTTAAGGATATCAGAAGGATGCTGGTAGATATCTACAGACCCATTTTATGGACGGCTTTTTTTCTGACGATCATTCCAAGTATATCGATGGCCGGGTTCATCCAGCGGTCACTGTCCGTTTCAATTAAGGATTATATACCGTTTGGAACGAATGCCGTAATAATTGTTCTGATATTTATTTCGCTGAATATCATATACACATTGGGGCAGACAGTACTTTTATACAATATACGAAAAAACATTAAAAAATGGGTATAAAAATTTTTTTGAAAATTCTCTTGACTTAAACTTAACTCCAAGGTGTAGTATTTTAATAAATGGAAAATAAAAGCTTTTAACGAGTGATTTTCCGATGTCCCAAGAAAGGGTGATATATATTAATTTGCGAAACAATAGGGAGAAAGGTGTGGTTATTAAGATGAAGAAACTGGGCTTTGGTTGTATGAGACTTCCCATGAGGCAGGGGGAAAATGAATTGGAAGTGGACTATGAGCAGTTCAATCAGATGATCGACGCGTTTTTTAAGGAGGGTTTTTGCTATTTCGATACTGCCCACGGCTATATCGGAGGGAAGAGTGAGACGGCGATCAGAGATTGTCTGGTAAAGAGGTATCCGAGAGAGTCTTACATCCTTACCGACAAATTGACTTCCAGCTATTTCCAGAAAGAGGAGGAAATTATCCCATTATTTGAAAGGCAGCTTGAGAATACGGGGGTAGAGTATTTCGATTATTATCTGATGCATGCCTTGAATTCCGATTATTATGCGAAATACGTAGAGTGTCATGCCTTCGAAGTTGCCAGGCAGCTGAAGGCTGAAGGCCGGATCAGGCATATCGGTATTTCTTTTCATGATAAGGCGGCGGTGTTGGATAAGATTCTAAGCGAACAGCCTGATATCGAGGTGGTGCAGATACAGTTCAACTATGCGGATTATGATGATCCGGGTATTGAAAGTTATCTCTGTTATCAGGTATGCGAGAAGCATAATAAGCCGGTTATTGTAATGGAGCCGGTGAAAGGCGGCGGACTTGTGAATTTGCCGAAGGCGGCGGAGATTATTTTGGATGAGCATAGAAAAGGAGCGAGCTATGCAAGCTACGCCATTCGTTTTTGTGCTTCCTTTGACAAGGTGTTCATGGTTCTCAGCGGAATGAGCACGATAGGGCAGATGGAAGATAATCTCAGCTATATGAAGGATTTCGTTCCTTTTACGGATGATGAATTCGAGCTGATAGGGCATATCAGGGAAATAATTAAGAATCAGGACATGATTCCATGTACAGCCTGTAGGTACTGCGTGGACGGATGCCCCGTACATATAGCGATTCCCGACCTTTTCGCGTGTTACAATGCCAAAAAACAATATAACGATTGGAACAGCGATGTCTATTACAGCGTGAGTACCAAGGATGCAGGAGCGGCTTCCGACTGTATCAAATGCGGAAAATGCGAGAAGGTTTGTCCCCAGCATATAAAAATCAGGCTGAATCTGGAGGATGTCAGCGAGATGTTCGAGAAGAATAGGCAGTAATATAATTTAGTTCAATATATTAAAAAAAATCATATCGAGCTTGTTCAGGAGTCTCATAATGAGTATCTTGAATAAGCTCTATTTTTATCTTATAGGATTAGGGTGTCAAAAAGACCTTTTGACACTCTAATCCTTATAGGGAAGTACGTCCTACAAGGAGATTTTGAAGATCCCAATTATAGTCCTCATCAGTCCTAAATAATGTATTACCTATTTGAAAAAATAATAAAAATATAAATACAAAAAAATAATAATATTGTATTTTTTATATAATTCATTAAAACACTTACAAAAAGTCATAAAATTTGTTATAATAATAAATATAGAATAAACAACTAGTAATTATTGGGCAGACGGAAGGATGCGGTTCACTCTAATTCACTGAGTGTAAGGATTCCTTTTTTAGTTATATTAATAATGATGGTAATAATAATCAGACAAGAATATAGGAGTAATATAAATGTTTAAAATCGGTGATTATGTAGTAGTCAACTCAAATTATGGAATATGTAAAATCGAGGATATTGCATATTTAGATATTTCTATGGCCGCCAAGGATGAACTTTATTACCTTATGATTCCATTGGAAGAAGTAGGTGCAAAAATATATATTCCGGTAGGGGGAACTAAACATAAAATCCGCAAAGTTATTAATGAAGAGGAAGCGTGGAAAATAATTGATGAAGTTCCGGAAATAGAAGAAATGCCGATTGATGACAGCAGATTATGCGAAAAAAAATATAAAGAAGCCATCCAAAGCTGTGAGCCTGAAATATTAATCAGTATTATTAAAAGCATGTATTACAGGATGAGAAAAAGAGGTTCGCAAGGAAAGAAGGATACAGTTATAGATGAACGTTACTTTAAGATTGCAGAAAATAATCTATATGAAGAGCTGGCCTTTGCTTTAGGAAAGAATAAAAATGAGATGCAGAAATTAATTATAGATAAAATTAAGAAAAAAAATTTGCCCTCATCCGACCGTGAATGACCTTGTCAATGAATGGCAGAATGATTCGATAAAAGGCGCAGGGATTCGTTTCCTGCGCCTTTAAGGTGTAAATCAACCTTTACTCCATCATAAAGTTAGATACTCCGATATTATTCAGTGATATATTCGGTTTACATCTGTAGTTTCTTCTGAAATTCTTTGACGGACATACCTTTAATAAATAACTTCCGCTGTATGGAACTTCGAATTCAAAGTACCCAAAGCAAGGTACACATTTGTATGATAATAAAACCTGAGTGTTACAGAATATCTGATAAAGCCGCAGCTCCCACTCATGCTCGCTGCAGCAGGAGCATCCCTTGATATAACCGGCGATGAGCCCCGGGGTAATCATACATACCGGACAGGGCGGACATTCCGGGCATATGACCGGCTCCGGACAAACCGGACAAACCGGACAAGGCGGACATTCCGGGCAAGTAACCGGTTCCGGACAAGTCGGGCAGACCGGGCAAGGCATAGGCTCCGGGCAAGTCGGGCAGACCGGACACGGAATAGGTTCCGGACATGCGGGACAAACCGGACAAGTAACCGGCTCCGGGCAGACCGGACAAGTAACTGGCTCCGGACAAGTCGGGCAGACCGGACACGGCATAGGCTCCGGGCAAACCGGGCAAGGAAGCGGTTCCGGGCAAGTGGGATAAATCGGGCAAGGAGCTGGTTCCGGACAAACCGGACAAACAACAGCCTCAGGACTAACCGTACTGGGAGCAGTCTCCGGGGGTGTAGGCAGAGACCGCATTGTTTCAGGAACAGGGGTGGTAGGAGCAGGAACAACTGCTTCTACGGTTTCGCACATTACGCCTCCGACAAAAGGCGGAAGATGGAATTCGAAACCGCTGTTTGGATTTACCGCAAATGAATTCAGGGCAACATTGCCGGTAATATGCCCCCCTGTCGAATGAGCGTGGAACATGGCTTGTGGAGCCAGAATGCTTCCCCAGATTGCAGCAGGAACTTCCATAAATATATTTTTAGCGTCCTCAAATACATAGAGAGTATGGTCTGCTCTGCCCCGCTCTCCCATAAGACCATATTGCAGATGTGCATTATCTCCCGTTCTCAGCTTTATAATAACCAGGCTGCCTTCCGGTACTTCGGCACGAAGTCCCTTCTTTAAAATACCATTTGGAACATCAATCTGGAATACATTCTGCTGCGGATCGTTACCGCGAAGAATCCATTCGTGGAAATTATCGATGATTTCCCCGTTTGCAGGCAAATCTTCAATACAACTCTTATAATTCTCAATACTGTTTCTCGCATTCCTGAAGAAACCGGAAGTATCTGCGTTAATCCGGCTTGCAGGAATAAATCTTGGTACATCGTAGCTCGGGATAACAAAGTGATCCCCTTTTTCGCTGGGCTTCCAATAAGGGCTGCCGGAATCGGAGTGATATAAAGACTCTAATTGTTGTACCTGTCCGGGTTCTCCGCTTTTACCTATTAAATAGGTACTTCCCTTGTCAGCACGGAAGTTGCCTCCTGCAACAACATGGCCAACCACGCCCAAAGGGCCGTTCATTGAAACGTTATTCCCTACAAGAAATCTTACCATATCAGGGGAATAGCCTATATCTACCGGTTCTAAACCGGATCCAAAGGAAAGACTAAGGCCTCTAGGGCTGACAAAGTTTCCGCCAACAGCCATTGCGCCGCTAGTGTCCACGATGTTATTAGCATTGCCGAAAACAATAGCGTTAAATTGAGAAGCGACGCCAAAGGGCTGCCCCGTAACATCGTTCCAGCTAATATCGTCATAGGGAATGCCTACTTTTGATGTAATCATATTACTGGTAATATTATAATCCAATCTAATCTAACTCCTATGAAATACCTTGGATTTCATAATCCTCATTCTTACTACAATGTATTCAAAAAGGGGATAATCGTGCAAACGATGAGGGATTTTAGCAGGAATAATTTTATGTCGTCGAAAAATATTGTTAAAAAATTAATTATTCTTGCCTTGGACGAAACTCCAAGTCATAATTGTACTTAAAGCCAGTACGCTGTACCGGTAGATAATAGTTAACATAAGTAAGCTATGGATAAAATGTTTTTAGGAGGAAATAACATGTCAAAAGAGTTGGTCGCATATTTTTCAAGAAAAGGTGAGAATTATGTAAATGGTGCAATAAAAAGTCTGGATATCGGAAACACAGAGGTAGCTGCGAAGATGATCGGTGATATGACGGGAGCCGATATGTTCCAGATTGAGCCGGTGAAGGAGTACAATCCCGATTATAATATATGTATAGAAGAAGCGAAGCGGGATAAGGGCGCAAATATCAGGCCGGAGTTTAAGCATGCGCCGGATGATATTTCGGCATATGAAACGATTTACCTTGGTTACCCTAATTATTGGGGGACCATGCCGATGCACGTATGGACTTTTCTCGAAAAATATGATTTTACAGGAAAAACAATTAAACCGTTTTGTACTCATGAAGGAAGCGACGTAGGAAGCAGCGAGCAGGATATTAAGACGCTGTGCCCGGATGCTAAGGTTGAAAGGCCGCTTTCCATACACGGTGCGAGTGTGAACGAAGCGAAAGATGCCATAGAAAAGTGGATATAAAACGCAGAGGAAAAAGCTTGATGAATATTGATAATTTAGTTTTGTAAAATAAAACGGCGGATTTGATCTCATTCAAAATCGCCGTTTCTTCATAGTCAATCTGCCGAGACATTCGATTTAAATAAAAAAATTTAAAAAGTGTGTAACGTTTTGTGATTATTCCCGCACTTATTAATGTAACGGAAGTAAAAGGAAGAAAAGTGTGTGGATTTATTCTGTCATGTAAGGCTGAGGCCGGTGTATGCGGTGCCATAGGGGGTGTGGAGTTGGATAAGCAGAATATGGAACAAATCTATGAGGAGAATGTTTCTGTCGTATATAAATATCTATTCTGCCTGACTCAGGATTCTTATTTGGCAGAAGAGTTGACCCAGGAGACGTTTTATCAAGCGATAAAGGGGATTGCGAAGTTTCGCGGAGACTGCAAGATATCAGTCTGGCTCTGCCAGATCGGAAAAAGGCTGTGGTATAAGGAGCTGGAGCGGCGGAAGAAAAAAACGGTGTCCATCGATGAACTTACCGAAAAGATCTCCGAGGAGGACTTGGAGGAACAATATCTGATGAAATGCGACAAGGTAGAATTGTTCCGGAAAATATACCGGCTGGAGGGAAGGGTGAGAGAGGTCATGTATCTTAGACTTACCGGAGAATTGAGTTTTGCGGAAATCGGCGAAATTATGGGAGTGACGGAGAACTGGGCAAGAGTAACCTTTTACAGAGGAAAGCAAAAGTTATTGAAGGGAGAGGATTCATAATGGAAAAGAATATTGATTGTGCGGTAGTAAGGGATTTGCTTCCAAGCTATGTGGAAAGGCTGACCAGTGAGGAGACCAATAAGGTGATGGAGGAGCATTTTGCAAATTGCGAAGACTGTGCTTTAGAACGGGATACGATGATGAAGACGATTCATGATACGATTTCGATTGCCAAAAAAAATGAGAAGGTAGTAAACTATTTGAAAAAAACAAAAACATTATATGTTTTGAAAGGATTTGCCTTATCGATGGGGATTATAGCTGTTCTTGTCTCCTTTATTGTAGACATTGCAGTGAACAGGCGTCTCACCTGGTCCTTGATCGTCGATGCCGGCATCGCCTATGTTTATGCCTGCGGGCTGCCCCTGGCAATCAGCAAGAGGAACAAAATCGTGAAAATGACGGCAGCTGCCAGCATTCATCTGCTTCCGCTTCTGTATGTAATAGAATATGTAGTGAATGACAACTATTTAAGCCAGCCGGTTTACTGGGTAAGGGAGTATGCTTTGCCCATCGGTGTTCTCTGGGTCGCGATTGTCTGGGCAACCATACTTATCATACGTTTTACCAAGGTAAATGTCTGGACTGCCATAGGAATATTTTTATTGCTTGCAGCCGTGGGTTCCGCGGTTACCAATGCAATTGCGGATCAGGCTACGCTGAAAGAAATTTATACAACAGGATATGAATGGATCGATACGGCGGCTTACCTGCTGTGTGCTGCGGTATTCCTGTTCTTCGGTTATGAGAAGCGCAGGAAAGAATAGGCCGCCTTCTCTTGCTATTCGTAATAAATTTTGCGGCTGCCGTTTATGGTTTCCCCTACGGAGTGCTCAATCCAGTGGACGGCTCCGTCTATATCCCGGTCATGAATGAAGGACCAGAGCTTATAAGTATTTTGATATAGGGCGGGGATTCCATACAGCGTGCAGAAACGTTCCCAAAGCGTGAATACCGGAGCCTTAAAGGATTGAAAGATTAAAGGTATCAGTGCATTTTGGGACAATACGGCGAATTCATGCTGAAATTCGAACGCAGCCTGAG
>JAEWPN010000095.1 GCA_023399455.1 Bacillota bacterium
CTTTATAGGAAACTGCTTATTTTTTGAATTGTAAATAAATAATGCCCGCTGAAAAGCGGGCATGGAAAACAGACGGTTTAGAATTATAAGATATAAAACCCTTCTTCTCCTAAATCGTCATCTTCAAGGTCATCGAATTCATGAAGAAAGTAATCCATATCGAGAAGGTCATCATCACTCATATTGCGAACTTCGTCACATGTCATACCTTCCGGTGGATTTTGTAAGTAGTGTTCCCGTAGCTCCTTTGCAAGCTCTTCTTCTGTTATCTGTTTCATTGTAACTACCTCCGTACTTGTCTAAGATATCATGATTGTATCATGAAAACGGAAGGCATGAAAGAAATTAAAGAAGGGCGGGGGAACGGCACAGATGCTTACGCATTACCTTTTCGTATAATTCATGCAAAGGAACCGGTCTATGATTAAAATATAACTTAAGGAAGAGCATAACATTTCCGCAGATGGAACATTTTAGGGGATCGTATCCAAATGAGTGAAGGATGGAATCTCGCCAGCGGTTGAAAGAGAGATATAGTTTATGTTTTTCTCTTGAAATGGCCCTGCGAAGACGCTTGTCAGAACTGCGATGTCTGGCATAAATGCCGTAGTAACGAATCATTTTAAAATGTTTTTCAGGTATGTGCTGAGTCAGGCGCGCAATAAATTCAAGAGCAGGAAGAGTTTCAACTATGAGTTTATCATCTTCATGGCGGTTGTAATGGAAGGTAACGGAATCGCCGTCGTAAGAATCAATTCTGGAAGTGGCGATGACGGGTCTGCCCAGATAACGTCCAATGTATTTAATGACAGTGGAAGGGTCGCATTTGTTTGGCATAGCTCGGACATAGAAGCCATTTTTATGATCAGAATAAATGGAGGCTTTGATTTTTTTAAAGGAGTCCCCAATGCGCAAATGGAGTTCATTGAGAAGAGCAGTCTGAAAGGAATCACGAAGGAGCTTATAATTGAAATGTTTTACATGCCGCCACAGGAGAGAATTGCCAACCCCACCCTCAGAAATAAGACAGTGGATATGAGGGTTCCATTTAAGATCCCTACCAAAGGTATGCAGTACGCAAATGAAACCGGGAGTGAAAAGTTCCGATTTGCTAAGTTTATGAAATAAACGTAAAACGACGCTGTTAACGGAGGAAAAAAGGCAGTTAAGGAGAGAACGGTCCATGAGGAAAAAGGGGCGTAGTTCACGAGCAATGGTAAAAACACAATGGCGATGCTGAACAGAAATAATCTTAAAAGACATGGAAGTAGTCCTGTCAATGGAGTACATGTTGCCGCAGGTAGGACAGAAACGGGAATGGCAGCGGAAAGCAACAAATTTAAAATTCCCGCAGCAAGGGCAAGCAAACATGGCACCACCAAAGGCAGGATCACCACAATGAATCATTTTTTCTACATTCTCAATGATAGAATCACGAGGGTGTTGGAGATAAATCATTTCCTCAAAATGGTCGATAAAAATCTTCTGTAAAATATTCATAAGACTATTATGAAGGATAATGAAACAAAAAGAAACCCCTAATTCCCCTCATGAATGAGGGGCTAGGGGAGTTGAAGTGTCGAAGACACTTTTTTACGTAATAGGATACACCTTGTCCTAAAATGAAATGTATAGTAGTGAGAGGAGAAAGAAAATGGCTGACAAGAAATTAGTAGAAGCAATAACGTCCATGGATGAGGACTTTGCTCAGTGGTATACGGACGTAGTTAAAAAAGCAGAGTTGATCGACTATTCCAATGTAAAGGGCTGCATGGTTTTCAAACCGGCAGGCTATGCGATCTGGGAGTTGATTCAAAGACAGCTTGACGATATGTTCAAGGCGACGGGAGTGGAGAATGTGTATATGCCCATGTTCATTCCGGAGAGTCTTTTGGAAAAAGAAAAGGATCATGTAGAAGGTTTTGCTCCCGAAGTAGCCTGGGTAACTCACGGAGGTCTTAATCCCCTGCAGGAAAGAATGTGCGTGAGACCTACCTCTGAGACGCTTTTCTGTGATTTTTATAAAGGAGATATTCACTCCTACAGAGATTTGCCAAGAATTTATAACCAGTGGTGCAGCGTAGTGCGCTGGGAGAAGGAGACAAGACCCTTCCTTCGTTCCAGAGAATTCTTGTGGCAGGAGGGACATACTGCACACAGCACCGCGAAAGAGGCGCAGGAGAGAACGGAGCAGATGCTTAACGTATATGCACAGTTCTGCGAGGAGGTGCTGGCGATTCCTGTAGTAAAGGGACGTAAGACCGATAAAGAAAAATTTGCCGGAGCTGAGGCCACCTATACCATCGAAGCACTTATGCACGACGGTAAAGCGCTTCAATCGGGAACCAGCCATAATTTCGGAGACGGCTTCGCGAAAGCCTTCGGAATCCAGTTCACGGATAAAGACAATACGCTTAAATATGTTCATCAGACCTCTTGGGGAATGTCTACAAGAATCATCGGCGCCATCATCATGGTTCACGGTGACAACTCCGGTCTGGTACTGCCTCCTAAGGTTGCACCTACTCAGGTGATGATTATTCCTATTCAGCAGAAAAAGGAAGGAGTGCTGGACAAAGCCTGTGAGCTGAAAGGAAAGCTTGGAAGCTTCCGTGTGAAGGTTGACGATTCCGATAAGAGTCCCGGCTGGAAATTCTCCGAGCAGGAGATGAGGGGTATTCCTATTCGAATAGAAATCGGGCCTAAGGATATCGAAGCGGGCAAGTGCGTGATCTGCCGGCGCGATAACGGAGAAAAGACCGAGGTAGGTCTGGAGGACTTGGAAAAGGCGGTAGCCGATATTCTTCAGGATATTCAGGAAGGCATGTACAACAAAGCGAAAGCGCATTTGTCGTCTCACATCTACGAAGCGAGGACGAAGGAGGAGTTCGTGAAGATATTCGCTGAAAAATCCGGCTTCGTGAAAGCGATGTGGTGCGGGGAAAGAGAATGTGAGGAAAAGATTAAAGAGGATATGAGTGTAACCAGCCGCTGTATGCCTTTCGAGCAGGAATGTCTGTCGGATACATGTGTATACTGCGGAAAGCCTGCAAAGAAAATGGTTTACTGGGGAAGAGCATATTAATTTCAGAACAAAAGGGTGCTTTACACACTTTCCTATTTATACAAAATAAACTGCCGGAGGCGATTCCCGTCCCCGGCAGTTTTCATGCTTTTTTAATTATGCTTCTTCGAAAGAGTCTTTTCCAACACCGCAGAGAGGACAGGTCCAGTCGTCGGGAAGGTCTTCGAAAGCTGTGCCGGGAGCGATATCTCCATCAGAATCTCCAATTTCAGGGTCATAGATGTAACCACATGCAGTACATACATACTTTTTCATAATTTATTGATCCTTTCTTTAAGATTTTTATATAAATAGGAAATATTTCTGATTTTCCTATCTTTATTGATGATTAAGTTATTAATTATTCTTCGGTACTGTGCAGCTTGACGAGTCTGTTCAAATATTCGAACCGTTCCTTCGCATTTTCTGCTGCTGCACTGAACAGTTCCGCAGCCTTCTCGGGATTGGATCTCCTCAGTACATCATATCTGTTTTCTCCCGCAAGGAATTCTTCGTATGCAAGAGTGGGCTCTTTGCTATCCAGAATAAAGGGATTCTTGCCTTCTTCTTTCAGCGCAGGATTGTAACGGAACAAATGCCAGTAGCCTGACTCCACAGCCTTAGCCTCTTCGTGCTGCGAGCTGCCCATGCCGGAACGAATTCCATGGCTGATACAAGGTGCATAAGCAATGATCAAGGAAGGACCGTCATATTTCTCTGCTTCTGAGATAACCTTTACAGTCTGACTGTAGTCAGCGCCCATAGCGATCTGTGCTACATATACATAGCCATAGCTCATAGCGATGCTTGCCAGATCCTTCTTTTTCATTATCTTACCGCCGGAGGCGAACTTAGCAGTAGAGCCGGTAGGAGTAGCCTTTGAGGACTGTCCGCCCGTATTGGAGTATACCTCCGTATCGAATACCATAATATTGATATCCTGGCCGCTGGCAATCACATGGTCGAGACCGCCGAAGCCGATATCGTATGCCCATCCGTCTCCGCCGAAGATCCACTGAGACTTCTTGGAGAAGAAATCCTTCTCTTTCAACAGTTCTTTTGCTTCGGAGGAAGTATTGTCTTCCAGAGCGTTAATCAATTTATCGGTAGCAGCGCCGTTTAATGCTCCGTCAGCAAAGGTATCCAGCCATCCGTTAGCAGCATCTTTCAGGTCGCCTGACGCGTTGTCCGCTAATGTCTCGATTTCTTCCTTGAGACGTCCGCGGATTGCTTTCTGAGCGAGAGTCATGCCGTAACCGAATTCAGCAGCATCCTCAAAGAGGGAGTTAGACCATGCCGGGCCCTGTCCCAGTTCGTTCACCGTATACGGAGTGGAAGGAGAAGAGTTGCCCCAGATAGAAGAACATCCGGTAGCGTTTGCAATATACATTCTGTCTCCGAACAACTGAGTTACCAATCTTGCATAAGGGGTTTCACCACAGCCCGCACATGCGCCGGAGAACTCCAGAAGCGGACGTTTGAACTGGCTGCCCTTTACGGTAGTTTCTTTGAATTTTTCTACAGCTTCCGTCTTTACGGGAAGAGATTTCGCATAATCGAAGTACTGCTGTCTCGGTTCGTGGTCATTGATCGGGCACATAGTGAGAGCTTTCTGTCCCTGCTTACCCGGGCATACGCCGGCACAGGAGCCGCAGCCGGTACAATCCACTTCGGAAACGTTGATAGAGAATACATATCCGGGCATACCGAGCATAGGGATGGACATCATACCTTCGGGAGCATTCGCTATTTCTTCCTCGGTCATAGCTGCAGGACGGATAACCGCATGAGGACAAACGAAAGCACAACGATTACACTGAATACAATTTTCCGGTATCCATTCCGGTACTTCCGTCGTTACATATCTTCTCTCATGTGCGGCGGAGCCGGAGGGAGTGGAACCATCCACATATTTAGCAAAAGTAGATACCGGAAGAGAATTTCCTTCCTGTGCATTTACTATTTTCTGAACATGCTCTACAAAATCGATAACTTCCGGACGATCGGGAAGCAGCTTCGCATCCAGAGGCTCGTACTCTGCATTCAGCCATTCCTTAGGAACGTTAACCTTCACTACATCCTGAATACCTCTGTCGATAGCGTCGAAGTTCATCTGAACGATCTTGTCGCCTTTCTTGCGGTAGCTGACTTCGGCAGCGTCCTTCATGAGCTGTCTGACCTCATCGATTGGCATAATATTCGCAAGGCGGAAAAATGCTGCCTGCAAAATCGTGCTTATTTTATCGTTCAAGCCTATTTCTTTACCGATTTCGATAGCGTCGATAATATAGAAATTAATATTATGCTCCGCGATATAACGCTTTACTTGTCCGGGAATGTTATCTTCTAAATCTTTTTCCTTCCAGTAGCAGTTAAGCAGGAATGTACCGCCGTCTTTCACATCCTGAACCATGTTGTATTTATGGAGATAGGTCGGATTGTGACAAGCAACGAAATCAGCCCGGTTAATTAAATAAGTGGAGCGGATAGGCTTATCGCCGAATCTTAAGTGTGATACAGTAATACCTCTGGATTTCTTGGAGTCATAATCGAAATACGCCTGAACATATTTGTTCGTGTGGTTTCCTATGATCTTAATGGAGCTCTTGTTGGCGCTGACAGTTCCGTCGCCGCCCAGACCCCAGAATTTGCATCCTATAGTTCCTTCAGGAGCAGTATGAAGATTCTCGTCGATATTCAGAGACAAGTGAGTCAAATCGTCAACGATACCGATGGTAAATACCTTCTTGCCATTTTCCGCATTATTCTTGAATACCGCGTTAATCTGGTCGGGCGTGGTATTCTTGGAACCCAGTCCGTATCTTCCCGAGAGGACAGGGACATTGTGGAACTTCGTGTCGCGCAACGCAGCGATAACATCCAGGTAAAGAGGCTCGCCGATAGCGCCGGGTTCCTTTGTACGGTCCAGTACGGTTATCTGGCTTACGGAATCGGGAATAACGCTAAGCAGATGCTTTGGGCTGAAAGGACGATAAAGGTGTACTTCGACCAGACCGGTCTTCTGGCCGCTCTTATTTAAGTAGTCGATCGTCTCTTTAACTGTCTCGCATACGGAACCCATAGCAACGATAATATGAGTTGCATCCTGTGCTCCATAGTAATTGAACAGACCGTAGTTGGTTCCGATCTTTTCATTGATTTTCTGCATATAGGACTCTACAAGCTCAGGCAGCGCGATGTAAAAGCTGTTGCTTGCCTCCCTCGCCTGGAAATAGATGTCGGGATTCTGCGCGGAGCCCATCATTCTTGCATGATTGGGATTCAAAGAATTCTTTCTGAATGCCATAACAGCATCCATATCCAAAAGGTTCTTTAAGTCTTCATAATCCCATACGTCGATTTTCTGCATCTCATGAGACGTACGGAAGCCGTCGAAGAAGTTGATGAAGGGAACCTTTCCTTTGATCGCGGTAAGGTGGGCGATGGGTGTTAAGTCCATAACCTCCTGTACGCTGCCGCTGGCCAGCATTGCCACACCGGTCTGACGACAGGAATAAATGTCGGAGTGATCTCCGAAAATGGAAAGAGCATGGGTTGCTATGGTTCTTGCCGCAACGTTAAAGACGCCGGGTAAAAGCTCGCCGGCAATTTTATATAAGTTGGGTATCATAAGCAAAAGGCCCTGAGATGCGGTAAATGTAGTAGTCAGTGCACCAGCAGCTAAGGAACCGTGAACAGCACCGGCAGCGCCGGCTTCTGATTGCATTTCCGTCACTTTGACAGTCTGTCCAAAGATATTTTTTCTTCCTTCGGTAGCCCATTCATCTGTTACTTCCGCCATAGTGGAAGATGGGGTAATTGGGTAAATTGCAGCCACATCGCTATAAGCATAGGACACATGTGCAGCAGCTTGGTTACCATCCATTGTTTTCTTTGTTCGTGCCATGTTGAAACCTCCTTCTGTTTGTATAAAAAGTAGACATTACAGTAATGATTACTATAATTATCATAGTATCACACTAAATTTTTTATTACTATAGGATTTTTTGCAGTTTGTGTACTTTTTATAATACAAATTATAAAACAAATTAGGGTAGAAATAAAGCCCATATTATTGTAAAATATTTAACAAAGGTTACTGTTCACAGTAACGCTTTTAGTACCGGCATAGAATAAGAGGATTAGTGCGAAAACATGGAGGAATAGATAGAATGAATATATTAGTTATTAACTGTGGAAGTTCATCTCTGAAATATCAATTGATCGACAGCGAAAGCGAGAAAGTCCTTGCAAAAGGACTTTGTGAGAGGATAGGCATAGATGCAAGTTCTATCATTCATCAGCCTGCGGATAAGGAAAAATGGAAAAAAGAGGTGGACATGCCTGACCACACGGCGGCTGTGAAGCTGGTGATAGAAACATTGACGGATAAAGAAGTGGGAGTCATCCACTCTCTCGACGAAATAGACGCTGTGGGTCACCGTATCGTTCATGGCGGGGAGAGATTTGCTTCCTCCGTTATCATTACTGCGGAAGTACAAAAGCAGGTGGAGGAATGCAATGATTTAGCACCTCTTCACAACCCGGCCAACTTGATCGGCATTCGCTCCTGTAAGGAAGTAATGCCGGCTGTACCGATGGTAGGAGTATTCGATACTGCTTTTCATCAGACTATGCCGAAGAAGGCGTATATGTACGGCCTTCCTTATGAATACTATGAAAATTACAAGGTAAGACGCTACGGCTTCCACGGGACAAGCCACGATTTCGTTTCAGGGAGAGCGGCAGAAATCCTTGGGAAAGACAGGAAAGAGTTAAAAATCATCGTTTGCCACTTGGGAAACGGCGCCAGTGTATCCGCTGTCAAGAACGGACAGTCCGTGGATACCTCAATGGGATTGACTCCTCTGGAAGGCTTGATTATGGGAACGAGAAGCGGAGATATCGATCCTGCGATCATCACTTTCATCAGTAAAAAAGAAAATATCTCTGCGGAAGAGGTAATCGATATATGCAATAAAAAATCGGGAGTCCTGGGCTTATCAGGAGGCTTTTCCAGCGATTTCAGGGATTTGGCGGAGGCTGCTGAGGCTGGGAACGAAAGCGCGCAGACAGCACTGGAAACCTATGCTTACCGTGTAGGAAAGTATATCGGTGCCTATGCGGCAGCGATGAACGGTGTCGACGTCATCGCTTTTACCGCAGGAGCGGGGGAAAATAATGCCCAGGTGCGTAAATTGATCGGACAATATATTGGGTTTCTCGGAACCAATATCGATGAGGAGAAAAATAAGCTTCGGGGAAAAGAAGTGATTCTATCCGATGAGGGTGCGAGGGTGGTCACGATGGTAGTGCCTACAGACGAAGAACTGGCGATAGCGAGGGAAACGGTAAGGCTGATAAAGGGCATGTAACTGACGCAAATTTGTGTCTGCGGCAGGGAGGCTGCGGGTATTTGGAAAGGGCATAGTTATTTTTATGTATATTGAGCTGCCGGAAAAGGTAAGAGAGATTATAGCGGTTATTGAGAATGCCGGATACGAGGCCTATGCGGTAGGCGGCTGTGTGAGAGATTCGATTCTTGGGCGAAAGCCGGACGATTGGGATATCACCACATCGGCCAAGCCGGATAAAATCAAGAAGCTTTTTAGAAGAACCGTGGATACAGGGATCAAGCACGGTACGGTTACCGTTCTTATCGATAAGGACGGCTTTGAGGTAACGACGTATCGTATCGATGGGGAATATGAGGACAGCAGGCATCCAAGGGAGGTCACTTTCACCTCCGATGTTGTGGAGGACTTGAAACGCCGGGATTTTACTGTCAACGCTATGGCATATAACGACAGCCGTGGCCTGATCGACGTATTCGGAGGAATTCAGGATATTGGAAGGAAGGTCATACGCTGTGTAGGGAATCCCAAGGAACGTTTTTCCGAGGATGCCTTACGCATGATGCGGGCGGTCCGCTTCTCGGCGCAATTAGGATATATCATCCATGAAGAGACGAAGAAGGCAATCGGTGAGATGGCGGAGAATCTGAAAAATATCAGCGCGGAGCGGATTCAGACAGAGTTAGTAAAGCTGCTTCTGTCCCCTCATCCGGATTATCTCAGAGTTTGCTATGAGACGGGGATCACGAGGGTTATCCTGCCGGAGTTCGACCGTTGTATGGCGACTCCCCAGAATAATCCTCATCATGTCTATTCGGTAGGAGAGCATACCCTGTATTCCATGCAGGAGATAGAGGCGGATAAAGTGCTGCGGCTGACAATGCTGTTTCACGATGTGGGAAAGCCGGAGACGAGAACTACGGACGATACTGGCGTGGACCATTTTTATAATCACGGGACGGTGGGTGAGGATATCTCTAAAGCAGTGCTGCGCCGGCTGAAATTCGATAACGATACGATTTATAAGGTGTCCAGGCTGGTGCGCTATCACGATTGTGACGTGCATTTGTCTGCCAGAGGCGTGCGAAGAGCCATTTATAAAATAGGAGAAGATATTTTCCCTTATCTCTTTGCCGTTAAGCTTGCGGATGCCTTGGCGCAGAGCGATTATGAAAGGGAAGAAAAGCTTAATGCCCTTTCTCAGCTTCGCGGGATCTATGAGAAAGTATTAGCGGCGAAGGAGTGCGTTTCCCTTAAAACTCTCGCTGTAACAGGCAGTGACCTCATTGCTGACGGAATGGCGCCGGGAAGAGAACTGGGAGAGGTCCTGAAGCAGCTGCTTGAAGTAGTATTAGAGGAGCCTGAACGTAATAACAAAGAAGAACTCCTGAAGTACGCCCGAGAGATAAAGCGGCCTGATTGAATTCCAATTATGTGAAAAACAATAGATGAATACTTTTCTATATCATCTCATAAGATAGGATAGAACTACGATATGGGGGGTATTCACGTGAATGACAGGGCAGTCGGCGTGCTTGAAAATTATGATATAGACGTGCTTCGAACGTGGAAAGGAAGAGGAGCGATTTTATGCGACTCCGACAAGGGTCTGCTTATTTTAAAGGAATATGCAGGCCCCAGGGATAAGATATTTTTTCAGGATGCGCTGCTTAATTTCATAAAAAAGCAGGGTTTTAATATGGTAGAGTCCATTCTGAAGTCTAAGGACGGGGAGCTGATCGTATACGATCAGGATAAGGTGCCATACATATTAAAGACCTACTTTGACGGCAGGGAATGTAACATTCGTGACACCAAGGAATGTATACAAGCTGTAAAAACATTGGCCCTCCTTCATAATGCCTCCAATATATCCGGTTTTCAGGGAAGCTACGAGGATGTAGGTTTTAAAATTGATAAGGAATATGAGAAGCATAATAAAGAATTGCGCAAGGTAAGAAAATTTCTTAGGGAGAAAAGCCAGAAGACCAACTTCGAAATATTTCTGTTAAAGCATTACGACTATTTCTTCGACCTTGCACTTCAGGTAACGGAAGAGGTTCGATTTTATTTGAGGGAAACGGCTTCCGGACAGGAGAAAAGTTCCTGCGTCATATGCCACGGCGACTACCAGTATCATAATATCCTTGTACCCTCCGGCAATGCTGCATGGAATAACGACGAGCAGACCTTCGCAGTCATCAACTTCGAGAAATGTATTAAAGATAGCCCTGTGCGGGATCTGTACCTTTTTATGCGTAAGCTGTTAGAAAAGAGCGACTGGTCGAAGGAGCTTGGAATAACTTTACTGGAGGCGTACAGCGGCGAGAGAGCTATGTCGCCTGTGGATTATACCCATCTGTATTACCGCTTCATATATCCTGAGAAATTCTGGAAGATCGTGAATTTCTATTATAATTCGGGAAAGGCATGGATTCCGGGGCGCAATCTGGAAAAGCTGGAGAAGCTTTTGGAGCAGGAGCAAGCTAAAATCAGTTTCCTGGAAAATTATAAAAGTACTTACGCATGCTTTTCTTTTGAGGCAGATTAGTATATAATAACAAGGATATAAGGAACGGTAACACAACAAATGAGGAGGTGTATTCATGCGCGGTAATTTTGGAAAGAGGACTGGAAAGGGCAGGCCGATTGTTTTTACGGCGGCGGTGCTTTTGATATTGACTGCGGGCATGGTTGCGGCAGGAGGTATTCCCATCGAAGGTAAGGTAGGTATGGCGCATGAAGCCACGGATGAAAGCTATGATTCAGGATTTGTCATTGCGAAGCCCGGAAGCTATGATTCAGCGGATACGGCTGTCATAAGGAAGCTGGACTTAGAAAGTGGCAGCATTACCTTTATGAATATAGAGACGGGAAAGGATTACACGCTTACCTATGACGGAACCACCGTTATTACGGATAAGTACGGCGGCGCGCTGGCGATGACTCAGATGAAGAGCGGAGATATCGTAGATGTGACCTTTTTGAAAGCAAAGAAGAAGCTGGCGCAGATGAATTTGTCCGCAAATGCATGGATTTTCGAAAATGTAGAGAAGTATGATTTTGATACCATAAATAGAAGTGCGGCAATCGGCGGCAGTGTTTATAGCCTGAGAAATGACGTAGTGGTTACCTCTGAAGATAAAGAAGCTCAATTCGAGGATATTGTAAAGGGAGATATTGTAACAATAAGCGGCGTAGGCAATACGGTGTACAGCGTATTGGTGGAGCAGGGGCATGGTTATCTGCGCCTCAGTGACGATGAATATCTAAAGGACGGGTGGATAGAGGTAGGTCAGAGCGTCATCTGTCAGATTGCGGAGGATATGCTTCTGGCAGTGCCGGAGGGAACCTATGACGTGCATCTGACAGCAGCGGGTATCGATGAGACGAAAAAGGTTACTATTTATAGAAATCAAGAGGTTACCTTAGATGTCAGCGACGTAAAGGCACAAGCGCCTAAAACCGGTAAGATCATCTTCGCCGTAACCCCCAGTGAGGCCACTGTTTACATCGATGGCAGTGAGGTGGATATCACCGGGCCGGTAGAACTGGAGTATGGTGTACATCAGATGATTGCCAAGGCGGACGGCTATGAGACGGTTACCCAGTATATTAAAGTGGGTCAGGAATTAGCCAGCATAAGCGTCACCTTAGAGGAGGGAGAAGCGGAGGAAACAGATGACTCTTCCAGCGTATCCTCCAATGAACTGACCAGCTCATACAGAGTATATATCGATTCGCCTTCCGATGTGGAAGTATATCTGGATGGCATTTATGTAGGAATGTCACCTGTTAACTTCAAGAAAGAGGCGGGTACCCATACGATAACCTTCAGAAAGACCGGATATGTAACAAAGAGCTATACGGTTCAGATTGATGATGAGGAGAAGGACGTGACCTATTCCTTTACGGACTTAGTGAAGGAGGATGGCACCGGCACGACAGTGAGCAGCAATAGCTCCTCCAGCAGTACGGTAAGCGGTAATTCCGTAAGTGATAACTCTGTAAGCGGCAATTAACGGGAGAAATATGGACAGACAATATTCTATGGAAGATTTTATCCGGATAGTGGAGACTTTGAGAAGCGAAGAGGGATGTCCTTGGGATAGAGTGCAGACCCACGCAAGCTTAAAGCCTTGTATGATGGAGGAGGCAGCGGAGCTCGTTGCCTCCATCCGTATTTATGATAAGACCGGCGATGTGGAAAATATGCGGGAGGAATTAGGAGATATTCTCCTGCAGGTAGTAATGCATTCACAGATAGCCAAGGAGGAAAACCTCTTTGCGCTTGAGGATGTCATTGATGAAATAAGCCGTAAGATGATAAGGAGACATCCCCACGTCTTCGGAGAGAGCGGGACGAAGGATGAGGAAAGCATCCGCAGCAGCTGGGATGAGATAAAGAAGAAAGAAAAAGAGGGCAGGACGTGGATAGAGTCCCCGTTACGTGAGATTCCTATGGAACTCCCCGCGCTTACGCGGGCTTCAAAGGTGTTGAAAAAGGTGGACAAGCTATACGGAGCGGGAAACACTTATGCTTCAAGCGTAAATGCATTGGAGGAGGCCGTTAAAAAAATGGCACAATGCCGCCCTGAGGAAGAAGGCGGCGAGGCGGAGAAAATAATCGGTGATATGCTCATAAATATATGTGATATAGCGAGGCAATTCAACACATCGGGGGAACAGATTTTAACCGATAGGATAGAAGATCTTATAGATAAATACGAACCACTGGAAAAAGCTTGAAAAATAGGGCAAAAAAGCTAGATTTCCCTTGACAAACCGGCGAAAAACGTCTATAAATATGTATAGGCGTTTCCAAGAGGGGATTGCTAAGAAGAATAATACGAAAACTGATTATAACAGGAGGAGTTCATCATGAACAAAACAGAATTGGTTGCAGCTATGGCTGATCAGGCTGGATTATCCAAAAAAGACGCAGAGAAGGCTTTAAAGGCTTTTACGGATGTAGTAGCAGACGAATTAAAGAAAGACGGTAAAGTGCAGTTAGTAGGCTTCGGTACGTTTGAAGTTTCCAAGAGAGCAGCAAGAGAAGGTAGAAATCCTCAGAGCGGCGAAGTTATGAAAATTGCAGCTTCCAAGGCTCCTAAATTCAAAGCAGGAAAAGCTTTAAAGGATAGTGTTAACGCATAATAGCGAATGCTGAATGTTAAGAGAATCTGGAGACAGGTTCTCTTTTTTGTTCCTATTGCCTGTGAAAGTTGGTAAAAAGGACTTTTGAGACACTAATCTCTATAGAAATGATTTCGCTATACTACATAGTCATTTGCGAAACTATTATATTATGCAAATTTTATGTGCCAGATTATATTTATCGACAACTTTTCACGGTGGATTTGTTTTTTCCTCCGGCGTTTGCGGCTGTATTTTTAAAGGAAACCTTGAAGCAGTCATAAGCGGACGGGTCGGCAGCAAAGCACCTCCATGTGCGCGCTGCCTAAACGCCTCATCCTTGCGGCGTTTTCCCTGAGAGCGTCGGTTTCCTTAAGAAAATACAAGCCGCTCACTAAAGGAGGCAAAAACAAACACACCGTGGAAAGTTTTAGCTAAGTTATGAAATGGCACATAAAATTGGTGAAGGTAACGAGTTTCGCAATTACCTAACGCTATACTACAATAAAGGAGAATAAGCGATGCGTCTGGATAAATATTTAAAGGTTTCGCGCCTTATCAAGAGGCGTACGGTAGCGAACGAAGCGTGTGATGCCGGAAGGGTGCTGATCAACGACAGGCCGGCAAAGGCCTCCTCCAATGTGAAGCAAGGGGATGTCATTACGATTCAGTTCGGCAACAAGGATGTAAAGGTGGAAGTGCTGGACGTACAGGAAACCGTGAAAAAAGATGAAGCGAAGGAATTGTTTCGGTATATTTAAAAAGAGCCTCTCATATAATCTATAAGAGAACTGTGAGAAGAAATTCTAAGGCGGTAAAGTACATTGCCTGATAATTTCTGGAGCTCACATATGAGGGGGTTTCTTATGGAGGATTTAAATACTGCGAAGCAGCGTACACATAAATTGATGCTTACAAATAGGAGGACATGTACTATCAGTGGCGTAAGCGACGTGCTGTCCTTCGATATCAAAGAGGTACTTTTGGAGACCGACCAGGGGATGCTGATGATCAAGGGCGGGGATCTGCATGTCAGCCGGCTGACGCTGGATAAGGGAGAGGTGGATATCGATGGTAAGATTGACAGCTTAACCTATTCGGAGGTAACGGGTTACGGCGGCAAGGGAGAATCCCTTTTTTCAAGGCTGTTTAAATAGGTGAGGCATGAGTCAGGACATTATAAACGAGGTGTACTTTCTGCTCAGTTCTATTTTAATGGGAATCTTCATTACCTTTGTATACGATTTTCTGCTCATTTGGCGGAGACTTTTTCGGCACAGACCTTTTTTTGTGTCCCTGGAGGACTTTGTATTCTGGGTAGCCTGCGCTATCGCAGTGTTTTATATGCTATATGAAGAGAATAACGGTATACTCAGGTGGTTTGCGGTTTTCGGAGCGGCTATGGGAATGCTCATATATAAAAAAATCATCGGTGATCATTTCGTAAAAATTATATCTGTCTGCATAGAAAAAGAGATATATGTGGTTAGGAAAATATTCGGTTTTATATTTAGACCGATAGTTTGGCTGTTAAAAAAAATAAAGAAATTCAGTGTGGTTTTGCTTAGAAAGAAGCGTAAACTGGTAAAATATACAAAAAATAAGTTGACGGTTTGCATAAAAATGCTTAAAATAACATTATGTAAACATTAAGGCGTTTATACGCAATAAGCAGGATACTTATCTTGAGTAAAACACACTCATCTTGAGGTTTGCAGTCGGAGAAGAAAGGCAGGGAGGCTATTATGGCGAGACGGGCAGCTTACCGTAAGAGAAATCAGAATAAGTTCGGCATGTTTCTGGTTACAACGGTAGTCGTTATGATGCTGGTTGTGGTAGCTATAAACAGCATTGAGCTGAAACAGAAGATTGCCATATACGAGGTGAGGGAGCAGGTGCTTACCGAGCAGCTTGCCGATGAGCAGAAGCGGACTGAGGAAATTGCTGAATACGAGAAATATACCCAGACCAAAAAGTACATAGAGGAAGTGGCAAAGGATAAACTTGGCCTTGTACACGAAGGCGAGATTATTTTTAAGGATGATGAATAAGTAAAAAACACTCATAATGAATAAAGAACGCTTATAATAAATGCAGGTAACCGGATTTAGCGGTATCTGCATTTTTTGTCGCAATAAAAATCAGATTCCTGCCCCGGTTTTGACAAATACGGCAAAGCACATCTTGTATAATATTCCCTTACAAGAGTAGTGTGAAAGTTTCACACGGCAGTTTGTACTGGCGTCCGGGTTTGAAGGCGGCAGGTGAAGATTATAGTGGAGGGATGCGGAGTGAAGAAACAGCTTGTGAACGGGGAGGCGCCCTTTGACAGCGTATTGCCGGAATAT
>JAEWPN010000099.1 GCA_023399455.1 Bacillota bacterium
ATCTCATAGTTGCCGCACATATATTCTGCGTATGCTTTTGCCTTTAATATCTGTGCGTTCTTACTATCTATCTTTGCTGCTCTTCTAAGCGCAAACACAGCCTCAGGAAATACTTCCTGCTTTATCACCCTTCTCCCAACAAGAGCAGCTCCTTCGCATCGTCGTAAGACGCATATTGGGTTTCTTTCTTCTCCAATTCCAGATGATAAGCACAGTATTGATTTTCAGAATAAATGTCACCATTCATCGTTAGCCGCATATTGGGGCAGCCTCCCAGACATTTGCTGCCGTATGTACAGGTTCTGCATGAGCCCGTAAGCTTATCTTTTGTAAAATTTCTCCGCCATGAAAAAGCATTTTCGTCTTCCCATATATCCCTGAGCAAACGCTCCCTCAGGCTTCCTTCAATATATTCTCTGTTTCGGATGGAGGTACAGCACAGTTTCACTTCGATGATACAAGTTTCCACGCATCGGTTATAGTAAACACGCATATACACTATTAATGAGACAGCGCTCTACATGACTAAAGGAGGTTCAAGATGAAATATAATTTAAAAAAAGGAGATATTGTTGTTTTCAAAGCGGAGGATGACCCGCTCAGTAAAGCGATTGCATGGTTTACGAAAACCGATGTCTGTCATGCCGCAATGGTTTATTCCGGGGATTCCATCATAGAGGTAGGTGCCAGCGGCATCGGCGTACACGAAATAGGAATATCGGAGGGCGATGAGGTATATGTAATGCGCTTAAATCCTGAGCTTGATGCCGCTCCCCTCATCCGCTCAGCCAACGCTTATTTGGACGCGAAGGTGCGCTATGATTTTCCGGCTCTTTTCATTCTCGCCGGACTGCTCATTTTCAAAAAAATATACCCTTCTTCTCCCCTCATAAAAATAACAGACCTTATTTTGTCCTCCGCCTGTTATGCACTGGACAAAATAATAAACAGCATCATCTATCAGGACGACACTCCCGCCATGATCTGTTCTCAGCTCGTTTATCAGATTTATTATGACTGCGGCGGCGACTACCGCATCCGCATAGAAAACGGCTGTGTCTTCAACAGTCAAGCAGTGGATGGCGCTCCAGGCTCCATAAGACTCATAGACTTGGCAAAAGACAACACCTTTACGCCGCCTATCCTTCCCATATCCTCTTTTCCGGCAGGTATCGCCATATCCGATGGGCTGATGCAGGAACTTTATGAGCTGCTTGTCAACTCCGAACAAGGCTCCGATACCAGCATGGCACACGTCGGCCTGCTGCCGCAGGAACTGAATAAAACTTTGGCGCTCACAGCAAAATTCGTAGAATTGCTGGAACGCCTTTTAGAAATAACGGGTTATGATATGCCCCTAGAAGCCCTGTTCGTGACTCCAGGAGACTTGGTCTATCATGCACAAAACTTAAAAAATACGGGAACAGTAAAGCTTACGAGGCTTCACACCTCACGAGATTTCATCTTCAAATAGGCGTATCACAGCATGTTCTTTTGCTCGGCCTTTTCAAGACTTGCGCGAATGATTTTCTCATTCTCCTCATCCAATTGGGGAATCTTGGAAATCATTCTGCGTATGTCCCTGCCACACGCCTCCCACTCCTGCTTCTTTAGCTGGCAGGCTCCATAATTCAGGCGCAAGAATTCCTCTTTTTCCATTTCATCCTTCAGAAACTCATCATAATAACCTTCTATATTACAAAATATAGGCCGATTCTCATATATTCTGCAAAGCATCGTCTCCATATCGAGATATCTGCAGATTCCGTCTCCGTCATGAAGCTGCGCCGTTATCTCGTTTTTATCCAATCCGATACAGCATAATCCGCATTTGTCACAGTCGAACATGAGCGCATTCCCCTCTTTCGTTTTTTCTTAAATTTCTCCAGATTCAGCGTATCATGCCATTTATATTAAGTCAACGTTTTTGCGTTCTCCACGGCTCATTTCTCCTGCCTTCCGTTAATTTCCTGAATAAGTTTATCCTGCCTTTTGGCACTGCGGAAAACAGAGCTGTAATAAATAAAAGCTCCGATAATATATGGAATCGTAAAGCTGACTATGATATCCTCATAACCGCCTTCATTTATCTCACTGAAAAAGCTCGAAATAAACACGAACAAAAGCACCAGTCCCATTGCGATGATATATTGAACGATAATCATAACAATCGGCGGCCATTCATCGAACAGATGATGAATGGAAAGCACCAGAACAGCAATAGTACACAAAAGCAGCATGGCCAGCGAATTGTAATGACTGCCGGAATCTTTTCCCTTCAGTAAATCCAAAATCACATTTACCATGGATAATATCGTATAGCTGATACATATAGAAATTGGTATTTCAATCCCTTTTAATATTTTCATCTTCACGCTCCTTCCTAAACCGATTTCCTGATTTCCTGCAAGTATTCTTCAAATGTTCTTTTATACCCTCTATTTATCTGAAGTCTTTCGCCGTTTTTCAAAATAGCGCTGATTCTCATATTAGGTTCCGGCTTTATTCTTTTTATCTTATAAATATTCACCAGATTAGATTTATTAATGCGGATAAATCCAAAGGGTTTCAATTCTTCTTCCAGTAAGGAAAGCGTCTTTGCCACTTGATAAGTGTTGTTTTCCGTATAGGCGAAGGTCCTCCGGTCTACCGTATCAAAGTAATAAATATCTTCCGTCTCCAGAAGAACTTTCTCCTCCTCCGCCATTCCGTACAAAACCGGCCTTTCATTTTGGACAATGGATACGATCTGCTTCACAGCAGGCGTCATTTTGGAGTAATAAATATCGATTCTCTCCTCGCCTTCCTTTGTCTTCTTTAGGTTTAAAACAAACATATGCCTCCCTCACGGTCCCTTTCCTTAAGAGTCTTACTCTTCCAGTTTCCCCTTAAGCGGTCCTGCTCTCTTTATTTCTTCGTTCTATTCTTCCAAAAATGAAAAGACAGCTTCTTCATATTCCTTAGGATAATCGATAATGCCTTTTATATGTTCACTATCAAAATAGCATATCTTCTTCTCCTCCGCCACTATATTTGTGTACATCTGCTCCGCTTTTTCATCAGATACTATCACATCCTGTGACATTTGCAGAATCAGGGTATCGACATAATTCGCTTTCATTTTCTCACAGATATCTGCATCGTCAAATCCGAATCCGTAAAAATGTTTCAAATACCAATCTCCGCATGCAACGACATAATCTTCAGGTATTCCGTCTGTTTCCATCTCTCTCCACACACCAAGAAACATACTCTTCATACTATCGAAACTGGAATCCAGAATTACAGCATCCACATTCTCTCTCGCATTCTCCGTTGCCGCATAGAGGGCCACCGTAGCTGCTCCCATCGACTGCCCGTGTACCACGACTTTTGAGGATAGCAGCTCGTTTTTCGCATATAGGACTGCCGCTTCCACATCCAGCTTTTCAAAGTATCCAAAGCTTACCTTATCATCCTGAGAGTCTCCCGAGGCCCTCTGATCAATAGCGACCACATTCCATCCATTCTTCAAATAAATATCCGCAACCGGATACATGCTCACATGATCGCCCCCTGCCCCATGCACAAGAATCGCCGTATTCTCCCTCTTATCATCCACGAAAACCGCCATAGGCACCTCATTTCCGTCCTCCGCCGTCACCACGGCCATTTCGGGTGAATACTGCTCATTGAATCTGCTCAAATCATATCCCCAGATTTCCAACTGCATTACACTATTCTCCTTCGTATCATTCCCTTCATTCATATAAAGAAGACCCTCTGCTACCTGCTTCCCCACATATATGTTAAATACGACACAAACGGCAGTCAGAACCACCAATATCCCTCCTATGATAATTCCTACTCTTTTACCTATTCCCTTTTTCAATTTCATTCCCATATGTTCTCCTTCATTCTTGCTGGTTAATCCGTATGATACCTGCGGATTGTTCCGCTTCCTTCCGGTAATCTGACATGATACCTGCGGATTGTTCCGCACTTTGTGCTCTCACTATCATTATATTTATGAAAATGAATCAGAACCACCGGCTTAGCCGGTGGTTTGCTCAAGCCCTATAAGGGCGTATTACCGGCTCTGAGTCTAAAGACTCTTCGAAAAAAGCTCGCCAGCCGCAACATCATTTGTCCGCTGAGCCCTTAA
>JAEWPN010000179.1 GCA_023399455.1 Bacillota bacterium
AATACAATTTTAACAGCGCCTAAATTGGTGATTTTTGTGGCCGGCCCGGTAAGCATGAATGCTGCAGCGGATCCCATGCTCATACCGTCATAAAGCCACTGCTGTAAAAGAGGAATGGTCCCGCCCCCGCACATGTAAAGCGGAACGCCGATGGTAGCTGCCATCAGCACGCCAAATCCCTCGTTGCTGCCAAACAGTTTAACAAAAGCATCTGTCGGTACATATCTTTGGAACAAAGCAGATAGTACAATTCCTAAAAGAAAATACAACCAGGTTGCTTTCACATTCCGTCCGAAATTTTTAAGTAAGCGCAGCAGGATATTAGGATCTGTATCACGGCTTTTCACTTCTGCAATGGAAGAAAAGTTGAAAAAGGAGGTTTCCCGGCAGAATACGTGTACCAGCAGCCCTGCTACGATGCCACAGAGAAAACAAGCCGATATTCTTACGATCAATGCCTTTGTTCCCAGCGCAGCGCTATAAATAATCAGCTGTGGATTGAGTAAGATAGAGGACATCATAAAAGCAGCCAGCCAGTCATCTCTCATCCCCTTCGCCGAAAAGGATGCCGCAATCGGAATTGTTCCATACATACAGAGCGGTGATGCTATACCGAGTAAACATGCCGGTACGATCCCCAATACCCCCATCCTTTTATCCTTTAAACTATGGAACAAATTATGTATCCGTTCTTTGCCGAACACAGACACTACCGACCCAATGACCATACCCAGCAACCAGTACTCAAAAATCTGATTCAATTGGATACTAAAATAATACCATAGATAAACAAATTCTCTATGCAATATATCAATCATCGATATTCACCAATTCATACTCACGGCTGCCAAGTCCGATTTCCTCCGCACTTTCCAGTGTATGAAGCCCATTCAGTTGTTCAATTCTGTTTACGAGCTTTTCTCTTCCTTCCGCAGTATATACAAGATCGATACATGCCTGATCAAGCGCCACCGGATCAGTTGAAGAAAGAATTCCGATATCGTGAATATCCGGTTCCGCCGGTTTTCCATTGCAGTCGCAGTCTATACTGATCCTGTTCATAACATTGACATATGCAATATTCTTCCCATTCCCCAAACTGTCAGAAACAGCCTTACCGGCATCAGCCATTGATTCCAGAAAATCATCCTGAATTCCTCCCCACATACTTATACTGCTCTTTCCTGCAGTATGTATCAGGCATTTTCCTTCTTTTGAACCAATCCCTATGGAAATGTTTTTAATTGCTCCTCCAAAGCCAGCCATCTGATGCCCCTTAAAATGAGAGAGCACAAGAAAAGAATCATAATTTGCAAAGTGGGCGCCTACAAGATCTTCTTCCAGATGAGTTCCTCCATTTACCGGAAGGCTTATTGATCCGTCAGCGTCCATAATATCTACCTCCGCAATATCCGTGAATCCATGATCCTTGGCTACCTGCATATGCATAGCGGTTTCCCCGCGAGAACCGCCATACGCCGTATTGCATTCCACAATCGTACCTTCCACAGACTGCACTAAGTCTTTAATCAATTCCGGTTTCAGATAGTTGCTGGCGGGCGGTTCACCTGTACTAAGCTTCACAGCAACCTTCCCTTCCGGCGTCCAGCCCATTGCTTCATAAACAGCCATCAAACCTTCCGGGCTGATATCGGTCGTCATGTAAACTTTTGGTGTTTCCTCCGGTAATTGAGTTACCTCATATTCCACCTCCGAACTTTCCACTTCCGTATCAGTTTCGTTACTGCTGCCCTGAACGTTTCCACATGCTGTAAGGGAAAACATTACCATAAGTATTAGAACAAAACCAATAACTCTTTTCAATTTCATATCTCACACCCTCCATCCGTATTATTCCTCTACATATTCTTTGCAGGATATATATCCCCATTAAATAACTCAAACTTAATGTAAAAATGTGAGAATTCTGTGAGAAAAAAGGTAGATTTATATGAAAATATATTAATTACTTTGACTTGGATACTCGAACCAAAAAGTAGTTAGAGATTCTTTACAGTCTACGCCATAGCACATATCATGAGCCTTTAAAAACGTGCTGACGATAGAAAGACCGATACCGGTTCCCTTTTTACGTCCGCTATGATGCTGACTGCATTGATATCTTTCCCAGATGATTGCCCGATCCTCCTCCGGAATAGGTTCACCCGGATTGATAACAGACACCCGTATCCCGTTACCCGGTGTCTCAATCACTACGAAGATTATTCCCCCATCCGCAGTATGATTGACGGCATTATTCAACAAATTCCGCATTACCTGGCAAATTTTCATAGCATCTACATAGACGGGAATATCCTTCTGCGCGCTCTCCAACCGAACCGTGATATCATATTGAGCAGCATTTTGTTCGTAATGAGCTGCCTCTGACTCAACAATCTCATACAGATTGTACCAATCCTTTTTTAGTTGGATATATCCGGCCTGTAGCTGGGAGTAATCCATGATGTCGCTGACCATCTCGCTCATCCGTCCAGCTTCCTGTATAATAAGATTAAGGTCCTCATTACGCTTTTCATCATTTTTCCAGCTGATATCCCGCACCATTTCGGCATAACCCCTGATAAGCGCCAGCGGCGAGCGCAGTTCATGGGACACATTGGCTATAACCTCTTTGCGGAGAACATCCACTCGTTGGAGAGCCTGACTAAGCTCGTCTACCGAATCGGATAGTTGCCCGAGCTCATCATTCAGGGAAAGCTCTGATGTTGCGGTTAATTCGCCCTTTGCAAGTTCGTCTACCGTACTCTTTATAATGTGAATTGGCTTCACAAAATGGCGGGACAACAATGCTGCCAGCATAGCAGCCGCCAGTGACAGTGTTATGCTCAATATCACAAGCTGGCTCCGGTTAATACGAAGCACCGTATGCAGTTCATCCATTGAATGATACAAAACAATCAAAGCCTGCCTGCCTTCGTACGTCACAGGAATGCCGATTTCAAGTACTAACGGTTCAGACCCGTCCCGAATTATTTTATGGTACGTTTTTCCCTGCAAAACCTGCTGATATTCTTCACTATGCTTTAAGTTATATAGAAATGCATATATAAAATCCCATGAATTTTCCTTTTGCAGCCTATATCCTAAACTGTAAAGCGCAATCGGATTCCCGTCAGCATCAATCAGTATCATTTTTCCGTTAGCGGACTTACTTAGAGAAGAGAGCAGATGAGCATGATCGGCGAGATCTTTTGTTTTTATGTTCTCAATAATAGGCTGTAAACGGCTTTGTACTTCAGCCACAGTGGAATCCACATAATTCCGCTCAAACAGGAATATCTGCACAACCCACATAAATGCTATGCCAAGTGCCACCAAAAGCATCATGAGCAGCCACAAGCGCACTGCAATCCTGGAGCGGAAGGGCAGCCTCTTACGAATCTTATTCATATTCAAATTTATACCCAACCCCCCATGCCGTTTGAATTACTTTCCTGTAGTCGCCCAGATGTTCCCGAAGTGATTTGATATGCGTATCTACGGTACGTGTGTCGCCATAATAGTCATAACCCCAGACCTTATTCAACAGCTGTTCCCGGCTGAGAACAAGTCCTTCATTCTGTGCAAGATACAGTAGAAGCTCAAACTCCTTAGGAGGCAGGTTAAGTACTTTTTCACCTGCGGTTACTGTTCTTGAACCGGGCGAAACACAAAACTCTCCAAAAGAAAGCTTATCACATGATCTTTTTCCGCTGCGCTTGAGTACAGCACCGATACGGGCCATCAGTTCCTTTGGACTAAACGGCTTCGGTACATAATCGTCCGCTCCAAGATGAAAGCCTAACAGCTTGTCATATTCCTCGCTGCGGGAAGTAAGCATAATAACCGGAACCTGACTTTCCTTGCGTATTTCCCCCAGAGTTTCAAAGCCATCGAGTTCCGGCATCATGACATCCAGCACAACGATATCAAACTGTGTACTATTTACTTTTTCAATAGCTTTCTGACCGTTTTCTGTCTCTTCGCACTGATATCCATCTAATTCAGCATAAGTCATCACCAGCTTCCGGAGATGTATATCATCATCAACAATTAGTAATTTCGGCATCATGATCCCTTCTCTCTTTTTTTATTTTCTGTTATTTGTAATCCATCGAACCGCGAAATCCACAATGTCTCTCTGACTCATGCAGGTAACCACGGCATTGCCAATGTTTGCTTTTTTAACACTTGCCGCTGCTTCAAAAGCTTCTCCGATTTGTTCAAAATCCTCTCCATCCACAACAAGTGTTTCATAAGTGACCCATTGCCTCGTTCCATCTACCATCATTGCGCTGCTTTCTTCTGCATACCTTTTTTCAGGATAATCTGCCATAACATCTGCAAGATGAATGGAAGTATTTTTATCATAGCCGACTCCGATTAAAAGTACTTTTCCATCCAGCCCATACAGTTTTCCAATAGGCGAACCTTCGCCAAAAATATCACATAAATCATGATTCTCTGTTAAATATTCCGCATTTGTTCCCTTAGCCGCAAAAGATCGGGCCGGATGAGCGCTTCTTTTTGCTCCAGGCCATTTTCGAAACATTTCAGCAACGGCCCCCATAGTGTTGGTTGGTGTAATATCCTTATTATAGGCCGGCCAGTTTTCCCTGATGAGCTGCCACCATTCTTCAGGCACTTCCCAATGTACTCCTGCTTTCGGGTCTAAATTTTTCCAGCTTTGGGTCGGCATCAAAAGCGTTCCTCTGTCCGTTAGCGTTTCAAGAAGCGCTTCGATAACTATCTGCGCCCCACCGCACACGAATCCTAAGCTTCCGAGAGAAACATGGGCAATGACATTGTCTCCCGCTTTTATCCCCAACTCCTTAAACCCTTTTTTTAAATCTTCTTTTAATA
>JAEWPN010000223.1 GCA_023399455.1 Bacillota bacterium
ACAGTGGGCTTTAGAAGCTGGCAAAAAGCTCTGTTAAGCGCACTTTGTACGCCTAATGAAGCATTGCGAGGGCTTCAGGAGGAAAACTGTCTGACGGAGCTTATGATAATGCAGGAGGAACTGAAGAACTATCCTTTTGGAGATATATGGGCAGAATATTGCAGACAATGCGGCGTACCTGCGGATAAGAGCTGGTTTGAAGATATAGAGAAATATGAGGCAGAAGTATTGATGTGCCGTTAGAATAATAGATATTACATATGCGGAGGAATGAATATGAGATTTTTGGATGAAGAATTTGTACAAGGATTTATCCGTATGGCAAATGACGGGTGGGAACAAGGCTGGCATGAAAGAAACGGTGGAAACCTTTCCTATCGTGTCAGGCCTGAAGAAGCAGCTAAAATAAAGGGGAGTTTTCAGATAGGAGAATGGCAGTCTATAGGCACTGGTGTGCCGGGGCTTGCAAAAGAATTTTTTCTTGTCACAGGAAGCGGAAAATATTTCAGAAATATCATTTTAAGACCGGAAGATTCCATTTGTATGATTGAACTGGACGATAAGGGAGAGGAATATCGTATTGTATGGGGGCTTGTAAACGGTGGTACGCCTACCTCCGAGCTACCCTCCCACCTGATGAACCATGAGGTGAAGAAGCTTACATCAAACGGCAGGTACCGTGTGATTTATCATGCCCATACCACCAATGTTATTGCATTGACCTTTGTACTTCCCTTAAGGGATGAGGTGTTTACGAGAGAATTGTGGGAGATGGCAACGGAGTGCCCGGTAGTATTTCCTGACGGAATCGGTATTGTGCCATGGATGGTTCCGGGGGGAAGAGATATTGCGGTAGCGACGAGCAGACTGATGAAGGATTATGATGTGACTATATGGGCCCATCACGGAATGTTTGCGGCAGGTGAGGATTTCGATTCTACCTTCGGACTGATGCATACAGTAGAAAAATCTGCAGAGATTCTGGTAAAGATGCTATCCATGAGGCCGAACAAATTGCAGACGATTAAGCCCGATGAATTTAGAAGCCTTGCCAAGGATTTCAAGGTTACCTTGCCGGAGAAATTCCTGTATGAAAAAAAATAGTTTGAAGACTTTTATTTTATGAATAATTTCCGGGCTTCGAAGCGTCTGGGGTGTGTCTGAGAACTCATTGTACCGTTCTGAATGCTCAGTACAAGCAATTTTCAGACACAACCCTGCAAAATACAAATTAGTTACTCATAATTAGAAATAAGTAGCGATATGTACCGCCTTTTTATAGAACACCCTGGAAATATCCGTCATATCCCCATATATAGTTACCCCTTCCCACAGAGGAACAGTATTTGTATCATGCCCGCCTGTAATCAGTGCGGAGAACGCCGATATAGGAAGCGCGATGTCAGGCGCTTCCTTGCCTTTGGCAATTTCCTCACATTTTCCGTCTCGGAAGGTAACAGTGAACACTCCACTGTTCTGCGATATAAAGGGATCTGAGATTTCTATAGACAGCTCTCCGTTTCCAATATACCGGGCATCCTGCAGAACCTTTTCTACATTGATAACACGAACCATGCCCCCTGGAATCGAATTACAGCTTACCGCACCCATAGACCATTCCGGCATGACTTGTTCAAGAGGCATGTCCTCGGGAAGAGAGAAACTGATATGACGGTAGTCGGCTGCAAAGCTTTTTGCAAGCGTCAGTAGCCCTTGCAGTCCCTCCTTATTAATATAGAAGAAACGGCTGCATTCTATCGACCTGTGCTCCGGGGAAATATCGCATTTAAAAGTCATAAAACCAAGCGCCTCCCCCTTTTTGGAACGGTACACGTAGGTAAATACCTGATCTTTAAAAGGATTGGCGGTCTCGATAAAGCGATAATCGTAATCCATATCCTCCACCATCATGTTATACTTTTCCAGCCAATTCCTATATATAAGCGGAATATCTCTCATAGCATCGGTTTTCGTATGCTGCTCCAGCAAATGACATGCACCGGATATTAGATAAGCCGGAATATGAGACAGGGCGATACGATACGAATGCCGTTTACAACATATTTCATAACCAAATTTCCTATAATAAGAGGTAGAGAAGGGGTATAAGTAGGAAAAAGCGGCTCCCTGCTCATACATATAAGGAAGTGAGGTAGAAAAGCAGGCACGAATTCCGCCCCTTTTCCGGTATTGGGGAAGAGTAGCTACTCCTCCGATTCCGGTCATCTTCTCCTTATGACCGTCGAAGCGGATCTCAAAGGGCTGTACGATAAAACAGCTCATCATAGTCTTGTCGTCGTCCTCAAAGGCGGCAAACCGCTCCAGACAATGTTCCTGTTCCCTGCTTTCAGGAGCGCTTATATATTTCTGATATAATTCCATAGGTGTTTCTTCATTATTATAAGAAGAATCGAAAGAAACAGAGAACAATTCTTCCGTGCGTTTTACTTCCTCAGGTTTGATCTTTCTGGTTATCAAAGTATTACCTCCGTTAAAATTTTGTTGTTTGCTTCTGATACTTACGGATTGTTACGCACTTTGTGCTCCCACAATCCTATAAAACATTCGAAATCCGCCCTAATAGGGCTACTTTCTCATGTTTTGCGTGTCCCAAGGTCATATGTTTTCATGGAAGCATAAAACATATGACCCTTTTGACCCTATCATCGTTTGATAAGGTCTTACACGCCCTTATCCGACCGTGTGTGACCTTGTCAAACGATGATAGTATCATTATATAATATTTTATACTGCTGAGTAGGTATTTTTTTGTGAAAAATGGCCTTAGAATGGTCATTTTAAAAAAAATTAAAAAAATTTAAAAAAATTTAAAAAAGTACTTGAAACATGAGGAAACATCATGTATACTACTTATTGCTGTGGCATGATAGCAATGAAGCGTGAGGTTGCTGCCGAAAGGCAGGTTTTCCGTGGAGCGAATGTCAAGAGAGCCGGAT
>JAEWPN010000233.1 GCA_023399455.1 Bacillota bacterium
ACACCAATACGGTTAAGGAAGTATATAGAAAATCTTATTCCGAAGGACTTCGTGCGAAAGTTAACTGCTATGGAGCTAACGATGTATGCGAAGGTGTTGCTATCATGCACAAAGAGGGTGTTGATGTTTCCATTACAGGTAACTCAACCAATCCGACAAGATTCCAGCATCCGGTTGCAGGTACATACAAAAAAGAATGTATCGAACAGGGTAAGAAATACTTCTCCGTTGCATCCGGCGGCGGTACAGGACGTACACTTCACCCGGACAACATGGCGGCAGGTCCTGCTTCTTATGGTATGACTGATACTATGGGACGTATGCACTCTGACGCACAGTTCGCCGGTTCTTCTTCCGTACCGGCTCACGTAGAAATGATGGGGCTTATCGGAGCAGGTAACAACCCGATGGTTGGTATGACGGTTGCTGTTGCGGTTTCCATCGAGGAAGCAGCTACAGCTGGCAAGTTCTAATCAAATAGTTGATTTACAGGGTTTCTCAAGCCATAGTCCGGCTTGGGGAACCCTGTTTTTTTGTACAGACTTGGTAACTCATTCAAAAAACAATTAATATTTTAGAAACAATACTTAAATACAGCTTAAATATTTAGACAGTATTCTTTCCTTATCAAATAAATAATAACCCATTAGAAGAGGGAGAGAGGAATGTCAAATGAAAAAAAGTAATTTTGTAGCAATGATTTTAGGAACAATAGGAGGTATTTTGTTTGCACTTGGAATGTGCATGTGCCTGATATTGGAATGGAATGCTTTTAAGCAAGGGCTTATTGTAGGAATTATAGGTGTCATTGTACTATTAATTACAATATTGATATGGAGACGGATGGAAAATAAAGAACCGATAAGGCTGTCAGGAAAGATAATAGGCGGACTGCTTATAGGTATTATCGGAGCGTTATTGTTGGGAATTGGGATGTGCCTCGTTATGGTATGGAGTAATCTGATATTGGGAATTGCAATAGGTATTGTTGGAATTGCAGCGCTGCTTTGCTTAATACCCTTCATAAAAGGATTGGAATAAGAACAGCGGTATATGCGGTAAAAGGCGGAATAACAAAGGAGAGGTGAAAGTATGTTGAGTAAGATTATAGCTGCGGCAGTTATGGTAATTATGGTAGTCACAACAGTTAATATCATAAGAAACAAAAGATAATAATAAATATGCAGTGTTAAATGAAAAATATAGAATAAAACGTTCGGAGAAATCCGGACGTTTTTTATCTTATAGTATTAGGGTGTCAAAAGGTCCTTTTGCAAACGTCTCAAGTCAATATGCTCAAAACAAAAAGACTCCTGCTCCGAATTCCAATATTTTTGTTCTATGCACAATTTCTAGAGGAAAGGACAATTAATATTTCTTAAACAATTCATAAATAATTTTTAAATAATAAATAAATATAATACACTCAAACAATTATATAGAATATTGCTTACTGCGCCTGTCAGAGATTATATAGAGAGAACGCAGTAGATGGAAGGAGGAGAAAATGAAAAAAAGAAATATCATTTGGTTAGGTTTGATATTGGCAGTTTTCTACTTTATGGCCAAAGCGATTTATTCTATGTTGGATTGGGAAATAAGGCACATAAGTTTTGAAAATTTAAGTTAAGTAAGAACAATAATTATTTATTAATATCTGGAGAGGTGGTTTTATGGCAGAAAGAGTTAAAAATAAGAAGCGGCCCAGGAGGGTCAAAAAAAGTATTAGAAATCAGATCATTGCAACTGCATTGTGTCCATTGCTTGCGATGTCAACATCTGTTTCCGTATTAGCGATGAATGGGTTTAATGAAATGCTGATTGCTAATATAATTGCTTTTATATTGTTTGTAGGTGTTATTCAGCTGGCATTGGTTACGAGAAATATTGTAGGACCTTTGCGGAAAATTGAAGAGTATATGCTGCAGTTGTCTGACGGAGATCTTAATATTGAGGTGGACAAGAAGATAAGCAAACGAGAAGATGAAATTGGCGTTATGTTTGAATCGATGATGGCGCTGAGCCAAAAACTAAATAATTCCATGACGGATATTCAACTGATTTCGGAAAAGCTGATTAGTTCAGAAGCAGTATTGGGAAAGACAGTAGAGGAAACAAATATAGCTACAGAACAGATAGGCTCTGCTATGAAAAGAATTACCGGTGATACCAAAAAGCAAAGTGATAACATGAATAAGGCATCCGTACATATTGATGAAATAGGCAGCATGATCGACAATATTCTGAGAAGTATACAACACTTGGAAGAAACCTCGGGAGGAATGAAAGAAGATGGAAGGCAATCTGTGAAAAATATGAATGATCTTGATGAATCAAATAAGAGAACGAATTATGCGATTGAACGAATCAGTCAACAGGTTGATCTAACATATGAAGCTGCTGCTCAGATTAATTCTGTACTTCAAATGATCGCAGGCATTTCAAAACAGACGGGATTATTGGCGTTAAATGCCAGTATAGAGGCAGCGAGAGCAGGAGAACACGGTGCAGGATTTTCGGTAGTTGCGGAAGAAATTAGTAAGTTGGCAAGCCAATCCAGCGAATCAACAAAGCAGATTGATGAAATTGTTGGAGATCTTTCGACAGAATCGGGGAAAATGCTCGTGATTATGGATGAAGTATTAACTGATGTGGAAAAACAAAAAACAAAGCTTTTAGAAACACAAAAGCACTTTGATAAAGTAAATGAAGGAATTGAAGATTCGTTGCAAGAAATATCTGAAATACGGGAACGCACGCAAGTATGCAATGTCGAAAAAGATAAAATCATAGAAAATATTGAAGGCCTGAGAAATGTGTCGGAAGAAAGTGTTGAATCTACGCTGCATACACAAAAAGCAGTTATTGAATTAAGCAAAAATATTGATGAAGTAGAATCTATGGCTGTAAAGTTGAGTAATTATGCGGAAAGACTCGATAATCACTTGCAGTATTTTTCGATCAAGTAAATCTTGATGATGGATATTTACAAATTATATGATAACTATCAGGGACAGCCGCCTAACTATGTCAGAGCAGGGCGGCTATTCTCTGTTTGTGCCTCTACTGTTTAATGTAACAATCCAAAAAGCATGCCAACGATAAATAATGGTAATAGTATATTTTATCAAAATATGATATTATATTACCAAATATAAAAGGGGGGAATTTCATAATGAAAAAATTTCTAGTGCTATTGTCGGCACTTTTAATATCAATATCTTTGTATGGCAGTACATCTGAAGCAAAAACCCAAACAAATAATAAAGTAACTCAAATTGATAAACTGGAAGTCCATTATATTGAT
>JAEWPN010000258.1 GCA_023399455.1 Bacillota bacterium
AGCGGCTGCGACGAGTCAATGGCGTAGTGGCTTGAACAAAGTGAAAGCCAGCGTCTTTAGGCGCTGGCCGGTAACAGAGGCTTATAGCCTCAGAGCAAACCACGTCTTTTAGGCGTGGTTCTGATTGATTCTAATATAGAAATAATTCACGAAACATGCTGTATGTTTGGTATTCTCTTGACAATGTATACCCCTATGGGTATAATGTGTACCAATACCCCTATAGGTATATAGCAATATAAGAGGAGGACATATATGATGAAAAAGATAGAAGAACTGTTAGAATGGGGAGGCGTAAAAAAGGATATTACATCGTTGATAATTTCCGCCCTTGCGCTATTGGCCAGCCTTTTGGATTTCAACCCGTTTCCCTTCCCTGTCGCCTGGATTGCCATTATTTTATGCGGCGTACCGATTATTTTAGAGGCGCTCTTGGGACTGATAACGGCTTTTGATATAAAGGCGGACGTGCTTGTTTCCATAGCACTGATCGCATCTATCGTTATCGGAGAGACCTTTGCGGCAGGAGAGGTCGCTTTTATTATGCAGCTGGGTGCGCTGCTGGAGAATCTGACTGTAGTGAAGGCGAGAGCGGGAATTGAGAAACTGGTTCGTTTAACACCCAGGACGGCAAGAAAAATAATAGATTGTAAAGAGCAGACCGTTCCGGCAGAACTGGTACAGGTGGGCGACATTCTGCGGGTTCTCCCGGGAGAGACTATTCCGGTGGACGGACGCATCAGGTCCGGACAGACATCGATAAATCAAGCCGTCATGACAGGGGAATCTCTTCCTGTGGATAAAGGAGCCGGGGACTTTGTATCCAGCGGCACGGTCAATCAGTTCGGTTCTTTTGATATGGAAGCCACAAAGGTGGGCGAAGACAGCTCCATTCAGCGAATGATACGCCTCGTACAGTCTGCCGCTGCCGGGAAAGCGAAAATTGTAGGCGTTGCGGATCGGTGGGCAACATGGATCGTTATAATCGCACTGACCGCGGCGGGCCTTACGTGGCTCATAAGCGGCGAGATCATACGTGCCGTAACGATACTGGTTGTTTTCTGTCCCTGTGCCCTCGTCCTGGCAACACCCACGGCAATTATGGCGGCGATTGGAAATGCGACAAGGCATGGCTTTCTCGTCCGGGAAGGGGATGCCTTGGAGCGGCTGGCTGGCGTAGAGCGCATTACTTTCGATAAAACCGGCACTCTCACCTATGGACAGCCTCAGGTAGTGGCGGTCCACAGCTTTAAGGAAGACCTTCCCGAAGAGGAATTATATCTATGTTCTGCCAGCGCAGAGCAGCGCTCCGAGCATCCTTTGGGCAAAGCTGTGGTACGCTCATACAAAAGCACATTTAAGAGGGAACTTTATGAGGCGCAGCGATTCCATATGCTTCCGGGCAGGGGAGTGCAGGCTTTGATAGACGGAAGAGAAATCACTGCCGGTAATCCGAAGCTGTTTTCCGAGAAGCAAATAGGCATCGGAGATAATATGCTAAAAAAAGCGGAAGAATACTTAAATGATGGCTGTACGGTTATCTTTGTTGCCATACAGAACGAGACTGCCGGAATTATCGCGCTGGCCGATACCTTGAGGCAAGACGCCGTAACGACGATGGCGGAAGTAAAGAAAACAGGCGTTATACCGGTGCTCCTGACCGGAGACAATGAAAATGCGGCGGGTCATATCGCAAGGCAGCTTCATATCGATGAAGTACATTTTGGCTGCTTGCCGGAAGATAAACTGAAATGGATCGATAGCTATCAGAAAAACCAAAAGCAGGTTTGCATGATAGGAGACGGAATCAACGACGCTCCTGCCTTGAAAAGGTCCTATGTGGGGATTGCAATGGGTGGAAGCGGCAGCGATATTGCGGTGGAAGCGGCCGATATTGCTCTCATAAACGACGAAATCAAGGAGCTTCCTCATCTGCTCAGGCTGTCTAAGCGCATGATGCTTACGATAAAGTGTAATCTTACCTTTTCTATGGCTCTAAACTTTATCGCCGTCGTCCTTGCAATTGCCGGAATATTGAATCCGGTAGCGGGTGCGCTCGTACATAATGCAGGCTCCGTTATAGTCATAGTTAACTCTGCATTATTGTTAAAGTGGAAGAAAAGAAACGGAATATTATTATAATGCAGTTTTCCAATAATTTTTCTTTTGTTCACTTGAGAGAGAAGCAGCAAAATCTTGCTTGATTTGCAGAAAATATTCGAAATCCTTTAAGAGCATATAGAGTACTGCTCTGGATTCAAATTCCTGCCGTGTAGAGGGCAAATCACTCGCCTGAAATTTTTGGAATAACGTCTTGCATTCCAAAAGCAAAGCAGCAGCGTTATTGGTTTCTTCTAAACTTATTCCAATATGGTTAATAAAATCCGCAATATCTTTTGCTTGTTCAGGGACATGATCCAGTGTCTTAATTTTCTGGTAAATATTCCGGAGTACTTGACATTGCTGCTTTCGCATCTGCATGTAATCGATGAAATACTTTGTATCCCCGGTAAGAGTATTATTCATATTATCATAGGCATCCTTCAGGCCTTTTTCAATATGAGATTCGAGAGTGTGGAAGCATTCGCCGGTATAATCCTCCTTTGATTCTTTTAAAAGATTTTCAGACATTATGGATAATACTGTTCTTAAATCTGACTCCAATACAGTCTGTGTGTTTCTTATGTGTTTTACCTTATCCGGCATAAAGAGATTAAGAAGTGTTCCGATACCTGCTCCGATGAATAATAAGAGAAATTCGTTCCCAATAAGAGAAAGCGGCATATGGTAGGAAACTAAATAATGAGTAGCCAGAACTGCATTCATTGCAACAGCGTCCTGTAATTGAAACGTATAACAAATCCATACGAATACAAGGAGAAAAAGTCCAAAAGAAATTGCATGATACCCAATTAAGTTAAAAAGACCAAAGGAAAGTAAAGTTGCAATGCAAAAAGCCACAATTCTTTTTAAAGAAATGTATATGGTCTCTCTGGTGGTATCCTGAATGGTAAGGAGTGTAATAATTCCCGCAGCAGTGCTGTATTCCAGTTTTAACAAGTTTGCTAATATAATTGCCAGTGCACCGCCGATTGCTATTTTAAATATTTTCATGCAGATCACTTCCTTCCTAAATATAATTATTCTAGTAGATAAGATGCTATTTTGCAATATATCCTGTGATTTTGAGAAAAATAGACGACTTTAAAAAAATAGAAAGGAGTGGTAAAATGGATATGGCATAAATATACCAAGTCCGTTTTTGGTAAAATAAAGCGGGCGGAAAGGAAATGAAATGGATAAAGTATGTGTATTTTTCGCGACGGGATTTGAGGAAATAGAAGC
Source organism: Bacillota bacterium (assembly GCA_023399455.1). Classification (GTDB taxonomy): domain Bacteria; phylum Bacillota; class Clostridia; order Lachnospirales; family Lachnospiraceae; genus Kineothrix; species Kineothrix sedimenti. Next base: position 3,346 of record JAEWPN010000258.1, read on the forward strand.
TCTGACTGCAGTGGACCTATTGCGGAGGGCAGGAATCGGTACGGAGTTGGTTTCCATAACCGGAGAAATGGAAGTGATGGGTTCTCATGGAATCGCTGTAAAGATGGATAAATTATTTGAAGACGTGGATTTTAGCGAGGTTACGATGCTCATCCTTCCGGGAGGCGCCGGAACGAAGCATCTGGAGGCGCACATGTCATTGATGAATCAGGTAGATATTTTTTATAAGGAAGGCAAGGATATTGCCGCAATTTGTGCGGCGCCCAGTATTCTAGGGCACAGAGGCATGCTGAAGGGAAAGAATACTTGTTCCTTTCCCGACTATGAAAGCCACCTTGAGGGCGCTGACGTAACAAAAAATCCGGTTGAAATCGCAGATAATATCATAACCTCCAGAGGTATGGGATGTTCCATAGACTTCGGACTTGCCATAGTGAAAAAGCTGCGGGGAGAAAACACGGCAAAGGCGCTCGCGGATAAAATAGTTTACGGACATTATTAACAGATACGGCTTCTGGAGAAAAATTTATGAATATATTATTTTTTTTGACACCCAAGAAAGAGGTCGCTTATATTTATGATGATGATACTCTCCGTCAGACATTAGAAAAGATGGAGCATCACAGATATACCGCGATACCGGTTATCGACCATATGAACGGGAAATACATAGGAACGATAACGGAGGGGGACTTGCTCTGGGATATGAAGGAGCGGTATGATCTGACTCTCAAAGAGGCAGAGGATGTCCCCATTCATTCCATAAAGAGAAAGAGGGATAATGAGCCGGTGGAAGCGGATGCCGATATCGAAGACCTTATAAGCAAGGTTATGAACCAGAATTTCGTGCCGGTCATCGATGGCAGCCAGTGTTTCATCGGAATTATTACAAGAAAAGATGTAATACAGTACTTGACGGAAAAGTGCGGATTAAATAAATAATCATAGGAAGAAGGAAAAAAGGTAATGCTTCATTTTGACAGCGATTATATGGAAGGCGCGCATCCGGCGATCATGGAGAGGCTTATGGACACCAATATGGAACAGACGTCTGGCTATGGAACGGATGAATATTGTGATAGTGCGAAGAAAAAGATAAAAAGAGCCTGCAATGCTCCGGAAGCGGAAGTTTTTTTCCTTATGGGAGGAACTCAGACCAACAGGGTGGCAATTGATGGGATATTGCGGGTTTACGAAGGAGTTCTGGCTGCCGAATGCGGACATATCAGTGTTCATGAATCCGGGGCGATAGAAGCGGGCGGCCATAAAGTGCTGACGCTGCCGCATGAGAAGGGTAAGCTTAAGGCGAAGACGGTGGAGGATTATCTGGAGCAGTTTTATCAGGATGCGAACTGGCCTCATATGGTGATACCGGGAATGCTGTATGTGACTCATCCCACAGAATACGGAGCTATTTATACGAAGGCGGAGTTGGAAGGATTACATGAGGTCTGCCAAAAATATAATATTCCAATGTATATCGACGGCGCAAGGTTAGGCTACGGACTGGCGGCGGAGAATACGGATGTGACGCTTAGTGATATCGCAGAGTGCTGCGAGGCATTTTATATCGGAGGCACAAAGGTGGGAGCTCTCTTCGGAGAGGCGCTGGTATTCACTAAGCCGAAGCTGGTTTCCCATTTTTTCACCACTATTAAGCAGCATGGCGGACTGCTGGCTAAGGGAAGACTTCTGGGGCTGCAGTTCGATACTCTTTTCTCGGATGATTTGTATATAAAGATTTCCCGCAATGCCATCGAAAAGGCCCTCGAATTGAAGGCGGGGCTTAAGGAAAAAGGCTATGAACTGTTCTTCGAGTCGCCTACCAACCAGCAGTTTCTTATTATGGAAAATAAAAAAATTGAAGAATTAAAGGAAAAAGTATCCTTCGGCTTCTGGGAAGTTTATGACGAAAAGCATACGGTAGTCCGCATCGCCACGGGTTGGGCGACGGAAAGTACGGATATCAGGGCTCTGTTAAAATTACTATAAATAATTAAATTATTTTACCAAAACTTACCTTCATAATTAATTCATCTTCGTAAATACTAACATCAAGATAAGTAATTAAGTTCGTGCTTGGTTCAGATACGGAAACGCATTTGAGATAAGCAGTGAACAGAGGTTGCTTATCTCAAATATAGATAGCGGAAAGCTAGAAACAGTAAAGTGGAGGTGAATTAAGATGGCAAGTAGCAAGTCTAATAGAGTAGAGGTTCCAGAAGCTAAGGCAGCTATGGATCGCTTTAAAACGGAAGTTGCTTCTGAATTAGGCGTTAACCTGAAAGAGGGTTACAATGGTGATTTGACGTCTAAGGATGCTGGTTCTATCGGCGGCGAGATGGTTAAAAGAATGATCAGAAAGCAAGAAGAGCAGATGAAATAACGTAAAGAAGCAAGAAGTGCCAATAAGAAATATCGATAAGAGGTAAAGACGACCCGCCTGAATTTCAGGCGGGTTGTTTTTACGAATAAATGCTGGTATTTTTAGAATCGATGTGATATAATCGTAAAATGACTGTGATTGTGTATGAGGCACACTTTTGTTCCAAAAGTCAGTGGATTAATGGACATGACCATTTATATAATATAAGTAGGAGGAAATCACTTAATGAGCTTACAAGTAGAAAAATTAGAAAAGAACATGGCAAAACTTACGGTAGAAGTTTCTGCTGAAGAATTGGAAAAGGCGATAGAGGGCGCTTACAAAAAGAATAGGAACAGCATCAGCATTCCTGGCTTTAGAAAGGGCAAAGTACCTCGTCCGATGGTGGAAAAGATGTACGGTAAGGAGATTTTCTACGAAGATGCTGCTAATGCATTGATTCCGGAGGCATATGAGAAGGCATTCGACGAGTGTGAGGAAGAAATCGTATCCTCTCCTAAGATCGAGGTAGTACAGATCGAAGCCGGAAAGCCTTTTATCTTCACGGCAGAGGTCGCTTTGAAGCCGGAAATAAAGCTTGGTAAATACAAAGGTGTAAAGATAGATAAGGTGGATGCAGAGGTTACCGAGGAAGAAGTAACTGCGGAAATCGATAAGGAAAGAGAAAGAAACGCAAGAAATATCAACGTAACCGACAGAACGGTAAAAGACGGCGACATGACAGTTATCGATTTCGAGGGCTTTGTAGATGATGTAGCTTTCGAAGGCGGCAAGGGAGAGAACTATCCTCTGACCATCGGATCGGGTGCATTTATCCCCGGCTTCGAGGAGCAGCTTGTCGGAGCAGAAATCGGCAAAGAGTTGGAAGTAAACGTTACCTTCCCCGAGGATTATCAGGCGGAAGAGCTGAAAGGGAAAGCTGCCGTATTCAAATGCACGGTAAAAGAAATTAAAGAAAAAGAGCTGCCTGAACTGGACGATGAATTCGCAGGAGAAGTATCCGAATTCGAAACCTTGGCAGAATACAAGGAAGATGTAAAGAAGAATCTTGCGGAGAAAAAGGAAAAGGATGCCAAGAATGCCAAAGAAGAAGCGGTAATCGATGCGATTATCAACGATTCCGATATGGAGATTCCTGAGGCTATGATCGTTACACAGCAGAGACAGACAGTGGACGATTTCGCGCAGAGAATCCAGACACAGGGTCTTTCCATGGAGCAGTACTTCCAGTTTACGGGCTCTAACTACGAGATGCTTTTAGAGCAGGTTAAGCCTCAGGCGGAGAAGAGAATCAAATCCAGACTGGTGCTTGAAGCCGTAGTGGCGAAGGAGAATATCGAAGTTTCTGAGGAAGAATACGTCAAGGAGACGGAGAGAATGGCCGAGGTATATCAGATGGAAGCCGAAAAGGTAAGAGAGATGCTCGGTGAGAAGGAAAAAGCTCAGGTTATGAAGGATCTCGCTATTCAGAAGGCAGTAGATTTCGTCGTAGAAAATGCGAAGGAAAAATAAAGGATAAAAACTTTATAAAACAATTAAAATTCTCTTAATTCAGTGCCTGTTTTATTGCAAAAACAAATCGTGTGAATTATGATTAAAACATCTCTGACAGAGAAATAACGGATCAGGCTAGGAGGAATTAAAATGAGTTTAGTGCCTTATGTCATTGAACAAACGAGCAGGGGCGAAAGATCCTACGATATTTATTCAAGACTTTTAAAAGACAGAATTATTTTTTTAGGTGAGGAAGTGAATGATACTTCCGCCAGTATAGTCGTTGCGCAGTTGTTATTTTTGGAATCTGAGGATCCTGAAAAAGACATACATTTGTATATTAACAGCCCGGGCGGCTCCATTACCGCAGGTATGGCGATTTACGATACGATGAATTATATTAAATGCGATGTGTCTACCGTTTGTGTGGGCATGGCAGCCAGCATGGGAGCATTTCTCCTTGCAGGCGGAGCGAAAGGCAAGAGGATGGCTCTTCCCAACGCTGAGATTATGATTCATCAGCCGTTAGGCGGTGCGCAGGGTCAGGCGACGGAGATTGAGATCACCGCAAAGCATATCCTCGCAACGAAAGAGAAGATGGCGAAGCTTTTGGCGCAGAACACAGGCCAGGATTACGAGGTTGTTTTGGCTGATACCGAAAGAGATAACTGGAAGACGGCAGAGGAAGCCAAGGTATACGGCTTGATCGATAAGATTATCGAGAACCATGCCAGTTTAGAAAATAATTAATAAGCTATAAAAGCAGGGAGTTAACAATGGCAGGAAAGAATTCCGACGATATCAAATGTTCTTTCTGTAATAAGTCGCAGGATCAGGTCAAAAAGCTGATCGCAGGCCCCGCAGGCGTTTATATTTGCGATGAATGCGTGGAGATTTGCGCGGATATTATTGAAGAAGAATATGAAGAAGAACCGGTAGACGAAGAAATGGACATCAATTTGCTGAAGCCGGTAGAAATCAAAGAGTTTCTGGACGATTACGTTATCGGACAGGAAGAAGCAAAGAAGGTTCTTGCCGTCTCCGTATATAATCATTATAAAAGAGTAACAGCTCCCAGAGATAATGATGATGTGGAGCTTCAGAAGAGCAATATTATCATGATAGGGCCTACCGGCTCAGGCAAGACTTTTCTGGCGCAGACTTTAGCTAAGATTATCAACGTGCCGTTTGCAATTGCAGATGCCACCACGCTCACCGAGGCGGGCTATGTGGGTGAAGATGTTGAGAATATACTTTTGAAGTTAATACAATCGGCTGACTATGATGTAGAACGCGCACAGTATGGTATTGTATATATTGATGAAATCGATAAGATTACGAAAAAAAGCGAGAACGTTTCTATTACGAGAGACGTATCCGGGGAGGGTGTGCAGCAGGCGCTTCTTAAGATTGTAGAAGGTACCGTTGCCAGTGTGCCTCCTCAAGGGGGAAGAAAGCATCCTCATCAGGAGCTTATTCAAGTAGATACCACCAATATTCTGTTCATTTGCGGCGGAGCATTTGACGGACTCGAGAAGATCGTGGAGTCCCGCCTGGACCGCAGTGCAATTGGCTTTAATGCGGAAATTACGGCTAAGGGCACGAAGGATATAGGAGCGCTGTTAAAGGAAGTGACTCCGCAGGATTTGGTGAAATTCGGACTGATCCCGGAATTCGTAGGGCGCGTTCCTATCAATGTATCCTTGCAGGGATTGGATAGAGAAGCTCTCGTTCGTATTTTAAAAGAGCCCAAGAGCGCTCTCATCAAGCAGTACCAAAAGCTGTTTGGTTTTGACAGCGTAAAACTCACCTTTGAGCAGGATGCCATCGAAGCGATTGCAGATAAGGCATTCGAGAGAAAGACTGGGGCGAGGGGGCTGCGTTCCATTATGGAAAACGTTATGATGGATGTTATGTACCGGATACCCTCCGATGATACGATTGTAGAATGTGTCGTAACAAAGGGTGCCGTGGACGGAACGAGCGAACCGCTAATTATTCACAGGGAAGCGATGCGTCCGGCTAAATAATATCTGATTATGCTATTTTAACGCCGCCTTGATAAGGCGGCGTTTTGTTTAAAGTTTAAATAAACACCCAAATAAAAGATACGGGAATGATGAAAAGAATGAATAAAGAACAGATAATGCAAAATGTTTTGAACATAGAAGAAAAGCTGCCGTCAGTGGCGCTTCGGGGGATGACCATTCTGCCCGGAGCGATCATTCATTTCGACCTTAGCCGGAAGAAATCGATACTGGCAGTGGAGGAAGCGATGACGGAGGACCAGAGGATATTCCTCGTTACGCAGAAGGACATGCAGGCGGAAGACCCCGGCTTCGATCACGTATATCCGGTAGGAACGATAGCCCTCGTCAAGCAGATTATAAAAGTGCCTAATAATATCGTCAGAGTGATGGTGGAAGGTATATCCAGAGGAAGTCTTTTATCCTTTTCGGACAAGGAAGATTATCTGGAGGGCATAATAAAAGCATTAGAAGAGCCTGCAGAGCTTAGGGGAACGATACAGGAAGAGGCGATGATGCGCCAGATCAAGGATTTGTTCGAAGGATACGCTCTTTTTTATCCTAAGACGGGCGTTTCTTTAGAGCGGCATATCAGTGATATTACCAATTTGGGGCAGCTTTTGGACCAGCTTACAATCAATATGCCGCTTAGCTTCGACAAAAAGCAGGCGGTACTGTCGGCGGTGGATTTAGAGGAGCGCTTCGATACGCTCTCTTCCATACTGACCAATGAAACTGAAATAGCCAAGGTCCGGACGGAGCTGACGGAGCGGATAAAAGGACGGGTGGAAAAGAACCAGAAGGAATACCTGTTACGGGAACAAATGCAGTTTATTAAAGAAGAGCTTGGAGAGGGCAATTCTTTTTCTGATGCGAGTCAGTTCGAGGAGGAATTAGAAAAGCTGAAGGCTGATAAAGAGGTAAAGGATAAGATTCGGAAAGAAATATCGAGATTCAAAAGCCTTTCGCAGAACAGCTCGGAAAGCTCCGTTGAACGGGGATATATTGAAACGCTGCTGGACCTTCCATGGGAGAAGAAGTCCAAGGATAACACGGACTTAACCAAGGCTGAGGAGATACTAAAGAGAGATCATTACGGCCTTGAGCAGGTAAAAGAAAGGATTCTGGAATCCCTTGCGGTGCGCTGCCTTACGAAGCAGGGACAGACACCTATCATCTGTCTGGTAGGACCTCCGGGTACCGGTAAGACCTCCATCGCGAAAAGTGTGGCGGAGGCCATGAATAAAAAGTACGTACGCATTTCGCTTGGCGGTGTCAGAGACGAGGCGGAAATCAGAGGACACAGAAGAACCTATGTGGGAGCAATGCCGGGCCGTATCATCGCGGGGCTGCGGCAGGCCGGAGTGAAGAATCCTCTGATGCTTTTAGATGAAATCGATAAGGTGAGCAGCGATTATAAGGGCGATACGTCTTCTGCGCTGTTAGAGGTGCTGGATGCGGAGCAGAATAATAAGTTCCGCGATCATTATGTAGAGATTCCTGTGGATTTATCGGAGGTACTGTTCATTGCCACGGCTAATTCCATGGCGCAGATTCCCAGACCTCTTTTGGACCGTATGGAAGTCATCGAGGTGACCAGTTATACTGCCAACGAGAAATTCCATATTGCCAAGGAGCATCTGACAGCAAAACAGCTTGAGAAGAACGGTCTGAAAAAGGACCAGCTAATGATAAGTGACAGTGCCTTAAAACGCATTATCGAAGGCTATACGAGAGAAGCGGGTGTCCGCGATCTGGAACGCAAGATAGGCAGTATATGCCAAAAAGCGGCCAGAGAGATTCTTCAGAAGAATAAGACCGGTATTAAGGTGACGGTGTCCAAGCTGGAGAAATATCTCGGGAAGGAAAAATATACACCGGATAAGGCAAATGATAAGGATGAGATAGGAATTGTGCGCGGTCTTGCATGGACTAGCGTAGGAGGGGAAACCTTACAGATAGAAGTCAATATGATGCCGGGGAAGGGAGAGGTGGACTTAACCGGTCAAATGGGCGATGTAATGAAGGAATCAGCCATTACCGGTATGAGTTACGTACGCTCTATCAGCAAGGAATATAAGATACCGCAGGATGTATTTAAAAAGAACGATTTTCATATCCATATTCCCGAGGGAGCTGTTCCTAAGGACGGACCAAGTGCGGGTATCACGATGGCCACCGCTATTCTCTCGGCGATTACCAATGTACCGGTAAAGGCACAGGTGGCTATGACCGGTGAAATTACCTTAAGGGGGCGCGTACTTCCCATCGGAGGCCTTAAGGAGAAGATTCTGGCTGCAAAGACGGCGGGCATCAAGACGGTGCTTGTGCCGAAGAAGAACGAAAAGGATGTGGAAGAAATCGCATCAGAAATCAAGTCGGGACTTTCCATACATTTTGTGGAGAATATGGGAGAGGTTCTTTCATACGCTCTGGTAAATTCTGATAGCGATACAGAGAAAGGAAAGAAGGAATGATAATAAAAAACGTCGGTTTGGAAACCGTCTGCGGCATTACCAGTAAGCTGCCGGACAATCCTCACATGGAGGTGGCTTTTGCCGGTAAGAGCAACGTAGGGAAATCTTCATTGATCAACGGCCTTATGAACAGAAAGTCGTTAGCGAGAACGAGCGCACAGCCGGGAAAGACTCAGACTATTAATTTTTATAATATTAACGATGAGTTATACTTCGTGGATTTACCCGGTTATGGTTATGCCAAAGCGAACGAAGAGGTGAAGGCGCAGTGGGGAAAGATGATAGAGAATTACCTGAAAAAGAGCAGAATGCTGCGGGCAGTCTTTCTCTTGATCGATATTCGGCATGAACCGTCGCAAAACGACAGGATAATGTATGACTGGATATTAAATCAGGGATACAAACCGATTATTATCGCGACAAAATTAGATAAAATAAATAGAAGTCAGATACAAAAACATGTTAAAATGATAAAGGAAGGGCTTCAGTCTGATAAGGATACCATAGTCATACCTTATTCTGCGCTGACGAAGCAGGGAAGAGAAGAGATTTATGAATTGTTGGACGGCTTTCTGAATGCAGAGCATTCGGAATGAAGCGAAGCAAAAAGGCATAGGTAAAAGCCCATCGGCAAGAGAGGTGTTCATATGAAACCGTCAACGAAGACATATTTAAAGGTACTTATGAATCTGGGAATAGCAGTGATAACTGCACTGTTACTCATAGTGCTGGTACCAAAAGTGCTCGTATTTTTCATGCCGTTTGTAGTCGGGTGGATCATCGCCATGATTGCAAACCCAATCGTCCGCTTTTTCGAGGAAAAGCTTAAAATAAAGAGGAAGGCTGGGACGGCGTTCGTCATTATATCAGTTATAGCCCTTGTCATTTTAGCAGGTTATATTATAGGAGCCAAAATCACCGAGGAAACCATCGGTTTGGTAAATGCGCTGCCCGAAATATGGGAGGATATTGAGAACGACTTTAAAGCGAACAGCAAGAATCTGGATATTTTTTACAGCAGGCTTCCCGAGGAAATCCGTACTGCAATAGAAAATATCAGCGAGGAGATGGATGGTTATGTAGGTAATTTGGTGAGCCAGGCGGGAACGCCCACTATAGAAGCCCTCGGAAATTTTGCAAGGCATTTGCCTACGGCGATTATCGGTGTGATCATGTGCCTTTTATCCGCGTACTTTTTCGTGGCGGAAAGGGAATTCCTTTCAGCACAAATGAGAAAACATATGCCCGAGGCCGTGAGATACCGCTATTATATGATGTCACGCAGCTTCAAGCGTGCAGTGGGAGGATATTTCAAGGCGCAGTTCAAAATCGAGATATGGATGTACATGCTTTTAGTCATCGGGTTTTGGATATTGAAGGTGGATTATGTGCTGCTGATCGCACTTGGTATTGCACTGCTGGACTTTTTTCCGATCTTCGGAACGGGAACAGTGCTCATACCATGGGCTGTTATCAAGATGCTGGGTGCGGACTATAAAATGGCCGTAGGGCTTCTCATCATCTGGTGCGTCGGACAGCTCGCAAGACAGATCATACAGCCTAAGATTGTAGGAGATTCTATTGGGATCGCGCCCCTTCCCACCTTGTTTTTGCTGTTCATAGGATATAAGGTAGGCGGCGTGCTGGGAATGATCATTGCGGTGCCTGTAGGTATTATTTTAATTAATATGTATGAGGAGGGCGTGTTCGACACAACGTTTAACAGTCTGAAGATACTGATGGCGAGCATTAATAATTTCCGGAGGCTGGAAGATGGGGATATGTCTTCGGTGAAGAAATATGAGGAAAGCCAGAGGGATAAGCTGAAGAAGCATGAAGAAACGGGCGGGGGAGAAAGTGATAAAAAATGAATGTGACGGTGTATAATTGCAGGGAATTCGATGAGGAAGAACTGTTTTTCCGATACGCGAAGAAATTAGGAATTGGGCTCACCTTGTGTCCGGATGCGCCGGATTTGGAGAATATTTCTCTGGCTAACGGAAGCGAATGCGTGAATATCATTACTTCCAAGATGACGGAGGAGCTTCTTGAGGGATTGAAGGAAAATGGAGTCTCTTATCTGACGACGAGAACCATAGGCTATGATCATATCGATATGGAAGCAGCAAAACGCCTTGGGATCAAAGTAGCCAACGCGCCCTATGGGCCTCATGGGGTGGCAGATTATACTGTTATGCTCATTCTTATGTCCATCCGCAAGATGAAGCGTATCCTGCAAAGGGGCAGCATACAGGACTTTTCTCTGGAAGGGATACAGGGAAGGGAACTGAAGGATTTGACCGTAGGAATTATTGGAACAGGAAGAATCGGCACGACGGTCATTCGCAGTTTGTCCGGCTTCGGCTGCAAAATGCTGGCCTATGATCTACATGAAAATGAGGAAGTGAAAAAAGATGTCGCTTACGTATCCCTGGAGGAGTTATGGGAGCAGGCGGACATCATCACTCTGCACGCTCCGCTGACAGAGGAAAACTATCATATGATAGGAAAAAGTACCATTAAGAAGATGAAAGACGGCGTAGTAATCATAAACACGGCCAGAGGAGGACTCATTGATACGGAGGCACTGATTTCCGGTATCGAGTCCGGCAAGATCGGCGCTGCCGGACTGGATGTTGTGGAGAACGAATTCGGCCTTTATTATTATGACAGAAAATCAGACGCCTTGGATAACAGGGAGCTTTCCGTGCTTCGGGGCTTTCCTAATGTTACGGTGACGCACCACATGGCTTTCTATACGGACGAATGCGTAGAAACGGTGGTCAGAGATTCCCTTATGGGCTGCAAGCTGTTCGTGGAAGGGAAAGAAAATCCGTGGGAGGTCGCATAATTGCGTAATATAAAAGTAATACTGCAATATGAAGGAAAGAGATACCAAGGCTGGCAAAGGCAGGAGGGCGGCGGCAATACCATTCAGGGCAGGCTTGAAGTCCTGCTTACCAAGATGTGCGGCAGGCCGGTAGAAGTGATCGGCTCGGGAAGGACCGACGCCGGAGTTCATGCACTGGGACAAACAGCCAATTTCCATATCGATACGGATATGACGCCGGAAGAAATCATGTGTTACATGAACGAGTATCTTCCTGAGGACATAGCGGTCATTCAGGCGCAGGAGGTTTCCCCTCGTTTTCACAGCAGACTGAATGCCACAGGCAAGACCTATTGTTATCGAGTGTTAAACAGCAGTGTGCCGCATATATTCGACAGAAGATATGTATATGAGGTACCGGAATCCCTGGATATGGAGGCCATGTGTCTGGCTGCGGAGATTCTGTGCGGAACACACGATTACAAAGCCTTTACATCAACGAAAAAGGGCAAGAAATCTACGGTACGTACCGTAGAAGCCATAACGATCACTAGAGTAGGAGAGGAGATCCGGTTTACCTTTAAAGGAAATGGTTTTTTGTATCATATGGTACGGATTATGATGGGAACCTTGCTTGAGGTAGGGATGCACAAAAGAGAAGCGGCACAGATCGAAAAGCTTTTTACGTCTGGAAGGCGGGAAGAAGCCGGTATGTTAGTGCCTGCCAAGGGACTTACACTGGTGGAGGTTCATTATTCGTGAGTAAATCCAAAGTTTGGAATCTCAGAAGCTGGGATTCCAAACATATTAAAATATTATTTTTTGTTTATATTGCAATCGTCATAAAAGTCATCATATTCAAATATCCGTGGGCAGATTTGATGTCGATTGCAGGAACATGGCGCAAGGGAATCGTTCTGGAAGGCTTGGACACTGCCAACTTTACCTTATTCAAAACCATAAGAATGTATATTGATTATTCATATATGCTAAATAGTTTTGAGAATTTGGTAGGAAATGTGGCCGTATTCATTCCCTTCGGATTTCTTCTTCCATATGTGAAGGAAAGCTGCACACATTTCCTGACGCTTCTTTTAAATGCGTTCATTTTTGTGCTCGGGATCGAGGTTTTTCAATTGTTCAGCGCTTTCGGCGCTTTCGATGTGGATGATATTCTGCTGAATTGCTTCGGGACCGCGCTTGGCTGGATCGCTTTCGTGAAGTGGGAGGCTATCCTGGGTAAATGGAAGGAAAATGTGTGAACTCATAAAACTGCATATTGCTTTGACAGAGAAAGTTGTGAAAATTTTGTGAACAATTGAAATTTTTGCAACTTTTTCTTGTTGAAAAGCGTCTAATTTATTAGAGATATTTATGATTTCGAAATCAAGAAAAAAATAAGAAAAAAATAATTTATTTTTTTGCAGTATTTTTGTTTTCTGTGGGATATTAATTATAGATGGATTACAAAAAAAGAAATCAAGACAACTCTAAAATAAATAGAAAGTATAGATGAGAGACCGTACATATGGACAAGAAAAAAGGGGATAAATTGTCTGTTTCGAAGGTGGCTGACACGGAAGCGTTACAGTTGAAAATAAACTTATACAGCGACATGCTGTATAAAATAGCATTTTTACAGCTTAGGAACAATCAGGACGCGGAGGATGTCGTACAGGAGACATTTTATCAGTTTATTAAAACGAATAAAGTATTCGAGTCGACGGAGCATGAAAAGGCATGGCTGATCAAGG
>JAEWPN010000085.1 GCA_023399455.1 Bacillota bacterium
TAGAACTTCTTATATATTGGAATTCGGAGCAGGAGTCTTTTTGTTTTGAGCATATTGACTTGAGACGTTTGCAAAAGGACCTTTTGACACCCTAATCCTTATAGGAAAGTACGTCCTATAAGATAAAGGCACTTCGTGCAGTATGCGCAGCTGCGCGCGCGGGACAGAAGCTGTACAGCCAATGTATTCGGCGGGGAATATGTTCAAAATACACTTTTGTCCAAATAAGGGAACCCGATGCGGCCGGTGCCTTCAGAAAAGAAAAACGAAGGAAGGATAAGATTGAAAGGAGAAAGGTTATAAAAATGTTGAATACAGAAAAAATATTGGAATTTAATACAGTAAAAGAAAAGCTAATGGAACTGGCATACACGGATAAAGCGAAGGAAGAAATAGAAGTTCTGAAGCCATACATGTCGGAAAGCGAGCTGAGAGCGAGAATGCGGGAGACAACTGAGGCGAGGCTGCTTTTGGAAAAAGCGGGGAATCCACCATTAACATCTTTAAGGGGTATCGGCGAGTTGATACAGATTGCGGAAAAAGGCGGCTGTCTGACGGAAGAACAATTAGAAAAAGTAGGTATTTCACTGACTGGTGTTAAGCGCCTGAAAGATTACTTAAACCGCTGTAAGCAGTACGATTTGAGCATTCCCTATTATGAGGAAAATCTGGATTCACTGGAAGGAATCAGAGAAGAAATACAAAAAAACATCCGTGACGGAAAAGTAGATGATTATGCCTCGAAGCTGCTGGGAGACCTAAGAAGAGATATAAGTCTGACCGAAAGCAAAATGCGCGATAAAGCGGATAACGTAATGCGCACAAATAAGGAATACATGTCGGACAGTTTCAGTACCATACGAAACGGGCATATCTGTATTCCTGTAAAAAAGGAATATAAGCTGAAAATAGCGGGAGCGGTCATAGATAAATCTGCCACCGGAAATACCATATTTATAGAACCGGCTGCGGTGGGACGGTATTATGAAGAGCTTCAGGGAATGGAAATAGATGAAGAGAACGAAGTGAGAAGAATCCTATATTCCCTGACGGCAATGCTTGCGGGTGTGGCAGAAATTATGGAACGGAATAATAAGACGATAGAAAAATTGGACTTCATGTTTGCGAAAGGAAAGCTCAGTCTTGAGTATAAAGGAGTACAGCCTGTTATTAATACCGAAAGAAGAATCCGTCTGGTAAAAGGAAGGCATCCGCTGATGGATCCGGATATCAATGTCCCGTTGGAGTTTGAGATTGGAAACGGTACAAACGGTATTGTGATCACCGGACCGAATACGGGAGGAAAAACAGTAGCGATCAAGACGGTAGCATTAAATTGTATGATGGCCCAGTGTGGACTTCATGTAACCTGTAAAGAAGCAGATATCTGTATGAATGACGCATATTTGTGTGACATCGGGGACGGTCAGAATATTTCAGAGAATCTTTCCACCTTTTCGGCGCATATTACCAATGTTCTGGATATATTGAACAGAGCGGACAAGGAGAGCCTTGTAATTATGGACGAACTGGGTTCCGGCACCGATCCTGCGGAGGGTATGGGAATCGCCGTTGCTGTTTTGGAGGAGCTGAAGAAAAGCGGTGCCCTTTATCTTGTCACAACGCATTATCCCGAAATAAAAAAATATGCGGATAAAGCGGAGGGAGTGGTAAATGCCAGAATGACTTTTGATAAAGAAAGCTTGAAGCCTTTGTACCGGATGGTAATCGGAGAAGCCGGAGAAAGTTGTGCATTCTATATTGCCGGTAAACTGGGCATGCCGGCTTCCATGCTGCAAAGAGCGGTAAAGGAGGCCTATGGAGATAACCCGCCGGAAGAGCTGAATATTCCGGCCGGAGAAGAGAGGGTGGAGAAAGCGGCCGGAGCGCATATACGTAAAAAGAAGGATCCGGCGAACCGTCAGACGAAAGCTATGCAGTTTCGGCTGGGAGACAGTGTCATGGTTTATCCTGAGAAAAAAATTGGAATCGTCTGTCAGACGGCTGATGAAAAGGGAGTGCTGCGCGTACAGCTGCAGGATAAGAAAATTTATATCAACCATAAGCGGATCAAGCTGCATGTGGCGGCGACGGAACTGTATCCGGAGGATTATGACTTTTCCATTATTTTCGATTCGGTGGAAAATCGCAAATTGCGACATCAAATGGACCGGAAGCATGTGGAGGACAGAAGTCTGTCGATAGAAGAGTGAATGCATTTTTGATAGTATATATTGCAAAAGTTTTATGCTATAATTGAAAAATCAACTCGTGGAAAAGGGAGATAATCTATGATACATGAAATCGTATCTTCATGCGTATGCGTCATCATCCCGAATCTCACCCGCGATCAACGGCCTTATGCGTTCATTGAGAACGTCATTACCGACGCAGCATATAGAAAAAAGGGACTGGCGACGGCCTGCCTGAATTATGCGAGAGACCTGGCCGTAAAGGAAAACTGTTATAAACTGATGCTTCTTACCGGAGCGAAGGAAGAAAGCACTCTGAGGTTCTACGAGCAGGCAGGATATAATAGAAAGGATAAGACTGCATTTATTCAATGGCTATAGATTTTAGAATATTTGATTGGAGATAATTCAGCATATTATGAATTTTTATTTTGCCCCTATGGAGGGAATTACCGGATATATATTTAGAAATGCCTACAACACCTTTTTTCCTTGTATAGATAAATATTTTACTCCCTTCTTATCGCCGAACCAGAATCGTGGGTTGGGCTCGAAGGAAATGAAGGATATTCTGCCAAAGAACAACGAAGGAATGTATGTGGTTCCTCAGATTCTTACAAACAATGCGGAGCATTTTATCCGGGCAGCGAGGGAACTTAAGGAAGAATACGGCTATCATGAAGTGAATTTGAATCTCGGCTGTCCATCAGGAACTGTGGTGGCTAAGGGAAAGGGTGCAGGATTTCTTGCAAAACGCAAGGAACTGGATATCTTTATGGAACAGGTATTCGCAGCCGCCGATATAAAAATTTCTGTAAAGACGAGAATCGGAAAGGAGTCGGCAGAGGAATTTTATGAGCTGATGCATATATTTAATAAATATCCGCTCCATGAGCTGATCGTTCATCCGAGGGTACAGACGGACTATTATAACAACACACCGAATAAAGAGATGTTCGGTTATGCGGTTTCGGCTGGCAAAAACCCGTTATGCTATAATGGAGATATCGTTACAAAGCAGGATTACCAGCAGATTTGCGGGGAATTCCCCCAGATAAACAGTGTGATGATCGGCAGAGGCGTGCTGAGAGATCCTTCGCTCATCGATAGAATAAAGGGTGAGCCGGGGGCGGATAAGAGACGGATTAAGGAGTTTCACGACAAGCTGTATTCGGACTATAAGGAGTCATTTTCCGGTGACGTCAATCTTCTGTTCAAGATGAAGGAATTGTGGTTTTACATGATTCGCATGTTCCCGGAAGGTGAAAAATATCTAAAAAAGATAAAGAAAACGTCGAGGCTGTGCGATTATGAGGAAATAACGGACAGACTATTTCAGGAACAGCAAATAAAATAGGGCAATGCTTTTCGGTAAAAGGAGGAAAAAGAGATGCTTGCGGAGAAATTGAAGCCGGGAGATACTATCGGTATTATATCGCCCAGCCATGTGGCTACGATGGAGGGTTATGCGGAAATTATTTCCGGGATAGAGGCAAAGGGGTTTAAGGTAAAGGCCGGGAGGAATCTATATAAGGATACTTATGGATATTTAGCCAGTGAGGCTGAACGCGCCGGGGACTTGAATGAAATGGCGGCAGATGCGGAGGTCAAGCTGATCTTTTTCGGCGGCGGCTACGGAAGTATTGAAGTGCTTCCCTATATAGATTATGAGATTATAAAGAGGAATCCCAAGCTGTTTTTGAGCTATAGTGACGGTACCTCCATTTTGAACGCGATTCACACCAAAACGGGTCTGATTACATATTATGGGCAATCGCCGGGACATTTCCGGGATCTGAAGGAATATACCTTCGAACAGTTTTCCTCACATTTGGTGAGAAGGGATGCTTTCTGCTTTGTGAGCAACAGTAAATGGTATTCTCTGAAGGAGGGAATTGGAGAAGGAACATTGATAGGCGGTTATACATGGAACTTCGCCCTTTCCATAAATACCCCGTATTTACAGTTAGACCGGAGCAAAAAGTATATTTTGTTTATGGAGGACTTTGAAGCTTTCAGCAGCGTTGCTGCGGTGAGCTCGTATCTGGCCTGCATTGAGCAAAGCGGTTTTATGGAGTATGTTTCCGGCGTGCTTTTCGGCAATTATTCGGATACGCTTTCCGAACAGCTTTTGAACCGCCTTAGAAGACTTGGCGAAAAATATGATATTCCGGTAGCCTATTGCGATGATTTCGGACATGGGGAGAACCATGCAATACTTCCGGTTGGAGGTCGTGCAGTTCTGAATACGGAGAAGAATTCCATGAGGTTTTTGGACTGAAATTTAGGTGCGTTGCTCGCTATTTTACTTAACATGGGGGAGGAATCAGGATTATGAACAATCAGCTTACATTGAACGATATTAAAAGGATGGAAGAAGAAATTGAACACCGGAAATTGATAATCCGCAAGGAAGCGCTGGAGGCGGTAAAGGAAGCCAGGGCTCACGGAGACCTTAGCGAAAACTTCGAATATTATGCGGCGAAGCGGGAGAAGAATAAAAACGAGAGCCGGATTCGTTTTCTTGAGAGGATGATAAAGACTGC
>JAEWPN010000147.1 GCA_023399455.1 Bacillota bacterium
TGTTGAATCTCCAAATACTTTAAATAATTCTGCTAGATCATAAAGGCTTTCTTCTTGAGGCATTTTATCTCTAACTTGATTTACAATATCCTCATGAATTACATTGCAGTCACATCTTTCAATTGAAATAAATTTTTCAGTCATATTATCACCTCTTTTTAAATCATTTCATATGAATGCTTGAGCAAGCATTTATACGTTGTGTATTTATTATATTATTGTTTTTCTCATATGTCAATAGTTATATGAGCATTTATTCAAGTATTTTTTATATTATTTGAAATATCTCAAAACCATCTATTACGACATTAATACCATAAAAGGGTGATTTCTATACAAACCTATTTTAAAAACACAAATATTGTAGGTTCTATAATAGTTTGAAATAAAATTTCAAACTATTAAAAAACTATAGTGGTAGCTGTTTCAAAACAACTACCACTACATTAGATTATATAAAATTCTTATCATCCCAGAGGATTATTTCTCCCTCTTTCTGAGCCATCAATTTTTCCACCTTTATAATGTCATCACTCTTTTTACCCTATGTCATCTATAAAGCACCCCAAAAATAGGGGTCAAAAAACGGTGTTTTTTCGCTCATTTTTTGCTCCAAAATCACTCTTGAACCACTATATGTTGTGGTCAACTTCTACTTTTCGCCCCCTGAACCACAATACGTCATCAAAATTATACTCTCAACGTGGCCCGATAGGCTCATCTTGATGTCTTGAGTAATTTTTCACATTTATCCGTACGTGGAAACTTTTCTATCTTGTTTTTTTCACTTTGTGTTTCATATAAGTCATTCGCTTTATCGCCCATTTGATTTGCTTTTAACAGACCTATTAATTCTTTTATCATTTCATCCTGTGTTAATGATTTTTCTATATCCATAGCTTACGCCTCCTCATCCCCTGTTTCTTCTCCACGCATCACTCTGATGAACTTCTCATATTTTTCCAGCGAATTATTCGGATCTCCTTCCACTGTGAAATCAAACATATCGGAGAAGTCATGCACATCCCCCATCGAATACAAATCTTTTAAAAACCTGCTGAAATCCTCAACAAATTTAGCTAAAATCTGTTCATGATTATCATTCTCGTTATAAACATAATATTTCACATATTCCTTGCGGCATATTCCAATACAGTCCCAGACCTTATATGTTATTTCACCTTTTTGATATAGGTTGATTTGTAACATTCCTCCACTGAATCGATGATTAATAAATGTGTCATAAAACTTAGATGTCACACTTAATGTTAGTCTTTTGCCTTCTTCTTTCGTGTACTCTACAATCACTGGAATAATCGCAAAAACAGCTGCTCTTTGAAATTCTCTTTTCCTCATATTGTCTTTTCCTCCAAATTCGAAAGAGCCAGAGATAATCCCTGACTCTTTCATCTACATTATTTACTATCGAAACGGTGTCTCTCTATCAGGCAAACTCTGAAACTGTCCTGACTTTTCTTTCTCTTTCTGCAAATCATTTTTTGTTTCTTTTTGCTCTTCCTGCTTCTTTTCCTTTTCTTCCTCATATGTTTTCATTACCTCTCCATAAAGTTTTTCACGAAACTCCTTTGTTACTGGATAACACACGTCCTGATAAATCGCTTTGCCTTGTTCGTCTATCTGCTTTGTCTTATAAGCCGGCATTGCAACAAACAGCTTATCTTTCCCCTGAAGGATACTTACATTATTTACAATAAATTGATTATCGAAATAAATACGTGCAAGACCACATACATTGCTACCATCTCTTTCAAATGGTGTAACCTTTACTGAAAACTCTGGCATTTCAGACTGTGTTTTTTCAATCTGTCCTTGCTCTTTTCCCTGATTTATTACATGCTCATAAGCTTCAAGGATGTTATCGTACAGTTCCTCACGAAATTCCTTGGTGATGGGATTGCAGACATCCTTAAAAATAACACCGCCATTCTCATCTCTTTCACTGGAACGATATCTAGGCATAGATACAAATAACTGATGTCTTTCAGGATTTTCTAAGATTGCAATATTGGTAATCTTAAATGAATCACCAAAGACTACTGTGGCAAATCCTTTGATATTGCCTTCCTTTGTTTTTACTTCATTTACATGAATTGAATATTTCATTTACTACTCACTTTCCGTATGCTCCGTGCATACACCAAAATCAAAAGTGGATGCCTACCATCCACTTCACTACTCTTTGCAGATGCTACAACGCATCTGCTCAATTACATCCAAAGGGACACGACCATTCAGCCAATTAGCTAAGGTAATGACCATTCCGTCCTGTTCAAAGTAGATATAGTGCTGATGTTCTGCACTAGCTTCATATACTACCGTGACAGCAAAATTAGGCATGAACATTTGTGATTCTTCTTCCCAAGTACATACAACCCCCTCATGCAGATTTAGATTTAATTCTGGAATATGCACCCACCATCCACTGATAACAATTTGATACTCTTCATCTGTTTCAGCTATATCATCATCAATATCTGATAAATCCATCTCTGCAATCACTTCTTCCACTTCGAACAAGCGATACACTTTCTCCATTACTCCTCACGTCCTTCCCTATCCATCATCTGCTCCTATCATCCACGTTGGTTTGATAAGCAGTTTTTGCTTCAGCAACATATTTATCATTTTCAGACTTTTCTATATTGCCCTCGTCCAATTCTTCTTTTGTCGCACTTAAGTCCACATCTTCCACTTTCCCATTTTCCAGATTTAGCTGTGCATTCAATTCATATTGACGCGCCAGCTTTTCTTTCAATTCTGTTTCATAAGCAAATGGCTTCTCGTACTCTGACTTTGAGGCATCCAAATCATTCTGATACTGGTCAATCTTCTTCAGTAAAAACTCTTCATTCTCATGAATTCCACTAAATAAATTTTCTAATTTCACCATATTTCCAACTGGGCTAGTTGACAGTTCCGCTTTGTAGTCTGTCTTTCCACGAAGCACCAAATAATTTGTGCCCATGAAGTTCTTTTCTACCAGCAACTCAAACTGATGAAACTGACCAATAGGATTGATTTCACCTGTCTTGCACTTACTAATTGCTTCTAACATAACGGTTCCACCATCCACACGCTCCTCAAAACTTGCTCTACCTATCGTAATAGAAAAATCCGGATTCTGAATTAGTTCTGCATCTCTCAGCTTGATATCTTCCTTTACACAGCACAGTTTCTCTTGTGCTGCCTTAATCAGCTTTGGATAGCGGATCATATAATTATCCTGCAACGAATAATGCTGATTGTCATAAGAAGCTTTTAGTAACTTCAAACGTTGTACCTCATTATCTAATTCCATCTTTTCACGAATCAATGGATTGCCAGTTGCAACTGCTTTAATTTCTGCATATGACAAAGTTGCTTCATCAATATCCTCACAAGTTCTGGATACAGATTTGCTTGTCATAACCTGACTGATAAATCGCTGCTTATTTTCCACTAATGACCATGAATACGCATCAAAAGTTCCTTTTGTAACATAACGATAAATTGCCACCTCGGAATTTTCATTTCCCTGACGGATACCTCTGCCTTCTCGTTGTTCAATAGCAGAAGGCTTCCAAGGACAGTCGATATGATGCATCGCAACAAGATGTGTCTGTACATTTACACCAGTACCGCACTTATCTGTAGAACCGATTAGAATTTTCTTTTTACCTGTTCGCATTTCTTTAAACAAGATATCCCTCTGCCCGTCTGTCTTAGCATCATGGATAAATGCTATTTCTTCTTCTGGAATTCCCCGAAAAATTAGTTGCTCTTTAACATAATTGTAGACATCAAAATCTTTACTCAAGTCACGGCTTGACCATCCACTCTTAGGCGTACCAATATCCGAAAAAATAAGCTGACAACCGATTTTATTCTCGTTGACAGCTTTGAAATATTCGTAGCATACATTTTCTACGACCTTATTTAATTTTCCATCCGTATTGTTTGGTGCATCTGCATCTAATAGCCTTGCATCAGTACCTAGCAGTCTAGCCTCATGTGTGATCTTTAGGAAATTATCCTCTGATGGGTCAATTCCATCATTACGGATTCGCTCTGCCCTTACTACAAAATCCTCCATGACCTGTTTTACATACCAGTCTGGTTCACTTTCCACAATTGTGTACTTATTATCCCTTAGTGTTGGCACTTTCAGATTTAGCATATCTTTGGTTTGTACATCTGCCACTTCACGAAAGATGTTCATTAATTCTGGAAGATTCGTAAACTTATTAAACCTGCTTTTGAATCGGAATCCGCTTCCTTCTACGGTAAGTTCAAGTGCTGTTGTTACTTCACCAAAGTTTGCTGCCCAGGAGTCAAAATGATAAATTCCCATCTGCTCTAGTGCCTCTTTTTGTAGATATAACTGCATCACATACAGTTCGCACATAGTGTTTGAAACCGGGGTTCCTGTTGCAAATACAATTCCTCTGCCATCATTGATTTCACTCAAATACTGGCATTTCAACTGCATATCTGTAGATTTCTTCGCTCCTGAGCTGCTAATACCGGAAACATTATTCATCTTGGAAAAAATAGCAAGGTTCTTAAAATTATGAGCTTCATCCACCATAATTGAATCCACACCTAACTCCTCAAAGGTAATCAAATCATCTTTTCGACTTTCATCTGCCAATGATTTCAACTGTTCCTCTAGCTTTTTCTTCTGTGCCTCCATCTGCTTTACAGTCCATCGTTCTCCGTTCTGTGACTTCATTTCATCAATAGAATAGGCAATCTCCTCAATCTGTTGGTTCAACATCCGCTCCTTTCTTTCTGCCGAGATAGGAATCTTCTCGAACTGCGAATGCGACATAATAATACAGTCATAATCTCCCGTTGCAATTCTAGAGACAAACTGCTTTCTCCTACTCTTTTCAAAATCACGCTCTGTTGCCACTAATATATTAGCGGACGGATACAGGCGCAGGAACTCACTTGCCGTCTGTCCAATCAATGGTTTTGGCACCACCATAATTGTTTTACCTGCAAGTCCCAGTCTTTTCTGCTCCATACAAGCAGCCATCATTTCAAAACTCTTACCCGCCCCAACACAATGAGCCAGTAACGTGTTTCCTCCCATCAGGATTCTTGCTACTGCATTCTTTTGATGTGGCTGTAATTCAATCTCTGGATTCATCCCTGGAAACTGTAACTGTGAACCATCATACTCCCGCAAGCGAATATTATTGAATGTTTCATTATAATACTCCACATACTTTGCTCTTCTCTCTGGATCTCGGAATAACCATTCCTTAAATGCTTCTTTCATCTGGTTCTGCTTTTCTCTTGCTAACATCGTTTCATTTTTATTCACGACATAGTGATATTTTCCATCACCATCATCAATTCTGTCACGAATGGTAACTGTCTTTAGGTTCAGCGTATCCTCAAAAATTGAATAGGCATCCTCTCTGCTCGTTCCATAAGTTTTCGTGGCTGCAACAGAATGTTTATCTCTTGACTTATTTTCAATAAACCATTCCATACTCAGCTTATTCAAATGAACCTGTATTCCCGAATTGTACCACTGAGTTCGTACTGCTCTTTCCCTTCTCGGAGTATTGAGAAGTTCGTAGATAAACTGCTCATAGTCTTCTGCCTCCACCCATGTGGTTCCAATTCTTACATCAATCTCACTTGCTTCAATATCCTTTGGCTGCACCTGTTCCAACGCCTTTATATTTTGTACGAATAACTCTGGATTCGCTCCTCGCATAGCTTTTGCTACACGCAGCTTTTCTCTTACATTTCCAGACAGATAATCATCCGCTGTCTCCCAACCTGCGTTTGGATTATTTTCGTTATAACGGTTTGGATTCAGATAAATTAATCCCTGTAATTCTTCAAGCATAACCGCACGTTCTAACTCTGCTTTTACGTCATCAGATAGTGCAATATTCGAGGACGGTTCATTCCCTTTTGCTGCCAATTCCTCTACCAGCTTTGACAAATCAGGCTGATAAATACTTAACATATAGGGAATGTTGACTGCGCCATATTCATTGATTGATACATTAAGCGCTTCTACCGCTGTTTCCACTCTCTCAATCTGAATTCTGGCTTTGATGGTTTGCTTAAAGAACATGTCTGCTTTCTTCACAATCCCATCCTCATTTACATCTTCTAAAGAGCATAACAGTGGGTAGTCAGAATCATCTCTGAATGCCCTGCTGTTTGCCTGTGCAGTAATACATCCATATTTTTCAACAAAGGCATCGTAGGTTGCATTCAATGTTTTTTGTCCTTCTGCTAATTCTTCCTCACTACAACCATCTGTCTGAATATCGATCAAGTGTCTGGTATTATTTCGAATTTCATCTAGCAAGCGAATCCTATCCTCTACTGTAGCATTTACTTCTTTTCGGTACATATGGGAATTTTCTCTGTAATATAACTTTCCTTCATAAAACGTATAAGAGAAATTTCTCACATCGGGATCTGCAGGTATCGCATCTTCACTTATTTCCTCTGACTCTTCTAAATGTTCAAAATCAGTCATCTGTGCAGATATTGTACGAATAGCTTTATTCAATTCTTCGTACATATTGAAGTTTTCAGCATCATTTACACAGACTGTATATCTGCTATCCTGACCGTAAATTCTAGTGTCATATTCCATATGTCCTAGCATCATATCTGGATGCTCTACAAAATAAGAATTGACCGCAATTCCATTCTGGGTATAGCTCAAATGCACCCAATCTGGTTCAATATCAATCTTACGTTCTCTTTTTTGTAAAAATAAAATATCGCTGGTCACTTCAGTTCCTGCATTTTCTTTAAATGCCATATTAGGAAGTCTTACCGCACCAATTAGTTCCGCTCTCTCCGCCAAATACTTACGGAAGGTAGCATTGCTTTTATCAAGCGTTCCTTTCGTCGTAATAATCGCAACAATACCGCCTGGTCTTACCTGATCCATCGCTTTTGCAATAAAGTAATCGTGAATACGAAGATTTAATTTATTGTATTTCGGATCAAATACCTTATAATCTCCAAATGGTACATTCCCAATCACAACGTCAAAGAAATTATCTGGGAAGGTGGTCTTTTCAAAACCAGTAATACTGATATCTGCTTTCTGATACAGCTGCTTTGCAATTCTACCGGAAATGCTATCTAGTTCCACACCATATAATTTGCAATTCTGCAAAGGGGTTGGCATGCTTCCAAAGAAGTTTCCGACTCCCATACTTGGTTCTAATACATTTCCACCTCGGAAACCAAATTGGAGTAACGCCCGATTCATGCAACTTGCAATTTCTGGTGAAGTATAAAATGCATTATTTACAGTAGCTCTAGCTGCAATATATTCATCTTCTGTCAAAAGACTTTTCAGCTCTACATATTCCCTTTTCCAGTTTTCATTATTTTCATCGAATACTTGAGAAATACCTCCCCAGCCAACATACTTTGATAAGATTTTCTGTTCCTCTCTGTTTGCCAGTCTGTGTTCTGATTCCACCTGCTTTAACACTCCAATTGCTTCTATATTCCACTGGTATCTTGTCTTTGCTCCACCTTTTTGAAGTTCCCACAAATTGTAATGAAAGTTACTTTTCTCGGAATGTGTTACTTCATCATCTATGTGATTCTCTGCTGCACTTTCATTACCAGTAGAAACTCGTCTTTGTGCTTGTTCCTCACGATTCTGTTTTGCGCTGTCACATTTATCAAGGAATCTCTGATATATTGGCTGTAAGGTTGTTCTATCCTCAGTTGCCATCATTTCATTATACCGTTGTCTATGATCTGCTCCGCAGAAGAATGGTTGCTTTGACATATAGGACAATACTTCATACAGTTCTCTATAGCCTGTTGCAACTGTTTCTCTTTCACCAAAGCGGTTCTTATAATTCATTTTAATCTCATAAGGCTTTAAGGTGTATTCAATTAAGCCATATTTGTTGTTGCTATAGCCTTTTTGCTCTTCTTTACTTCCTAAGACCATATCTGACAAAAGTTCTAATTTATTTGGAATGAGCAAATACTCTGAATTTACAATATCCTGTAAAAATGGTTTAAAAGGCATGTAACAGCTACATTCTGTCACAAGAATTTCCATTGCCTCTCGCATATCTTCATCCATATCTGCAATTATGTTTGCATAATCAGTAGGAATTACTTCCAGTCTTTCATCACTATGGCTCTCCTCATACTGCTTTTCATATTCACGATTTTCTGCTTCAATCTCCGCACCATATTCAGCCATTGTGACCATACGGTCTTCTTCTGCAAGTTCCTCTGGTGTCATTTCATAAGTTTCTGTCTCTGCTTTCTGTTCTGTGATCTTCCTATGACTTTCATAGCTTTCAGGTTCATCGGGAATCGCAAATGCATCCACGACCTCAACGACTTCCTGTTCATCAGTAGCATCTATTACTCGGTGAACGATATCAACATAATCTTCCCTGTCACCATCCATAGCAATTTCATCTAATGATTGTCTCTCTGGCTGATACTCTCCAGTCATAATTAGAACACTTATTTCTTTTTCAACTGTCCCCCATGAAATATAGCCTTCTTTTTCACCTTCCTCATCTCTCCACTGGAGGCGAAGTCCTTGTGCATGGAAAGAATCATAACCATGCAAACCGTAACCCTCTATCGGCCAACCTGCTCCACCTTGACCATACTCCTTTTTAATACGTCTGGCTCTGGTTCCTGCATCAATTTCATTCTGATATATCTTACACACTCGACTCATGCCATTTACAAAGCCAGTACCACGAAGTAGGGTTTGGCGTACAAACTCATGTGGTACAACCAACTCTTTCTTCGGTTGAATATAAGTATATTTTTGTCTAGTAGCTGAAATTTTGGTAGTTTGTGTATGCATCGATCCGTTAGTATTCAGCCCAAAATCCCCATCAAAAAAGGAAGCCTGATGGTAATTGGCTTCCTTACTATTTCCAAATGAATTGATTTCATTTAGTTCTCTGTTCAGTTCTTCATCTGCTTCTAGTGAAATTTCATTACGATCTGCTGAAGGACTACTTCCTCTGCCTGCATCTTCGCCTGTTCTCTCAGTTTCCACATCTCCATCGTGGAGTTCGGATTCTCTGGTTTGTGTTTCTTCAGGTAATCGTTCATCAGCTGGTCTAACAGTTGATAAGCTTCCTCGTTCACCTCGTTCATTTTCTCTGCCAGTTTCCCGAACCGGTAAAGTGTCTTGTACCTTGCTGGTTCGTTCTCTTTTAGATAATTCATCGCCAGTATTCCGTATTTCCCCAGATTCGTTAATTTCACTTCCTGCTCTTCCGGCATCTGAATATTCGGATACAGTAGTCCGTCCACTTCGTGATACGTCATTGTTAATTCTGCCATATGCAATTCTCCTCTCGCTTTCAATCGTTTTTAGGTTTCTACTAAATTCTCTAAGAACGCTGCAGGAGACATCGCATACCAGGGAACCAAGACGGTAAATGACTTCCTCATCGGTTATCTTTACGATCTGACTAAAATCCTGTTCTTGCATAGATAAGTCAAATCCGCATCTCGTACCAACCGCATACATAACACTTTGATATACCAAGTCATCTGTGGTCAGCCCTGACGTTTCATAATTGAGTTCCTTTATCATACTCCCAGCTAGCTGCGATAATTCTGAGATTCTTTCCTCAAAATCTGTTCTTATTATACCCCAAACATTTGTTCCTGTAAATAATTTTAATGAATTTAGTAATTCTTCTCGTGTTGTTCCATCATACTGCTCCATCTGTCCTTCAGATACCAGATAATCCAAATAATCCTTTAGGTTTTCACCCTCCAAATCCCATGTGAGCTTCTGTTTCTTTCCACCCGTATCGCTGATATCAAATACATATCTCATTCGGGGATTTAATGCTCTTGAAGGAAAAATAGCTATGCCTTTACTTCCACGCTTGACATATCTTTCTACTTTTTTCCAAGTATCATAATCGGCTATCATAGTGGATTGTGGGCGCTGTCCATACACCATCAGGATGTTATCAAACTCAAATCTATATATCTGACCGGTGAGTCGACAAACATCCTGCCACTTCTTTTCAGAAGTGGTGACATCATGAATCATCTCATCATAGATAGCTTTTGCTTCATACTTATTGCTCATCCGATTCTCCTCCTGTTCTAGTTTTTCTTGTCAAACAACTCCTTATAAAGCTTTGCTTCCTCTTTATCTAAAGTAATGGCAAATTCCTCTGTTTCATCCTTCTCTGCCTTTTCAGTTGCGGTAATTATCTTTTTTGTGATTCTAAGAAGTGCATAATTTTCTTTGTTCATCATCATACACTCCTTAAAAGTCATCCCATTATTACTGTTAAGTACACCTGTATTAACCTGAATCATAAAAGACAGATCAGATTTTACCTTTGACACCTCATCCATTGAAATAAAAACTGTCTTAATACTCTCCTTCGATACTTCCCATTCCTTTTCCAGCGTTTTAATTAAAAATGCCATATCCTTTACTACGTTTTCTTCTACTACTTTACTCATATTCTTTATCCTCCGCTATCTGCTTTTTCCTAATTGTTGTTTTTGTTCATATGGAATAAAATCCACATCTTTCATGTCCTCGGCATCAAGAATGATTTCCTGTGCATAATACTTTTCCATTGCTTTATCAATGGCTTCTCCAAGAGAACCTGCTTCGATTTTTTCAATCCTTGACAAAACCTCTTTGATTTCGACCTCATATTCTTTAGACATTTTTCCTCCAATCAAAAAAAAGACCGAACCTTATGTTACTAGCTCTGTCTCATTTACTATTCTTATTTATTTGTTTGGGCGAGCATACACCACAACACTTCCACTGTGAAAATCTCCATATACAACACCCTCCGCTTCATTCTTTGCTTCTATCATCTTTCCATTACCTGCATATATCCCAACATGACTGATGTTCTTATATCTTCCGTTTGTGGTATAACTATAGAAAATAAGATCTCCAGGTTGTAAATCTGCTTCTGTTATACTCTTGCCTGCTTCATCAAGCCCCTGTGCTTCTGCTGCCGCTGTGGTCGCACCGCCAAAACTAATATCGACTCCAGCCGTTTTCCACGAGTAGTAAGCCAGCGAACTGCAATCATAATAATTTCCTGTATCTCTGTAAGCCTGACTATATGGATATCCTACTTTGCTTAAAGCAAAACTTACGGTTTCCTTCTGTGTTGGATCAGCGATACTACTAACGATTGCTTCAATTTCTGTATTAGTTAAAGAGGATACGCTATTTCCACTGCCACTTCCTCCAGCAGATCCCCCACTACTATAGCCAATCATCGCTAGGTTTTCTGGACTCATCATTTCATTGATTAGTTCGATTTGGTCTTCATCAAAGTTATATTCGGCAATCATATCTCTGTAATCTTTCAGCGTAACATTAACAGAAAGAATTGTTTCCGAATCTGTTGTTCCATCTTCATTCTCATGTGTTTCTGTTCGGGTGCTGGTGGTGTACGAACACATATCATTAACTATATCCTGCAGCCAACCTTTTGACATATCATTCATGATTGTAGCTGTATCACCAATGCCATGCTTTATCATATAGACACACATGATATCGTAATAATTGCTTGGACTAGCAGCTGTTCCTTCATAGTCCACATAGACGATTTCTCCACTATCATATCCATTATGCTCATTGGCTAATGTGTTGACCTCCCTGTTGAAATTAGCAACATATTCTGTTGTAACACTCATTACCGTATCACCTTCTTCCAATGGTGGCAGGAATAGAGCAAACGGGGAATTATAAATCGTTGCAACTACGGTAACAACTGGAACTGTTATAATAGATATCAGCAAAATCAATATTAACAAGAATCCTCCCACAGCAAGTGCCATTTTCTTTAATGGAATGGCAGCCCGGTTCATAACTAAGTCTTTTAAAAGCTTAAATAAACTGTCTTGCTGTTTATCCTGGGAATTCATCTTATCTATAAAAAATTTGATTTTACGGACTCGGCTGTTACGCTTCATATCGTCATGGTCAATCTTTGCTCCTACAACTTCTCCTGTAGCAATTCCAATTAACGGAATGAGTGGTCCAACTGCCGCAGTTCCCGCTACTGTCACAGCAACATCCATTGCAACTTTTGTAGTTACTTTCGCTGATTTCTTTGCTGTTTCTTTTGCTACCTTCTTTGCAGTGTCCTTTGCCGCTTTCTTTGCTACCTTCTGTGTTGTCTTTTTAACCTGCCTTCTCGCAAGCTTTCTTCCAGACTCCACATTTTTAATCTTTCGCTTCTTCTCTGCCAATGACTTCTGCCTAAAGAATTCTGCTCCTTTAGAAGCTGCTCCAGTCATGGGTCTTGTAACCCCATAGGCAATCATTGCTGCATCTCTTACTTCATCTGCACCCTCCATCTGATTTGATGCTGCATTTGCTCCTGCTGCACCCACTAACTTAATACTGGAATTCTTTTTCTTAGTAGTCTTCTTGTCATCCTTGATATTTCTGTTATGCTGATGGATTCGTCCTCCACGTTTTTCCTGATTCTGATGAATCGTGCTTTTCCGATACGTAGTTTTGCCCCTTCGACGAACTGCCCCTTTTCCCATGGTAAGCGTTGTAGTAGTGGCTGGCTTAATCTTCGGACTTCTGTTTACAGAATAAACATTGTGACCTTTAATCCCAGTAGACTTCGCTTCATGTGAATGAATCTTTGTCTTTGCTTTTGCGTGGATTATCATTGGTTTGTCATCCACTTTATTAATTTTCAATTGTCTCACCTTCTTTCCAATCGGGATAAAAAAAGAGAGCATACAAGTTTTTGGCTTGAATGCTCTATGTATCATTATTTGTTATTCAGTTACTTTTTGATCTTGGAAATCAACTGTGAATTCCTTCTTTAGTCTCTTCAATAATTTGCTATGTCTTCTTTGATAATGCTTATAAATCTCATCTTCTGGAATCCAGATTTCATCGGCTTCTATCTTTTCAAATACAGATAACAAAATCTCATCTACTCTGTGTTTGTCAGGTACTTTCTTATATTTCAGATAACAGTTCTTATACGCTTCATATTCCCACTCTGCAATTTTTGTCTTCTGGGATTCTTTTAGTGCAGAGAATTTCTTATTGGTTTGAATCAGCCTGCCGTCTAACATTTTATGGTTTTTCATGATATTCAACTCCCTAACCAATTTATTCTATTCATCTTCATATAGTTTAGCTATTTGATTCAATAAGCACTTGTTTTTGCAAATAATAAACTTATCATATACTTCTAAAAAATGCTCTTTATTTGCATCCCTAAACGATTCCAGCTCGTCGATAAATCGTCTTATCGCAGTGCTTTCTGTTTCTGGCTCAACCAAATCAAATACTCCATACGGCGGAACTTCGGTATTTTTTTCTTTTGGCTTTGATATTATATTATTCATACGATACTCAATATGTGAATCAAGATATTCTTTCTTTTTTCTTTCAAAAGCATTCTTTTCAATTTGGTAGTCTTGAAAAACATTTATTCGCTTTTGTAGCTCCTCTACGGAATTCGCGACATTTTTTTTAAACTCATCTAGTAAAAAAACTAACTCTTTTTCTTCATTTTTATTATCTAAGTCAAGTTTGCTGACCCAGTAATTTAAGTTTTGAAACTCATCCACAAATAGTTCTATACTACTGTTTGGTTTAAAAACCTGTTCAAGAATATTTCGATTATGATTACTAATACTATCAAGAAGATATAATTGCTTTATTTTGTCAGCAAAACCCACAATATCATTGTTATTTCTCTCGAGTTCAACTTTCTTATAGTCTGCAATTAACATTTTCCTCTGATGCTTTTGTTCCTTAAAATTCTGATGAGCTGTAAATCTAATAGTAACAATAAGCGCAATTATTGTTATTACCGAACTAATTATACTTCCATAAAACATCAATATATCACTTGCCGAAAATACCGTATTAGGCTCAGTTAATTTTATCCCTTTCATATAGGCATTATTAATGATAATGGGGATTAAAAATATGACTATTCCCAAAGACATTGTATTTATTACCCAAATATACCATTTTTTATACCATGGCTTCTCTTTCTTTTGCACTCCTCTAGATTCAATTTTTTTCTTCATATTAAGTACCTCTTCTTACTTCATCGCTTATTTTAATCCCCTATTGACTATGTAAATATAAATTGTCATTATATTTTATCACCTTCTATCATAATTTCCCAGCAACAGAATTTCAGCCAATACAATTTTGAATATCACAATAAACACTATTTTGATTAGGCTTCTTTTTTAAATTTCTTTATAAACTACCTAATCAAAAATATTACAAAGTAATTTCAATATTAATTTCATTTAATTGTCACAAGGTGCCTTTCGACACCTAATGACATTATACCATTCCATGACCTATTCAGCTAAAGAATTTTCCCTTGCCTTCTTTTCCGCAATCTTCTCATGGATATTTGTATTATAAAGCTTATACAAACCTGTATCCTTACTAATCTGATTATCAAATGGAATCACTGCACTACCACACTTAATCAGTCCCATACCTGATGGACTGTTAGTTACAAATCGAAGCTGTGCTTCTGACACACCGATCACCTCTGCCATTTTCGAACTATCTGTATTTGCCTGCTTTAATAACGCTACAAATTCAGAGTTCGCAAGCATTGTGGTTGCTGTGTAATTCTGTAACAGATCAACAAC
Source organism: Bacillota bacterium (assembly GCA_023399455.1). Lineage (GTDB taxonomy): Bacteria > Bacillota > Clostridia > Lachnospirales > Lachnospiraceae > Kineothrix > Kineothrix sedimenti. The sequence continues at coordinate 14,674 of JAEWPN010000147.1, forward strand.
GTTCTGAGTGATACCAGTACATAAACCACCCTGTTTTCTTACTTTCTTCCATAACTGCTGTAAATACTTTGCAGAATACTCGGAATTTAGTAAGACGTGGAATTCGTCAATATAGAGCCAAGTTGCTTTTCCTCTTTTGCCGTTCTCCACGATTCTCTGCTGGATGCTTTCCATCATGACAAGCATGGTAATAGGTGATAATTCAGCTCCTAAGTCTCTAATTCCATAGACTGTGAAGCGATTGTCAACATCCACATTCGATTGATGATTGAAGATGTTAAGTGATCCATTAACGAACAGCTCCAGTGATAATGCGATGTCTTTTGCTTCCATCTCTGGCTGCTGATTCAATAACTCATAGAAATCTGACATAACTGGAATATACTTTTCTCTGCTTCTGGCAATATCTATATAGAGCTTTCTTACACATCGATCAATAATGGATTTCTGTCTGGAATTTAGGGAATCGCCGATACACTGTTCACAAAGTCCCAGCATAAATTCACCCTTTTCTCTTACCCAGCCTTTGGAATCATTCTGATCTAAGTTCCATACATCCATTGCCATCGGATTCACATAATTATCGGTATATGTTGACATATTTACAACTGTTCCACCGTAGGTTTCAGCAATATCAAAATATTCGTTCATTGGATCTATCACTATGATTTCATCGTCTCCAGACAAGAATACATTTCCCATTTCCATCTTACAGAAGAAAGATTTTCCTGATCCAGGAACACCAAATACAAAACCATTACCATTAATTAATCTCTTACGATTTCCGATATTAATATTCTTTGATACCTGATTGATACCATAATAATTACCACCTGCATCATTCAATTCCTGCACATTAAAAGGCATCAATACAGCAAGACTTTGGGTAAGCATGGTTCTCATAGTTTCTACCTGCCTTACGCCAATCGGCAATGCTGTATTTAATGCCTCTCTCTGTTTCAGATAATGCACATCAATAGTGCAGCTGTTACGCTTTCCAATGGTTTCTACGGTTTCACTGATACTCTCTAATTCCTTTTTTGAATCTGCCATCAAAATGATTGTCACCGCTACATAATACAGGCATTGGTCATTCTCACGCACATCATCCATGATGGTTTCAATTTCCTTCTTTTCCGTTCTCTTAGCATAGGAGATATCAGATGAGAAGTCATTGTTCTTGTTACGAACTCTCTGCTGTTTGATAATATCTGATTCAATGCCCAAATATTTCTTCTGCAATACCTTAGTGGTCAAATCCTTTGGAACCGGCACTACATCAATGCTGACAATGGAGTGAACTGGAAGTGATGTGATTTCATTTAGGAATCGATCTGATAAGCTACTTGGATACTTCTTGATGAACAATGCTTTGCAAAATTTACGCTCATCCTCAAAGCTATCTGGAAAGTACTTAATCATACCGTTACTTAAATCATTTTTGAAATCCCTTCCTATTTTCTTTGCTTCTTTGATGTCAAAGTCCCAGCTGTTCTCATTCCCAAGGTGATAAAAATCATGAAGAACTTTTAATCTCTCATTCCCACTAAGTGCTACGATATCTGCTCCCAACTCATTGAATGCCTTTCGAAGCGTTGCTTCTAATGTAGCAAACTGTGCCTTAGCTTCCTCAAAATTCTTTCGTTCAATTGTGAGTGTTAAATATCTCTCCTGTTCAATCCCTTGTCTACCTTCTAGAATCTTTGCTTCTATGATATCGTTATATACTTTACGAAAGTTATCATAACCGTCATCCACATACTTCAATAACACATACTGCTTTAAATCTTCCATATTTTTATTCTTATTGTTGATTGTAATCTTAAAATTACAGTCCAATGAATTCAAGAACTTACAGTATCGTTCAAAAATATCAATCTGCTCATCCTCATTTGTGGTGGTGTAGTTAATATCTTGAAAGCGGTAACATTTTGAATATCGATTCTTTGCCACCTCAAAAATCCCATTCTCTGCTACTGCCATGATTTCAATGGTTTCCTGAATTGATTTCGGAGACTTATAAAGCGGTTCACTTGCTTTTTTCAGTTCCTTAAATTCATCTGTAAATAGTACCATCTCTTTACCTCTCTTTCGCTTAATAACACACCAGTCGGGAACAATCCCGGCTGATGCCTGAATTGTCCAGACCTAAGAGGTCAGTCCAATCTATTTCAAAGTTCCTAATGCATATACTTATATGCTGCAATGCCTGCAATCGTTGCTACAATTACTCCCATACAAGCAATTGCAATTTTCTTTGTTTTCTTTTTCATCTCTTCAAAATCCTCCCTACTTCCTTTATTTACTGAATTTACTTCCTCTTTTGACTTATTTATCTTCTTGGTAAAGAACTTTATTCCCTTTGCTTTCTCTACAAAAGCAAACTCTGTTTCAAATTCCTTTATTGCTTGCTCTCCTTCTGTAGAAACATAGGTCAATGCCTTGTTCCCAAACATGAAATGGAATTTTCTTCCCATATACTCGTAAAAGCCCATTCCATTGTAAGAATAAAATCCACCTAGAGCGATTGGTGCAACACAAGGAATTGCAACATAAGCTGCACCCGTTAAACCAATATAGCGGTACAAAAGAAGAACCAGACCACCACCCACAACTATACTTGCAATAGAAAATACCAGCTGTTTTGCCGATAATCCTAATGCTACTGATTCTTGATAGCGATCAATATCTTTGTTGATTTCAATTACCACTGTTGAATACCTCCTTCCTACAATCCAAATGCCTTACTGGTTAATGATTGTGCTCCTTTTACACTTCCTACCGTCAGTGCAATGGTAAATGTCATTTCACACAGATAGATTAGTGTCTGTGCCCAATCCGTGTAACCTCCTGTAAATGACGGAAGCCCAGCATTCACAAATGCATTACATACAATAATTGCGAGTGCCATAGTAACCGCCTCGAACGTGACTGATAAAAAGTATTTGCAATACGCCACTACCGTTTGGTTGACTGTTCTGTTTCCTCCCATAGTTGAAAATGCAATTGCTCCCATTGGCACAATGATCAATAATCTTAAAAATCTGAAATACACTGTGTATATCATAAAAAATCCACAAATAATGATAATTATGGATAACAATGCCGCAAGAATTAGCATAATAAGACTTTCTCCAAATCCTAGATTCTTAATTATGTCTGCCTGTGTGCTATCAATGGTCATTGTCGTATTTGTACCCGCTGATAATAGATTTACCAGGTTTCCAATGGATATGAAAAATGCTTTCATGATTGTCACATTATTCGCCACAAACCATTCAGCTAGTGCCACTCGGATGAGCATTCGAAGAATCACTTCAAATCGCATCTCTTCCCTGATGTCCACACTTTCGGAGCAAAACCCAATGACAAAGAACAATACCACCAGGGATGAACCAACCGCTACAAAGATTGGTTCAATTCCTTCAATCACTGCCCATGGACCGCCACCTTTGAAATTTACGGGGGATTGTCCGAGCATTGCAAATACTAAAGAAATCTGGTTGTTCCAGAATCCGAATACCATTTCCAGCAGGGAAAGAATCTTATCTCCAAGTTTAAAAATATCCATACTTGTTTCTCACCTCTTCCTTCTGTTTTAGGGGTGTTGCCACCCCTGGTGCTGCTTTTTCTTAGAATCCCAAGAAAGTTAATACGGTTGAAATACCTGCCATCATGACTCCTGCTACAATACCCTTTAATGCAGAGTTCATAGTTGAAGAATCCTGCTGCTGATAAGCCTGTGCAAATTCCATAACATTCTTTGCAAGGATGATTACACCCACTGCCCCGATAACCGCAATTACCAGAGTCTTTAGGTTATCAAGTGGCTGCGTAACCGCAGACGTTCCTGATGCTGCAAAACACTGTGTACTCATAAGGCTGGCTGCCATAATTGCACCAGACATTGCTGGCACTACTTTTCTTTTCACGTTTTTAAATAATCCTTTCATTCCTTTTTCCTCCATTTGATTGTTATTCATGTTTTGATTTACTACTCTTTCTTTCATCTGAAATCTCCTTTACAACAAAAAACGGGCAGTTATTATTGGCTTGCAATAATAACCACCCATTCCAATTAGGTTATCTATATGATCGGAGTTTCCTCCGTTATATTATTACTTCAGGTTTTACCTGATATGTGTTGCTTTTATCTTATCCGCTTATTTTTCTGTTATGCCATGAATGATTCTCTGACTTTAATCATGTGCTCAACACTTGTTTCTGGATAGAAATATTCTAATATCCTACTTTGAGGGACTTTTGCAGCCATTGCCTTACGAGCTTCCTCTTTCTGCTCTTTGGTATAAGGCCAATGAATTATTCGATTCATGATGGTATCTTCTTTCAAGTTTGGTCTATTTACTTGACGCATTTCATTTACTTTTTGATTCATTTCCTCTGCATATTCAAGCTCTGCTTCCAGTTCCTGATTCAATTTTTCCTTCTGTTCCTTCTCGTCAAGTTTCGTAAATCGTTTGCTCATCTCCACATCACCAAGAAGCATAAATTCATCGTAAGTCAACTTATCAATATATACGTTATCTCCATTCGCTTTTCGTTTTTCAAAATGCTCCAGTGCTTTCGCTGACAAGATTTCATAGGGTCTTCCAATTAATTCTCTCTTACCTCTGACTTTATGAATATAAGCTTTCCCCTTTCCATCTGCCGTCTGCTGAAACATTGGATGACCAAATGGAATAAACTTACCATCCATAATCGGATCAAAACCACGAATAAATACGATGCACTTTTTGTTGTCTAATTTTCGTACTTCATCTGGTGTAAATAACTCTCTACCTAAGACATCATAATTTCTACTGCTACTTCCCTGTCTTCCTCTAGTTTCTCCACTGGATTTTTTGTCAATCGTACCTTTTCCAAGTAGCTCTGAAACATACTTATGGGTACTTTGTTCGTTGCCACCTAAATAGATAAAGGTGTCACAATTGCCTGGGATTGTTTCCCAGGTATCCTTGAATAAAGCCTTCAGCTGTGCGAAGTTCTGGATGATAATAATGCTGCTGATAGACCGAGATCTCATGGTACTAAGCAGGCTACAATAGTCATCCGGCAATGCAACATTGGCAAATTCATCCAACATAAAAGTTACATGAATTGGAAGTGCACCTCCGCAATTAAAATCCGCCTGATAATATAGTTCCTGAAATATCTGCGTATATAGAAGTCCTATGATAAAATTATAGGATTTATCAGAATCTGGTATCACACAGAAAAGCGCTGTCTTTGTTTCACCATCTCCATTTACTCCAATTCCTATATCAGCCAGATTCAACTCGTCTTTCGATAATAATCGCAGCACTTGCTGATTCTCTAAGTATGCCAATCTTGAATTGGCACTGATTATAATAGAACGAACCGTGTCCCCTGCACCCCGCATACATTTGTTGTACTGCTTTACGGCTGGATGATTAGCTCCTAAAGGTGATAACTCCTCTAGTTTTTTCATACGCTTATCAAGCATGGACATCTTGCCCTGCTCTGCAACCTCTGCCTCCCCAATCAGTTTTAATACTGTCTCAAAATTTCTTCTTGAAGCTGGTTCTACCAGCCACACATAATAAAAGATAGACTGTAGAAATAATCCTTCTGCTTTCTCCCAAAACGGATCTGATGGTGTTGACCCTTTTGGTGTCGTGTTGGAAATTAGATTTGTTATCAGTTTTACCACATCCGTTTCTTCTCTAATATAAGAAAATGGATTATAACAATCTGACTTATCCATCTCCAGTAGATTAATCACCTTTACATTGTATCCGTTGTCCTTTAGCATCTGACCGCAGCTTCTTAAAATTTCTCCCTTTGGATCGGTGCAAATAAAAGAACAATTATGTGGCATTTGCATAAGGTTCGGCTTTACTTCATAAAATGTCTTACCCGCACCAGAACCACCACAAATCAGAATATTTCCATTCAATTTCAATCTGCGAAAATCTAAAGACATTTTTACATTTTGACTTAAGACTCGATTAAAGTTCTCATCCTTATCGGCTAATATCTTGTTTGCTCTTTGCGGATTTTCAAATCTTGCAGTACCAAATTCCTTCCCGGGCATTAGATTTCTCTGACTGGTGTAATACATTAAAATAGCCATTCCATAGATACCTATGGCAATGGCTACTGCTTTCACTGTATTCTCATTCATATAATTTGCTAAGGGAGCGGAACAAACTTCATTCAAACGATTGATAAAATCATTTAGTTCCATTCCCTTTTCCCATGCCCCACCAATCAAATAACCAAAATAACCCGCAAGGATTGCACCAACAAGAATAAAAACAACCGATGGTTTTTTCTTACTTGTCTGCATGGTATCTACCTCTTTCTCGTTCCGGTGGTCTTAGTTGTAGTCTGCGTTTTTGCAACTTCTTTGGTCTGATTTCTTTCATAATGTTCTCGAACAGCTGATTCCACCTTATCATAATGACCAGCGTATAATTCTTCGCCCTTCATGGTTGATACAATTCGATTCTCTTCATCATAAATCTTGTAATCCTTTTCCTTATCAATAAAGGTAAGCATAGTCTTTCCTCCATGAATATCCATTGCATTCGATTTATCAAACCATACATACTTTGCATCCTTACCCCAGGTTCCTGGCACTCTCGTTTTCACTGCATGGTCGTTTTCTACTGTGATAAGAGTTTTACTAATTGTAACATCAGAAAGTTTTAGATTCTTAGATGCAGATACTGCCCTCATTCGTTCTGCCAAATCCTGATATCCCCTGACACGATTTAAGAATGCATCTTTGTCCATCATGACCTTATAATCTCCATTTGCGTCTCTTTTATCGAGTAATCCAATGGTTTCAAGCTGCTTAATTACACTATTCGCCTGTTCATTTCCAATACTGAAATTTTCTTTCACCGCTTCCACACTGATACTTTGCTTTTCCATTGCAAAAAGACCTACTTTTTCAATCAATCCCTCTATAACAACACCTGCTCTTGCACCATCAGAAGACATACTCTTATCGGTTTCCTTCTTTTGGTGCTTGAGAAAGTCCAATAGCTTTCCTAATGATTTCTCATCTCCATTCTTTAGATAATCATCAAAGGACGCAATATTTCCAAACCCTAACTTCTGAATCATCATATTTGCTCTTGGTACAGCTTCTGTATGAAAGATAACCTCCGATAAACCATCTGCCTTTTTAACATCCGGAAGTACAGAATAGAGAATACCGTATTTCTTTGCCAGCTTCTCAACTTTCTTCATATCAGACGTTTTAAACTGCAAGACTTGTAAATCGCCACCTTTTATAAGCAGCTTTTTCATAGATGTTTTTCCAAGAGATTTTTCATAATCAAGCATTCCCTTTAAAAAGTCTATGGCTTTTTGCATTGCTCCTAAGCCACCATTTCCAACCTTCATTGCTATTTCTATCCCATCATATGCGACGCGTATAATTTGGACTGCTTCTTGTATTTCTTCTGCCATATTCGTTACTGGAATTTTCAAAACAACTCCAGCTTACCTCCTTCCTTATAAAATCTTCACTTTCTGTTTTATCTGCTCTGTATCCGACTTCCTGATTTCCTCTGCCGACACATGAATACCATATGCGCCTAATACATCAGCCAATCGATTCACTGCTTTTTCTTCTTCCAGACGATACATCTCTATTGCCACTAAGAGATTCTCAATTTGATCAACCCATTTTGGCTTTACATCCAAAGCAGCTTCATATTTCTGAATCAAGGCATTGCTGTCTTTCCCCTCTGCTGTAAATTCCTCAATCATCTTCGAAGTCAATTCAGCATCACCTGTCTTGAATGCAAACTGGACAATCAGTTGTATCTCCTCATCTGTCAACCCACCATGGCTGTTATGAATTGCTTTGATTGTTTCTTCTACTGTTATCATGCTTCCTACTCCTTCTCATACAATGCATTTTCAAGAACTGCAATCTCAATAATTTCTTTCATCTTCTCTGCTGAGACATTGTTATTGATCAGTTCCACCAGCTGACTCTCTGTTAACCCACGCTCAATTGCACTCTTTAATTGCACAAGCTGATCAGGTACCAAGTCACCACTTGCCACTAACTTTACAATATCCTGTCTGGATTTTTTCTTTATTCCCAATTTTGAAAATAAATTTGTTATACCACTAGTCTTTTTCTCCGTTCGTTCAATTGGAAGTGTCTGAACCACTCTTCCATAGGAATCCACCATCGGTACCGTGTAGTAAATCGGAACTCCATATCCAGAAATGTTTTGCGGAATGATTGTTGACTGTTTCTTCTCTATGCTAGGCTCTGGCACCAGAACCATTTCTGGCTGTACTGTACTTGCCGTTGTTGATTCCGTCTTACTATCAGAATATCTTTGATCCCTGTTTCGGATCTGCTCTTCTAATGCCTCTATCCTATCCTGCATCTTTTTCATCTCCTTTTCTTTTTGCTCAAGTTCAGTGCGATATCTTGCAATAGCAGAATTTGCCTGCATAATCTGATTCTGCTGTTCATTCATTACCGTTGCTTGATGAGCATTCTGTTTTACCAGATCATCTCTGACATCTTCATCTTTTTTTGTTGATTCAAAAATCTTAAGATGTTCTGCCAATGCATCATATCTTTTCTCCTGAAATTCAATATGAGTAATCATCGCTGATATTTGGTCAACTAGTTTCTTTACATAATCAGGTGCATCCTCTACCACCATCCTTGTTTCTTTCATTTGCTCAAGTACCATTTCATATGCTTTCTTCATTGCAGCTGGAAACTCATTTTGTCCAACTACTGCTTCGATACTATCGAGTGGGACACCTTTCTCATAAAATTCCAAGGCAATGCTCATCTGATTTCTTGATAAATGATCTGAAGTAATGACCTTAATTACTTCCTCGGAATAACCATTACGGAGACACTTAGAATAGATTTTCATCTGTCCAATACTCCATTTTTTCTTATAGTACTGTTTTACCTGTTCTTCACTTAATCCATATTCCAAATCTTCCTGCACCAGTGCTAATACTTCATCAGGATAGCGCTCAAGGCTTTTCAGCCCCTGTATAAACTCGGTAATATGAATATTTATTGCTGTCTTTTCTGACTGTTCCATACGTTCCTCCTACTTCTTTCCAAAAAAATAACAGCCTAACGGACTGGCTGTTTCACTGTTTCTTTTATTTTTTCTTTTTCGATAATATCCTCTAATACCTTATTATCCTCATCCTTTACTGTATCCTTCCAAATTGACTTTCCAATATTCAGTTCCTTAACAACAGCCTTTTCTTTCTGACTTATTTCCGAACATAACTTTCTATAATAATTCTTCAATTCCACTGTTTCCTCATAAGTATATCCCAGACTTTTAAGTTGTTGTTCTAGACCTATCCACTGTTTATGCTCCTCTTCAAAGAAGTTATCCCCATTCTGGTATGTGTTTTCACACTCCTTTAAAGCTGTCATATCCTCGGTAATTTGAAACAACTTTTCAAACTTTTTCTGAGTACGATAAATCTTGCTTTTTTCACTAGAAACTTCTATTCTTTTATCCGTCAGATTCATAATAGTTGCTGCAAGTTCTACACTTGATTTCACATCATGCCTTGCCAAAAACAAGTATTGTTGTTGTAATTTGTGCATTTTACGAATATCATCTTTGTATTGATACACCTGACTATATGGTTTCTTCTTGAGCATACCAATCCGATACAACTTAGCATAATATCTTTTCTGCATTCCTGACATCTTCGCTCTTCGGTATCGCTTCACACGGCATCTTACAATCTGCGGTTTCACTTCTATCTGCTGCTTCTTTAAATAAGATGACATATCTTCTTCCAAAATTCTTTGTCTAATACGTTCTTCTGAATATTCATCACCTATCGACTTACACCTTTTAAATCGACTCATTCCAGGTGGACGAACCGCAAGATATTTTCCCTGTTTTAACTCATACCCTTTATCTTTAAGCATAACCAAGAAATCATCAAACGTGTTATTCTGCAAAATACAGGCATCTAAATCACGTTTTATCATATCTGACCATACAAATGGTCCGTCACGATTGACGCTCCAATTCTGATAGCCACGATCTGGATCACTTTTTTCATCACCTATCTCAAGAATAGATAGTCCATACTCTTCACATAGCCTATTGGTTATCGGCTGTATTTCTTTTTCCCAATCTCCTTTTTTATAGTGATACTTCCTACTGTCAATGCAACTTACGCTGTTAAATACAATGTGCGAATGAATATGATCCGTATTATCATGAACAGAAAATACAACCTCATACTGATTTCTAAGGTACTGTTCTATGAATTTTTCTGTAATCTCATAAGCTGTATCTGGGGTGATTTCTCCTTCCTTAAATGAAAGTACGATATGATAGCCCTGTCTTTGATCTATCTTTCCAAATTTACGTTTGGTTTCTTTCATCTGTTCAAATGCCATATCTGGCTGACAGTTAACTCCACCAATCAATCTACCATCCTGTGTTTTATCAGGATTCAAAATATAATTGATACTTCGTCTTAAATGCCTTCCATGAAATCCACTACCAGAATCCTTCATATGCATTACTTTACTGATTGCCAATCATAATCACCGCCTCATTTACTGCCACATTCAATTTTTTCATATATGCTATTAGGCGTTCTTTATCTGCTTTCGTATACAATGCTGAATTATTGTTACGAACAATCTGGTTGATATTGTTTCCAATGTGATTGACCTCATTGATTAAATCTTTCAGCAATCTTCTGATTTCAGGATAATCATTTGGCTTCTGGCTGATAAGTAATCTCAGATACTCAGCTTCCTTCATATTTGCTGCGCATGCTTTATTGGAAAGCAACTCTGCTTCCACCGGCATCAATCGCAGCGTTTTTCTTACACAATGAATACGATCTGCCAAACCTGTCACCTTCCTCTTTTATCCGTACTGTAACGATGGACTTCCTCAGATACTGCTGCAACACTTTTCTCCATATCCTTGCTGTTGTTCAGATTACTTATAAATTCATTCGCTAATTTTGCTGCCAGCGTTTCAATCTCCTTAGCATAGATTGTTCTATCAAACATACGATCAAGGCGAATTTCATCTCTTTTTAAGGATTCATAACGGTTCTGTTCGTTGGCAAAATCAATAAAATCTTTTGGATTATGTCTTTTTTCATCTGCATCACGAATCAATTCGTAATTCCATTCACATACTGTATCAATCACCTCATCAATTGTGTACTCCACTACTTCTCCATCCTCTTCTGATAGGTCTTTTCGTATCATATGGTCTTCCCGAATTCCAATTGCATAATCATGACCTTCCATATAATTAAGAAGTATCTGTCCATCTTCCTTTGAAAGATTCATCAAGATGTCGTTATCTGCTAACCAACTCAATAATTCATCTGGTTCTGTAAAAAGTTTCACTTCTTTTCCCATTGCTTTTGGTGCACCTCCTTATCTGTGTTTTGTACATTTTCACCCTGGCTCACGTGCCCGGATACAGACCCGAGCACGGCAAGTTACGCAATAGCGACGTCGCCGTCCTATCGCAACTTGTCAGGGGTAAAATCCCCTGAAACCCCTTATATATTTCATATGGCTACACTTTTTGTAGCCAATATTGCTTGTTGGCTGTACTTTCTGTAGCCAACTTGATAAAATGGCTATACTTTCTGTAGCCATACTTTATCGTAACAACACTTTATCCTGCTATTCCCTTCTATGTGGCTACACTTTTTGTAGCCAATTTTCGTTTCTGGCTGTACTTTTTGTAGCCATCATTTGATTTTGGCTATACTTTTTGTAGCCACCCCCAAATTTGGAAGTCTTGTCGCTATCAACCACTCATTAAAGTCCTTAACCCCTGCTGGCGGAGGAAAGTTTTCCACTTCAAAGCCTAATTCATAATACTTTTCCAACAATTCCTCTGTTGCTTTTTTTCCTGGCTCATCATTATCTAGACAAAATCGAATCGTCGTAATCTGCGGATGTTCTTCTAAAAAAGTTGCCAGTGGAGCATCTGCCAACATACCAAGTGCAATCAGATTACTTTCATAATCTTTCATAATATCCACATAGCTCATTAAATCAATTGCTGCTTCAAATACAACTATCTTTTCACTATTTTCGTGACTAAGATTAAATCCAAATCGCTTATCATTACCCACAACATCGCACTTGAACGGTTTTCCTTCTTTGTCAAAAACTCCCCTCATACTTGCAAATCTTGTATTTCCTTCCTTGTCATTTCCCAGAAAAACAATATTATGATAGTGTCTGCTTTCGTAAATAAGTTTTTGACTTATAAAATAATCAATCACTTCTTTACTAATTCCCCTCTCTTTACCCAGATAGGAATACAGGTAAGAATTATCAAGTGAAGCCACTGGTAATTGAAAGTTTTTTCTTTCCGGTTCTTTTTCTTTCACTTGATACTTCAATACGGGTTCAGATTTAGCAGTTAAAATTCGCTGATAACCTGAAAACTCCAACAGCCAAAATACTGCCGTCTTTACATCCATTCCTGCAAATACTCGTAGAAAGTCAAGCTGAGAGCCACCGTTCTCGCCTTTATCAAATTGTCTACTCCAACGAAACCAATGAGTTCTATCATAAATACGGATGGAATCCATCTCTTTTAACGTGTAGTACTTTCCTATTCTTTTCGGTGTATATCCCAGACTTTGTGCTACTGATACAAGATCCACACCTTTTGCTATGGCAAGCTCTTCTTCAGTAAAATGATTCTGCTCCACTCCTCTCACCTACTCTTTCCTTTTTCTGCAACCAGTTGTGATTCAAAATCAAGTTGTCTGTAATTACTCTGTAGTAGCATATCCGGACTTTTTAACATTTCTCTTGCTCTAAGACTAAAATACTTACTATTATCTCCTCCAACAATAACATGGTCAAGTAATGGTATCCCCATTAAATCTCCGACCTTTATCATCCTGTCAGTAAGCCTAACATCTGCCTTTGAAGGTTCAAGATTAGAACTGGGATGGTTGTGGACGAGCATAATTCTCGAGGCATTACAAAGTATGCTACTCTTAAATATTTCTCTTGGATGTGCCACTGTTTCATCTATTGCTCCAATACTTACAATGTTACAATTAATTGGTGTTCCATCTGTTTTCAAATTTATGACGCACAGGACTTCACGATCCATTTCACAGAGATATTTTCCAACCAGTTCTACAGCATCCTCTGGCTTTGTAATTGGATGCCCCGAACATATCGGAGCATCTTTTACAAGCCGAATAGACACCACTTCAAGCTCGAAAGGATTGGTTAATGGAATCGTTGTCTTCTTGTTGCTCTTTTCCATCTTCTTCATGCTCCTTTCCAAACTCTATGTCAATTCTGAATTCACCATCTCTGCTATTTACAAGAGCCACCAATTCTTTCATTGTCATCTCCTGTTTCATAGCTACCTCCTATCGGGACTGTTCTTTTGTGTCATAAATTAACTTTGGTTCAGCCACAATTCCATCCAAACGTTTATTAGGAGTATCTGTAGCAAGAGACAGTTTTCTTAAATCTTTATCATAGTGATATACCTGATTGGATAATCTCTCATCTATTGACACCTGATCCATATTGATTTCAGCTACCATCTGTGCCAATTCATTTGGATCACCCATTGATGAAGACACTGCAATTACTTCGTGCACAGATGAGGGCATAATATAGAGGTCTGTTTCTAGCTGCTCTGCAAGTTTGTGAAGCTGATCTTCATAAAGCATAGAAATTGCACCATTGATACCTCTGTCATTGCTAATGACCCACATGGTCTGTTCCGGTGGCATTTCCCCAATCATCATATCTGCAATTTCAGCTGGCATACCATCCTTCATAAACATATCTCTAATTACATCGTTCATACTTTTTACGGTTGGCGGGAACATTCTTCTGGTATTCTCTACCGCAAGCTTAAACATCTGCTCTTCTGTAAATCCCAATCTTTCCGCTAATGCATTTCGAACCACCGTACTCTGAATGCCATCCATGTCAGATTTTACTACCCATCTGTAGATCACTGATAAATCCTGGAACTTTCTATTTGGTGTATCTAAGAGCATATCCCTATTCTGTTCTGTATTAATGAGCTGAAAAACAATATTGTCCTTTGCCTCCTGCATATCAAGCGCAGGAACAATCTCAGGAGCTTCTTTCATTGCACGTTCCATTCTCTCTGCCGCAGACTGCAATACTTCCTGTAAATCCTCGGTGGATTTATAGTGATCATACATATCGTTAATATAAATTGTAGGAGATATTCCAGCCCCTTCCCCTAATAAATTAATTGCGTCCATTGTCACATTTACTTTTTCTACTGGATGAACATCAACCTTCATACCCTGATACTGCTCTGGCAGATAATCCATAAATTTCTCTGCTACTACTTCCTTAAAAATCTCATAATTCATCATATAATCTTTCTCCTTAATCTAAATTGTCATAGAGGAATCCTTCATCCTCATCGTTGTCATGGTTACTTTGATCCTTGTCCATCCACGTTTCTGCCAGTGCTTCAAGTGTTTCTGCATAAATTGGTGACTCCTGCTTTACTTTCTTTGGCTGTTCCGTTCCGATGGTAATTACAATCTCTACTGAACATTCTCCGTTCTGTAACGGAATGATGCTCACTTTTACTTTATTCAACATTGCGACCTCCTTCTAGGCAAAAAAATAAGAAGATATGGTTTTTGGCTCATATCTTCTAACTTACATTTTGTGTGTTATTAAGTTATTATTGCATTGGATTCCACGTTAAGGTGGAACCTTCTGGCGTATTTGTATGTTTGTCATACTGCCTCCTTTCCTCCTTAACGGAAGTATGAAATTGTTTGGGTAAAGCAAAAGCCGGGGATATCTCCTCGGCTTTATTTAATGTCCTATTTAAATTTACTATTAATATAAGAAACACATTGTGATTATTTCTTTACGGCGCACATAATATTTTAAGCTTTGCACCAGCATCTGATATGTAATCTTGTGTAGATTGTAATAACCATATTAATTGAGGTGTTTCCTCTGACTGTTGATTACAACACAAGTCCTTTTTTAACGCCTCATAAGATAATCCACTATGTACTAACCACACTTCATATTCTGTTTGAGGTTGAAGTGAAATCATATTTATATATTGATTAAAAATTTCTTCAGCTGTGCCACCTTTAATACACCTACTTATGTTACCGCCTGTTGCATTACTACCATACAGCGGCCACTTAATAGCCCATTTAGTTTTTCTGTTTTCCAAATAAATGTTATTATCCTGTGAAGTATTTATAATGTATCGAATATTTTTCATAGCCTGTCCACATACTTCTTGAAATGTAGATGCACTCAATTGCTTTTCATCATATTTGCAGTGAATATATATTATTTTATTATTTTTTGTATCCAATGCAATAAAATCAGCTATTTCTGTTCCCATATCATCGCAAACTAAATAGTCTATCGTTCCCATTTTATCATTTATATATTTTAATAATACCCCGAATACACTATCATCTGGCCATGTTGATATTAAGCAACTTTTATTTTTACCATACTTTTCGTCATAACATAACTTGGGATCTAGATCGTCAATCGGTTCTATATCACTCCACATTGACCAATCTTCTGGTTTATTAAATTTTGTCATAACATTGGGCTTATAATATCTACCCTTTATATAGATTAGCTGATCTTTAAGAAAATATACTCTGAAATTTGATTCTTTCAATGCATCCACTATACTCATTGTCCCCTCACTACATTCGAGTTGAATATTATCTTTATTGTTCTTGGCAATAAAATCGAACACATTGTTATTTTGACTGATTACATATTGAAATGTTGCATCATCAATAAAAATTTCAAATTCATTCTGATTAATCTTAGCAGAAATCTCTTTTATCAAATTATCTGTCACTGGTTCTCTTAGTTCTTTGTCGAACTCAGCATATATATATGTAGGACCATGCAGTGGATGATCCATAGATATAGTGGAAAATCTTTCAAAAATACTATGGACATTATTCTTTATTTCAAGGCTTTCGACTATTTTGCTGCACCAGTCTATATATTCTTTCAGAGAACCATTATCTGAATCTGAAACCCTTGAAGTAATAGTATTAATATATCTAATTTGCTTTGTATCCTTATTTTTTCCAGTCATATTACTGCAAAACGAAAGCTTTTGTTCTAAAGAAGGTCTCGTGTTTTCAATTTCACGTCCTACTATTTCTCTTCCGCGTATCCCACTGGAAATAATAGGAATTGTTTTTTCATACCTCGCCCTTGTGATTTCTAACGAAGTATCTAATATGCTTTTGAAATTCTTCAATCCAGCATTTGAGCAACTTAAACTTTCACTGTCAAAAGTTTTGGTATTGTTTGAATTAAAATAAAAATAATATACCCCATCATCTTGGTTCGAGGGCACTTCAATCAATACACATATATGAAGATTTCTATTTTCATATGCAAGACTTTTAAGGAAATTACTATGCCTAACTTCTTCGAAATAGATAACAAATGCATTATTATCAAAAGAATTTTTATAAATTACATTACAACGGTTATCATATTCAAACCACGAAATAATTTGCTTTGTAATTTCATCCCACAAAGTCTTATCCTCAGAAAAATATATTGTAGCTCTTTTAGGAATAAGAATATTATGCTCAAAGACTTGTCGTGAAGTACTTTCTACATATAACTTTTTTATGATTCCTGATGAATATATATATTTCCTTTCCTCCTTTTGCGATTCTGTATAATCTAAAAGATAATTCCACTGCTCCTTATGTTCCTCTATAACAACATCCGGCATATACACTCTGGCAACATTATTTGACTTAATACACCTCAATATTCTTCCGATTTGTTGTACAGTACTTCGAAAATTAGAAAATGTGTCTAGGAAAATTAACGTTTTAATCGCTGGCACATTTACGCCTTCAATTAGTATTTCAGAGTGAATAAAAACATCATACTCTAGCGATTTTTCTTCTATATTCTTACCACATGATAGATAATTCACTCCTTGTTTTATTCTTGAATGAATACCTAGTGCTTTAATATTATGTGAATTCAAATATTCGGTTATATTCTCTATAGCATTGACTTTTTTACATCTAATAATTATTTTTCCATTACAAAGATTACTGCTAACAATTTCTAGTAGTTCTTCATTCGTAACATTTGCACTAGAACTCAAAGTGCTGGTTATATTAGTTAACGATTTTAATTGTAAAAAATCCAAATTAGAAATATCACCATTATCAATAAATTTTTTCATCTTTTCGGAATAAATATACTTTTTATCCACTTTGAATACCGAATCATCATTACGATAAGGAGTGGCAGTAAATAGTATTATTTTCGATTTAAGACTCCTAATAATTTGAGACCACTTTTTCGCAGGTTCTCTATGTCCTTCATCAAAAAAAACATAATTAATAGTTTTATTAATGTTGCTTATAAATTGAGTATTCAAGATATTGTTCTTGTATGCGTTCTCTTGTATAAACTGTATAGTGGCTATGAAAACAGTTTTTACTGCGCTACTCAGCGAATCTATTTGGCTTTGACTATTTAATATATTAATCTTCATATCTGGGAAATCATTTAAGCCTATTGATTTCCAAAAGTTGGTTTCTATTTCATTTCTCACCTGTATTGGTAGTGTAGCATTAGGAACAACAATTAGTATATTTCCATCAATCAATGCGCACAAAGTTGCCATAACTCCAGTCTTTCCTGTTCCTGTTGGCAAATGAACAAGTGCATTTTGTGAAGATTTTGAGGATAAATATTCTAAGCACATGTGCGCGGCATTGTATTGATATTCTTTTATATACTTTTTAAATCTATCAAGATCCTTTATATTCATGTCTTCTCCCCAAATCTTATTTTTTACTTTTGACACATATTTATAATATATCTGACCAAATGGCTAAAATTTCTCTACTGCCTAGAACCTCTAGTTATACAAAAGATATTTCATTAAAATTATTCTTAAATTATATCACTAAAATTCCCCTGTTCCAAATAGTATTCTGTAATAACCAGAATACTATTTTAAAATTTACTATTTTGTGCTTCCAAATGTTGTTCACTAGTCTATTAAGAACTGTACAATAAACTTCCATAAAGCAGTTCTAATTTCCGAATTCCCCATCCCATTATCCCTCACATACTGCTTCACTTGCTCAATATCTTCTTTAGAAAACTCATAACTCTTCACAACATGCGACCAGTTCCCATCTTCCCCTTTCACATTGTTCATTGCCGCAGTCAAAGTATTCCGATAAGTCACATCACTTCTCCACTTTGATGTTGCCTCCAATCCCCCAGAGGCATAATCTTTCTGGTAATAATCAGCTGCGATAAATCTTGCATATTGCTTCTTACCGTCAAAATCCATTGGTCCCTCTTTTGTAGCATTTGTATCTACAATCGTTACCTTTGCCTGCTTTTCCGTTGTATTATTTCTACTGTCTGTTGTGGTATACGTTATCGTAATCACCCCAGAGCCTGTTAAGCCTGTAAAAGTGTTTGTAGAATAGTTCTTAACCCGGATCTGCGTTGTTCCATCCTCTCGGTCTGTTGATTTTACAGTCCGAAGCAGCTCTGTCTCTGTAATCACTCCTGTCTGCGCTTCATACAAGGTAAAATACCGATCTGTGCAAGTCAGATCAGGTGCATAGTCCCAGATTGCATAAAAGTGAAAGGTATATCCATTCACACTGGTAAGATTACAAATCTGCTGTTTTTCTGTATAGGTCGTATAATAGGAATTGGCATCTGTATTCCATCCAAGGTACTTACACGGATGGGATGGATAAGTAA
Source organism: Bacillota bacterium (assembly GCA_023399455.1). Lineage (GTDB taxonomy): Bacteria > Bacillota > Clostridia > Lachnospirales > Lachnospiraceae > Kineothrix > Kineothrix sedimenti. Next base: position 33,503 of record JAEWPN010000147.1, read on the forward strand.
AGCTCATTGCTGGCAGAGTGTACGTCTGGTCATACTTACAAGTCAGTGTAGTCATAGAGCCACTACCGCCATTTGGATGAAACACGATATAATAGGTGTTCGCCTCCGCATTTGCTGTCAAGGAAACATTTCCAATTACAGAAAAGGTATAGCTTTTACTGCTTGAAGTATATGTTCCAGTCCAATTCTTCCATGTGTATCCGGCTTTCACTACTACGTCAACGGTACAATTAGCTCCATAATAATAACTTCCACTGCCCGAAACACTACTGATTCCTATCCCTGCACTGACACTTACGGAATATTTCTTTCTTGAAATATAGATATAATGATTCTTTGCTCCAGTAACCGTATATTTACTAACACTTGCAGCATTGTAGCAAGCATCTCCGGAATAAGACCATTCAAAGCTTGCTCCATAATACAGGTTCTGACTTTTGACAAGTGCCCAGTCACCACTGTAATTCCCGTTTGCATCCTGATATTTCACATAGACATTCTGCACGTATTGCTTACGGGTAACCGATACATATGAAGTCTTCGCCTGCTTTGCTGTGTAGGAAATACTTGCAGCATTATAGCAAGAGTCAGAATCTCTTGACCATGAGACTGTTTCTCCATATACATAATCTTTGTTGATGACAGCACTATAACTGCCATAACCACCATCTGCCTGCTGATACCTGACATATACAGCTTGTCTTGATTTTAGCTGCGTTACATAATTTATTGTCTTATTAAAATAATTGTGCAAAGAGCTTGGATTACTCCATGGAGCTGCATTTGCAATGCCATTATAGTCTGTATAAACACTGCCATAAAAATTCCCGTAATCGTCCATAGAACCACTGTTAGTACGATTCCCATACTTATCAATCTTGATGGTAATCATACAACTATCAACCACAATATAGCCACCATTAATAATGAATTCGTTGTATGCTGTTCGGTTTGTTTGAGCTAATTTAGATTTTACATAACTTAAGTTAATACGGCTTAGTTCATAGATATAACCACCACTTGCCACAGAATCCACCGTCTCTACGGTATATCCACTGAGATTAAAATAAATATAAGCGGTCTGTGAACTGGTTGTTACTTTCATTCGATAACCTACCGTCCCCCAATGGGTCGTGTTCACACTGGCACTTGCCTGCTTTCCCATTGTCGCAAAGTAAAAGTATCCATCCTTAAAAACAATCTGTGACCCATACGTATTATAAAAGGTAACTGCATTGTCAAAGGTGGCAGCCTGCGCCTCCTGTGGAGGAGCAAGCGCTGTCAATCCAATTACGGACAATAAGAAAAACAGACTGAGTAAGCCTATTTTCCATGATTTCTTCATATTCAATTCTTCCTTCCTCTAAAATACAAATGCTGACCAGTTATAACATACCGTCTTATTGGTTCCATCCGGATTCTGTTTTCCAGTACTATAAGTACCTACAAAAGAATACAGATTGCCGCCGTCTCTTAAATCAATTTCAGGAACCTCATCAAATAGTGCATATCCTTTACTGGTCACACTGACTTCCATATAATCAATCTTTTGCTCCTCCAGATAACTGATGATTTTATCTTTTAGCTCTACATCCGATAAAGCACCTGATTTCCAAGACTGAATCATCGAATCAAGATCTGCCTTCTGTGCAGAAGTAATATCTCCCTTTGCAGACGCTTCTGCTTTCCAGCCTTCTGATATTGGAACATACTTTGTTTCTGTCGTTGGTGCAACTGTTGCCGTTGGTTCTGCTTGAGTAGAATGTTTTTCTGTTGCTTTCACTTCCGATGTTGTTTCATCCTCTGCATTCGTCTCTGCTTTCTTCGTTACACTAGGCTTCTCTGTTTCTGAAATCCTGGCTTCCACTGTCGGTGTTGTCGTAACATTTGTATTCTCTTTTGAGATTTCCGTAGATTCTTTTATCGGCTCTTTTGTATCTTCTACTTGAGGTGTTTCTTCTACCAAGGGAGCTTCTGTCGGTTTAACTTCTTCCTCACTAATTATTTCATTGCTTCCAGTTTCAGAGGAAGTTTCCACCATATTCTGCTTTGAAACCAATTTAGAAACAATCAATACTCCCGCAACCAACACTATTATAACTAAAACACCTACCATTGACTTCCAATGCTTTCTCCAAAATCTCTTCATCTTCTCTTTCATCTTGCGCCTCCTAACTTACTGGAACTGCGTATTGTTCCATGATTACGGTTCTCTTTACAGATACCTGACCTTCTGTTCCAATTGGATGCTTATATTTCTCTATGACTTCTACGGATAAGAGTCCTCTTTGATAGTCAACATCTAATACATTGACCTTTATTCTACAGTCAGAATTGATCTGTACCAATAAGGCTTCCATAAAATCTGCAATAAATTCATCATTACTGCCCACGGAATAAGTCTTAGTATCAAACTGGTTCTCAACGGTATCCTGTAAAGCACTGTCCACTGCACGATTTAGCTCGTTCTGCCTCATATTCGTTCCACACAGGGTCATTACAATGACAATCGATATAATCGCACAGATGGTAGTTCCAAAGCCTAAAAACACATTCTTCATCCCTAGCTCCTCCTCTCGTCCACGGCAATCGGTATCTTCCAGACACTGGTCAGATTTTCTCTGTCCCTGATCTGAAAATAGACTACATACACCCCTGCACTTGGAAATCGGATGCTTCCATCCGTAGCGGAATAGGCACTCATAACACTTGTTCCATCAGCTCTTCTGATATCTAACACTTTACCAAACATGGTATTTGTAAACAACTTTGCAATAATTACCTTATCCATTGGATAAATCGTTCCTTCCATATCCTTAGCATAATACCTGGAAAGAAAACTGGTACTATCCAAAGCAAAGAATCTACCATAAGATGCTGTGTATGCTGCTACTGGTTTCGTTCTGTTATGCCAGGTTACAACGGAATCAAAATCATGATAAGAAGCATAATCTGTTTCTTCTTTTTCCACTGACACCCCTGCGATCTGTAATATTCCTGTTTTTCCTGATACCGAGATTCCAAATAAAATGCCAATTATCAAGACAGCAGTAACAATAGCAATGATTGCCGCTCCAAACTCATGGAATATCCCTTTCATCTAAGCGCCACCTCCTAACACACTGGTAATGAAAAGATGAATCAGCGTTGTCATAGGCGTACCGAGAAAGAAATATGCCAGTATTCCAAGAAAGAGTCCACCACTGATTGCTTCAACGACAAACTCTCCATACTCTTCAAAAATCTCCTTCATTCAATCCTCCTTAACTGCTGATTACCCTTAAAAAGCCAATCAGTATGGCTGCCATTCCACTTCCAGCAATGGCATAAATAATACCACTTCCAAATTGTTCTATAATCAACTTCATAAAATCCTCCTATCTTGCAAATGCCCGAATCTGCTGGGTGCTGATGACTCCCAAAAAGTCCACATGATAGTTGTATCTCAGAATAACTTCCATCAATGTTGGTTTTCCGTCTTCATCTTTTACAATACTGCTCTCGTCAATCAAAAGCTCATAGCCTGCATTTACTGCCTGCGTCTTACATGCATTGATCACACTTGGTGCTAAGTTAGAATCCTCGATTTCTGCAACTACAGAAGCATGAAAATCCCTCGCATTGTTTGCATCTATACAAGCTGACATTACTCCAGCCATCGTAAATACGGATAACAGAAGGATAAAAATTCCCACATAGGTCTTAATTGTTGTGCTCATGCTTATCCCCTCCTACATTCCAAACGTCAAATTCTGAAGGAATACCACCAAAAGTAGGGCCATATCCACCATCAACTTGAAAGAAGCAAGTAGTGACGGTAACAGAATATAGATCTTCATCCCTGCAATCTTATCTTCCTGCGTCAGCTTCTCCGCCTTATCCATCATTGCATTATTGCGATCTATGAGTTCCTCTACCTGTTTTGTGACATCCCCTGCATTTCCACTGGATAATGCATAGAGCATTTTCATTGCTGACTGCACATCAGGGTTTCGATAATCCTTTAAAAATCTGTGATATGGTTCAATTGCATTTGGATCATCTTCCAATTCCACAATCAATTCATCCAATGCATGAATCAAGACCTCTGGTGCACTGTCCATGGATTTACGAATTGCCATCTGCACGTTATCGGTCTGTAACAGTAGTGCTACCTCCATCAACCAGTTAGGGAACTGCTTTTCAATCTCCCTTGCTACCTTTTTCTTGGCAAGATTATGCCCCACCTTATGCTGATTTAAGAAAAACAGTACTACTACAATACCAGCTACCAGCACAGCAATATTTTGAAAATACACAAATGCACCGATAAAAAGGATTGCTGGAATGAACGCCATCTTCTGACTGTTTTTGGTTTCCTTTGCATCATCGTAGTCTCTTACCTGAAGGTATTTCCGATCCATTCCTGAACTGTCCGTTTCCTTCTCAATCCAGCTTCTACACAACTTCTTATCTGCCTTTACATAAATGAGCATACAAATACCAATTAATACCACCGCTGATATCTGGCAAAGAGGAATCGCACTGATATCCAAGTCTCCTCCTAATAGATAAAGAGGCAGAATACAAATCAGCAACGTTGCCACCAATGCAATCATGATATTTCGCTTTACAATTTGAAATTCCTTTTGCAGATTGATAATTCGCTCTGCCCACATGGCTCTGTTCTTAGAAAGCAATGCAATACTGCCGCCTGCATCACCACCACGTCTTTGTGCACCCATTACAAAGGAATGAACGGCATCAACTCTTTCACAATGAAAGAACTCGCTAATCATCACCAGTGCTTCCTCCTCTGGATCTTCGCTATCTGTGGCATACTGAATATGTTCGATTGCCTGAACCAGTATCTCATGAAACTCTCCTTCATCAAAAATAGTAGCCGTCTCTGTCAATGCATTCAGTATTGTCTTGTTTCTCTTAAAGGAATACAAGAACTGTTCCATATAATTATTTGCCATAGAAAACATGGTCGTGTGATACTTACCCTTAATGGTCTGAATCAGAACCAGTGGTGAGAACACCACCCCAATGATTCCGATTGACGCAATATAAGGTAACTGCAACTTATACAACAGTCCAAAGATAGCTGCCAGAAGCACAATCATTCCATAGGAAATCATAGCTTTCTTAGGTGTAAATTCATATCCATACCTTGCAAGCTCCTGTGTCAGATTCTTATATCGCAAAAATCTGAGAGAACTTTTTTTCTTCTTTCCTCGTTCCTTCTTCAATCCTCATTACCTCCTTCCTCCGAAAATGGTGTAATACCCATTCGTTCAAATTTCTCAAAGACTGCTTCTGGAAGGCTCTTCTCTGCCAGTTCTCCATTTAACACCACAGGAAACGTAGTATTGCATCCATCCTTTCGATAAAAAAAGCAAACCTGATCAATGTATCTTCTGATTTTGCCATCTTCCATCTGTTTCTTACGGATTAAAATACCTACATCAATGAACATGAAAATATCATTCTCCATTCGGTCTGCATCGGTTCTGCTTGCCAGCATATTTAAAATACGATCTGGTATCTTTCTTACATCATCCGTATGAATCGTCGTGAATCCACGAATTCCTGTAGATAAGCTCTCAAGCAGATATTTTACTTCCACAGAACGAGCTTCTGATAACATAAGCCACTTTGGATTTTGTCTCAAACTTGTCTTAATCGCTTTTGTATAGCTGAACCCATCCGATACCATCAATTCCACGCAATCCTTCTCTGGATTGATTTCCCTGTAATGAAGCTCTGGTGTATCTTCAATGGTAATGACTCTTTCGTTTGCAGGGATATACTGTGAAAAGAACTTAATTCCTTCTGTCTTTCCCACACCTGGTTCCCCACAGAACACAAAGTTCATACGTGCTTTCACGCAATTCGTTAAAAGCTCTAAAATTTCTTTGGTACAATATCCATCTGTAATAATGCTTTCTCTTGTCATACGAACGGTCGGAAGGGTCTTTCTAATACAAACCGTTCTTCCTGAAATCGCTGATGACTCATGGACAATACTGATACGAAGGGTGTCAGTATCTGCCTCTAAAAAATTTTCCACCTTGTTAAAAGGCTTACTCACGTTGTTGGCAATATAATGGCTGAACTTTTCGATAAATTCCTTGGTGACCTCATGCTCCTCCACCTTGATTCGTTCATTTGCTGTATTGGTGATCCATAAATCCGTACCATTAAAATCAATATCCGTGATTTCATCATTCTCGATATACGACCATAAGGGGCCAAAATGTGCGGGCACAAGCTCCCACTTTGTACTTCGTTCCATTGTTCTCCTTTCCAAGAGGGGAGGCTATCCCCTCTTTCTATAAATCTGTCTTTACCTGATTCCAACCATTAACCGGTAATGGTTCCAGCCGCTCTGTTGAAAAAGCTGTCGATCAGGTTCTTAAAGGAATTCGCTACGACTCCATCTGTTGCTAAAAGCATTACGATAATTGCTACCAATGCGCTGATTGCTACCGCCGCAATAATTACTGATCCATACTGTTCAAAAATCTCTTTCATTTGATTTACCTCATTCTTTCTTAATTGTTATTGGTTTCTTTAATACAATCCATTAGCCTGTGATGGTTCCAGCTGCTCTGTTGAAAAAGCTGTCAATCAGGTTCTTAAAGGAATTCGCTACCACTCCATCTGTTGCCAAAAGCATTACGATAATTGCTACCAATGCACTGATTGCTACCGCTGCAATAATTACTGATCCATACTGTTCAAAAATCTCTTTCATTTGATTTACCTCATTCTTCTTTTATTATTTGTAATTGTTTATATTAAAATAGCGGCTCCTTATAGCCGCTAATACCTACCCAATCCAGTGGATAGGCAATACTATTCTCCGTTACTACCTATCCACATGACTGTGTGAAATTATTCAGTTTTGTACACAGAGACAGTAGATGGTTTGTCCCGTATATAATGCATCTAACTCTCCTTTGCTTAAACTGCCATATTTCTTAATTGAAAGAAATACTTCATCAATCTACGGTTTTCTCTGTATGCTTTATATCCTGTAGCCATACAATCAACCTCCTTTCATGGTGGTCCTGCTCTTACGAACGCAAGGAATACTCTGAAAACAAGTCCAAACAATAGAAGTATTACCTTTGCTAATTCCAACAGCAATCTTAATAAAATCAATATAAGCCACATGATCCCTTTTAGAAATCCAAGCATTCCATACCCTATTGTTGAAAAAACTCTTCTCATTCGTCAATTCCTCCATCATCTTCCATCCAACTACTCGCCAGGTCAGCCAGCTGGTCTATTGTTTGTTCATCTTGCATATGATTTTCTTCATCAACTCTTCTTTCCTGACCCTGCGGAACCGGATAATATCCTTTCGGTACTATCTGTTGCATTCCAGCAACAACACCACCAAGTAATCGAATTACTTCATTCCTAGCTTCAGTAATGACACTGGCATGCAACTCCTCTTTAATCTCCTCTATATCATCTCTAGTCACATATTCATTCGATTTCATTTTATCAAGCTCTACCAGATTGGCTTTTCCAACATTATCAACATAGAACTCTAATGCAGCTATAAAAAGCTGGTTTTGCGTTTTGTTCATTTCCTGATTCAGATGCTTTAATATCTTATGAATTTCCAAATGTCTAGGATTCTTTAGATTTAGCCTAAGACTATAATGAACAATGCTATCACGATCTGCTTTTGCCATTTATCTCACCTCTATCTTCTTTTTAGTCCAATATTTGCAAGATATTCAAATCCTTTTGCATTCGCTTTCACGTCTAAAATATAGTTGATATTCTTTTGTTTAAACGTGCTGAAATTTTTCATTACTACAGCTCCACCTCCTACAAATACCAGCTGCGTCGTCTTTAGGTTGTAACCATATTCTCTAAGAGAATTGAATACACGGTCTGTGTATTCTGTGATTTCTTTCTTGATGATATTTAGGTACTCTTCATTAATATCACTTGTACCATTCCTCATAATATGCTGAATTTCGCTTTCATCAATTCCAGCTCCGAGCTGTCGTACACATTGATCATTTACTGACCTCATACAGGTAATCAACCCCTGCTGTGTTGTGGTACATCTTGAATTATCTGGTTTTCTATCAACAACAGGCATAATATCAATTGTCCAACTTCCTATATCAATGATTACAACCTTATTCCCAAAGTTTTGAATTCTATCAGCAATTGCTGCATAACACTGAGGAAATACAGCCGCATTTACAATCTTGATTTGATACATTTCTTTTTCATAGTAGAATCTCACTTCTTTTCGTTTTGTGAGATATTCCAAAAATCCAGACTTCTCAACACCGAATCTCGTAAGTGGTAGACCAGCTGCAATAAATATACTAGCTTCTTTCTTGCCACGTTTTCTTAACTCTCTTGCAATACCGGCTAAAGTGAGTATGTAAAAATTGTCATTTTCAATCTTTACATCTCTTACCTCTAATCTCACACCGCCAATTTTGTAATACTTTCCATCCAGTTCAAGTACATCATCAAACATCCCTGGTTCGGTAGTTATCTCCTTTACACCAGTAACAAATACCTGGCTTGATGTCTTGACCATTGACCAACCATGATCAATCCCTATGATTTCAAAATCATTATCCATTTGATTTAGTCTCCTTTTCAATAAACTTTTTGCTCTTCCCCACATTCTTTTCTTGTCACTTTCTTTCCAATAATTTTTTCATACACGGAAAACAATACCCACCACCTTGTTTGTAGGAACAATCCGTACATTCACTATGTACTGTCTTTTCTGGTTCCTTTCTCTTCTCCTTAAAGCAATTGCTGTTAATACATCTACTATCATTGCCCCAAAAGAATTTGCATCTCATACAATCTTTTAGATCTTTGTTGAACTTTCGTTCTTCTCTTTCCGCTTTCGTTAATCTGTGCTTGTTATTCTTCTTTTCCTCCATCTTTACATTCCTTCCATCGGATAAATGCATTATGAAGTTCTAATAACTTTTGATTCACAGCTTTTACTAGTTTATCAAGTGAATAGAATGTGGATGTTGGTATTGCTGTTTCTGTTACCGCACTTCCTATCATTCTGCATCCTCCTGCGTATTCATAGCTTTTCGCTATGTATGGTGTACGTCAACTGTTTCAAGTCCCTCTTCGCCCCGTACACAAGGAATGTACTCATTCCCGGGAGTTACAAACGAGCTGCCTACGCATTCATGACGCCTTACCTTGCGGTAACACTATCTCCTCTCTTGCCGTTTCGAGGATAAGGTCGAACCTCTCGACCTCCATGGGTTATTATCCTTCCACCATATTCGACTTCCCTTTACCAGGCTTGTGCCCTGCCTCTCGTTCTTCATCTTTCAATCCATCGAACTACTAATGTGATAACAGTGGTCTTGAGCCCTCCAGGCGAATATCCTGAAATTTTACTCCTTCAAAGATTTCTCTTTGTGTTGCTTTATATTGCAAATCTGTAACTGATATTCAATTGTACTTCCGTGCTTTCGCTTGGAATATGTATATATTAACCTCATATCAGTTATCAGGATAGAAACTAGGCTGGTGTATTTTTTCTTTTTTACACCACTTTTTGGTGTTTTTCATTTTCTAGCAAATTGTGGCATGTCATGATTCACTTCTGCCTGATAATAGCCAGATATTGTTGATGGCGCATTGAACAAGGAAGCAAGTAGATACTTCTTGATATTATTCACCTTTGTTGTATTACCTTGAAGACTGTTCATCACATACTCAATATGCGACAAATTTAGTTTTAAGAATCTGCTCTTTACTAATGCACTTGGCAGTTCTGAACTTGAAATAACCATCATCTCACTTTGATTCAATACAACCTCAATCAGTAAATTGTAAATTCCCTCTATCAGTTCTCGATCATAGGGATGACGCTCAATTAGCAAATCATAATCGATATTTTCTCTAATTAATTCTTGATATGCACTTACGACATCAATCTCATCATCTCGCTTCTCATCACCAAATATGATTTGATTCGATTTGATATGATTCGTATCAGTCTTACTAAAATCTGTATCACTAAATTCAGTCTTACTAATAAGTGCCATCTTTTTCTGCTGTTCTTGAACTTCCATATTTACTGTTCTAGAACCTTCATTTTCTACAGGTCTTGAAACTGTATTTTCTTCCGTTCCAGAACAGTCATTTTCTACAGGTCTTGAACTGTACAATTTACCAGTTCTTGAACTTCCCTCACTTTGGATACCTTTTTCTTCTATGTCTTCTTCCTTTTCTTGCTTCATATCATCAATAATAAAGTTTTTAACATATAGAAGACTCGGCAATCCTAATCCACGTCTTTTCTTTTCGACTAAACCTACAACCTCTAATTCTTTCAATGTTTTAATAGCCGTTTTTTCAGCCATATTTAGATTTTCCATAATCTCAGATATTTGATAAATGATGTATACACGATTTTCTTTGTCTAACCACTTATTCTTCATAGAAAGACTCATTCTATCGAGAAGAATTCCGTATAACAATTTTGCTGACAATGACAAGTCTGCAAATAATGGATCTGTAATTAACCGCTTCGGAATTCGTATGAAATTAAATTGATCCGCTTCCGAACCGTAATAATAATTAAAGACCATTATAATCAACTCTCCTTCTGATTTTTCCAAGTATGCTTTGGCAGTGGTTTGGCTGGTTCCAGAAATTGTTCCAAGTACTGTTCAAATACCTCTGTATTCACTAGTGCAGAAGCTCCTACTTTATATACTGCTCCCGCTTCTTTCGCCAGTGCCATAAATCGTGTTTTACCTAAACTGTAAATAATAGATCCTTCTGTCGCATTCACGTATTTCTTCATTACATCCTTTGTTTGTGAATAGCTTTTATACGAATATGCCATGTCTGCCCCCTTTCTAACTTTCACTTTCTTTCCATAATGGATTTTTCATTGGAACTGCCTTTTCTCTATACTGCTCCATATAATCATCAAATAACTCTAAGTTAATCAGAACAGTTCCACCAGTCCCTTCATTAATTTTATATACCGCTCCTGCAGCTCTTGCCATTTCAATAAAGCGATGATGACCAATACTGTAAATGATAGAACCCTCACCTATTCGAACATATTTCTTATGAACTAATTTATTTGTACCATGTACTTTGTAAAGGTGTTTCATGTAATCCTCCAATCTCTGATGACGAATAAGAAGTATCCTTGGTAATTGATAGATAGCTCCAGCTGCTGAGGCAAATTGAATAATGCGACTTTCATCTAAACCAAAAATCTTGCTAGCCTCTTC
>JAEWPN010000251.1 GCA_023399455.1 Bacillota bacterium
TTTGAAAACTGGGGTGCGCGTCTTGCGGCTTTGAGACCGTATTTCTTTCTTTCTTTCATACGAGGGTCTCTCGTTAAATAGCCTGCTTTCTTGAGTACCGGTCTGAAATCTACATCAGCCTGAAGCAATGCTCTTGCAATGCCGTGTCTGATAGCTCCTGCCTGACCTGTGTATCCGCCGCCGTGTACGTTAACCTTTACATCGAATTTGTCCAATGTATCCGTAGCGGTAAGAGGCTGACGAACGATAACCTTTAATGTCTCTAATCCAAAATAATCATTGATATCTCTTTTATTTATAATGATATTACCTTTGCCGGGTACTAAATATACTCTTGCAATCGATTTTTTTCTTCTGCCAGTTCCGTAGCAATTTGCTGCCTTAGCCATTTTAATTTTCTCCTTTCAGTCCTCTTAATTAAAATGTTAATACTTCAGGTTTCTGAGCTATCTGATCGTGCTCTGCACCTGCGTATACATGAAGTTTTCTGTACATATCTCTTCCTAAAGGTCCCTTGGGAAGCATGCCTTTCACAGCAAGTTCTACAACTCTTTCAGGTTTTTTAGCTAACATTTCCTTCAATGTAGTCTCTTTCATACCGCCTACATAATCGGAGTGATGATAGTAAATCTTCTGGTCTAATTTTTTACCTGTTACTTTTATTTTTGCCGCATTAATTACAACTACATAATCGCCTGTGTCGATATGAGGTGTAAAAATCGGTTTGTTCTTACCTCTTAAAACTTTAGCAACTTCAGATGCCAAACGTCCGAGTGTCATATCCGCAGCGTCAACTACATACCATTTTCTCTCGATAGTAGCCGGACTAGCCATAAAAGTTTTCATTATGTTACCTCCAACCTTAAATCAATTTTCTTCGTTTGATTTCCATAAATCAAACTATTTCTTTTCATTGTTACTGTCTGTAATCTTACTATGGTGTGGATGTCCGGCCACACCTTCGGCTCGCTTACCGACAAGCTTTCTTCTCATAAGAAACACGCATCACGAGTTCCTTCGCTATTATATTTATAATGTACTGCCGGGGCTTTGGCTTTACATTATTAAACATTGTCACATTGAATTATTATATTATACGCTTCCGCGTGTGTCAACCTTAATTTCAACAAATTTTCCCGATCTCATGCCGCTTATCTAAAGCTTATTCTATTACTGCAAGCTCTGTATTCAGTACATCCCGGAAGACATCATTACAGAAATTCATAATTAGTTAACATAAGTCCGCGGGCCGGAGCTGTAGGCCCTGCTGCCGTCCGATCCAGCGCATTCAGGATGTCCGGCACATATTCTGCCTCCCATCTCCCTTTTCCTACCTCTATAAGCGTTCCCGCGATAATCCTTACCATATTATATAAGAAACCATTTCCGGTTACACGGATTATGATTTCCTCGCCTTCCTGCTTTACCTGAAGGTCATATATAGTCCTTACCGTGGTTTCCGCCTGACTGGCTATGCTGGAGAAGCTTTTGAAGTCGTGCTCGCCAACGAGATATAGCGCCGCAGCTTGCATCCTGATTACGTCGAGTGGAATATAAGTAAAATGAGTATAAAGCCTTTTCGTCGGTAAAGGAAACTGCGAATTAATGATTCTGTACTCATACGTCTTCCTGCTCTCGCAGCGGCGGGGATGAAAATCCGCCTCCACCTCCTTGGACCTGCGTATGCGGATATCCTCCGGCAAGCGTTGGTTCAACGCATAAGATATCTTCTCTCCGGGCATTCTGGCATTGGTATCGAACACCGCCACGTTACAGAGCGCATGCACTCCCGCATCCGTCCTGCTCGCTCCGATTACTTTTATGTCCTCCGAAAAAAGGCCGGACAGGCATCTGTTCAGCTCCCCTTCGATTGTCTTCGCATTTTCCTGCACTTGAAAACCGCTGTATGCGGTGCCGTCATAAGCGACTGTCAACATCACACGTTTCATAATGTAAAGATTCTCCCAAAATAAACGCAAAAAGCTACATATGACCATACCGCCGCGTAAGCGAATGCATCCTGCCTACGGTATACCAGCGGCTTCATCTTCGTCCGGTTGTCTCCCCCCCTATAGCATCTCGCTTCCATCGCCATCGCCAAATCGTTGGCACGACGGAAAGCGGAAAGGAAAAGAGGGACAAGAAGCGGCACGAGACTTTTCGCCTTTTTGATTAGATTGCCGCTTTCGAAGTCCGCACCCCGGGCAATTTGTGCCTTCATTATTTTATCGGTCTCTTCTAATAAAATAGGAATAAACCGAAGCGCAATCGCCATCATCATAGAAATCTCGTGCACAGGCACATGCAGTTTCTTAAGAGGAGACAGCAGCTTTTCCATGCCGTCCGTTAACTGATTCGGCGTAGTAGTAAGCGTCATCAGGGAAGAGCCTATGATAAGAAAGGTCAGCCTGATTGCCATAAATACGGCCGTCCGTATACCCTCCTTCGTTATCGTCAGTTTCCAAAAGGAAAATAACACCTCTCCCGGGGTCAAAAAGAGATTGAACACCACTGCTAAAATGAGCAGAAATACAATAGCTTTCATACCCCTTACAATAAACCGGAACGGAACCTTGGAGACCTTTATAAGACAAACAAGGAATACACCCGCTATGATATAACCTATAAAATTATTCACTACAAATAAGGAAATAATAAACAGCAGCGTGGTAACCAGCTTCACCCGGGGGTCAAGCTTATGTATTACCGAGTCCGCATGATAATATTGTCCTAACGTAATATCTCTTAGCATCTTTTCTCCTACCTCTTAAGCACCCGAAGAATCTCATCCCTGGCTTCTTCTATCGTAATCACGTCCGCATTCACCAAATATCCTTTTTCCCGAAATGCCTGCATAATATAGGTTACCTGAGGTGCTGCCAGTCCTACTTCTTCCAGCTCCTTATAGTGACGAAACACGTTTCTCGGCTCGTCGTCATACATGATGCTGCCCTGATTCATAACAATGATGCGATCCACATATTTCGCCACATCCTCCATGCTATGGGAAACGAGAACTACCGTAATTCCTGTTTCTTCCCGAAGCTTCGCTATCTGATCCAGTATCTCATCCCGTCCCTTCGGGTCCAGGCCGGCCGTCGGCTCATCCAAAATGAGCACCTCCGGCTTCATAGCAAGTACACCGGCAATAGCAACCCTTCGTTTCTGCCCGCCTGACAGGTCAAAAGGAGACTGGTAAAAATACTCATCCTCCAGCCCCACCTGCTTTAAAGCTTCATAGGCACGAAGCTGTACTTCTTTTTCCGTAAATCCCATATTCTTGGGACCGAAACACACATCCGAAAAAACATCTATTTCAAAAAGCTGATGCTCGGGATACTGGAACACCAATCCTACATCACTCCTCAATTTCTTCTTATTGAAACCGGAATCCCCTATATCTTCTCCGTTATAATAGATATGTCCCGATGTGGGATTCATAAGTCCGTTCAAATGCTGTACCAGCGTGGACTTGCCGGAACCCGTATGCCCGATAAGCCCTATGAACTGACCGTCGGGTATTACGAGATTAATGTCCTTTAAGGCCGCTATCTCCATCGATGTCCCTTTTTCATATACATAGCTTACATGGTCCAAAATGATTGCCATCTGTTTCCACCTCATTCGCGACTTTTTAGCGCGTTATCTCTCTTCCTTGCAGTCTAAGCACTATAGCTTAAGCTCAAGCATAAGCTCTTCACAGGTCAAAATTCCATCCGGAAGATTTATCCCGCTTTTTTTCAGTTCGTAAGCCAACAAGGTAACCTGCGGCACATCCAGACGCAGTTCCTTCAGCTTTTCCACTTGTGAAAAAATTTCTCTCGGTGTGCCCTGCATAGCGATATGTCCCTTATCCATAACCACGGCTCTATCCGCATGAATAATTTCTTCCATATAATGAGTAATGAGTATTACCGTAATGCCCTCCGCTTGATTCAGTGCGCGGACCGCCCGGATTACCTCCCTGCGGCCGTTGGGATCGAGCATCGCCGTCGGCTCATCCAATATGATGCACTTAGGGTGCATCGCGATGACCCCCGCAATAGATACCCTTTGCTTCTGTCCTCCAGACAGCTTGTTAGGCGAATGCTTTCTATATTTATACATTCCTACCGCTTTCAGACTCTCTTCCACCCGTTCCCATATTTCGTTTGTCGGGACTCCCATATTTTCCGGTCCGAATCCCACATCCTCTTCTACCACCTGACCGATAATCTGGTTGTCCGGATTCTGAAAAACCATTCCCGCATTCTGCCTGATATCCCAAAGATATTCTTCATTGGTCGTATCCTTGCCGTCTACCCAGACCGTTCCCTCCGTGGGATAGAGAATGGCATTCATATGCTTTGCCAGTGTGGATTTACCGGAACCGTTGTGCCCGAGAATAGCGACAAAGTCTCCCTGCTTTACATCCAGGTCCACTTCGTCCACCGCGCGGGTGATTCCCTCCACATTGCCGTCCTCATCCCGCCTGATATATTCAAAAATTAATTTTTTGGCTTCTATAATTCCCATTTGTTATCCTAAACCCTTAAATTAGTTTACATTTTGTCACGTTTTTTATTGTACTAGAAAATATTGATAATTACAAGATATTCCACTGCTTTGACGCTATAAATCAAAAAAAGTGATGCGTACTGATTCCATACTAAAAACTGCGGGATTGTGTATCGCTGTTTTTGCCATCCTACGATTGACAAAAGCGACATACAATCCCGCATACCGTTATCCTTCACTTCTTATTCATATAGCCTTTTTATCACTTCGCTTATTTCACAGTACCTTTCATATTTCGCCGCATAAACTCTGTGGGGCCGGTATGTAATTCCCGTCCTTACGAAATCCTGCGCCGCTTCCCGATAGGTTCCATATTTTCCGTCCGCTTTTGCACAAACTATCGCCAGTCCGCTGATTCCTGCATCCGCCGACTGGAGCAGACTAATATCTTTTCCAAGCACATCCGCCTTCATCTGCATCAAAACCTTTGATTTGGTGCAGCCTCCCGTCGCCGTTATCTTATGAATCGGCAGCTTAAGACTCTCCAAGCGCTCAAAGCTTTTTTTCGTCTCAAAGCATAGGCCCTCCAACAGTGCACGATACATCTGTGAATACTTTGTTGCCATTTCCAATCCGATAAATACCCCTAACGCCTTGTTACCGGCATCCTGACTTTTTACCTTCGACATATAGGGGAGAAAATACAATTCTCCCGAATCGGGAGCGCAGCCTTCATCCGCCTCCTCATAGCTTTTGCCAAGCTCGTCGGACTGATGCCCGATTTCCCGTATGAACCAGCGGATACTGCTGCCATGGGACAATTGCCCTACTGGAACTAGATATTTTCCTTTCTCCACATAAGGTTCAAAGATTACTTTCTTCTTATAAAAGTCTCCGGTTATATTCTCCTTGTCCACCACAAGATTAATGCTTTCTGTAGAGCCCTCACCCGCAATAATATCTCCTGCGGCTGCCGCTCCTGCCCCCAGCATGGCGCTGCACTGGTCATGACATCCAAGAACTACTTTTACGTCTCCGGAAAGGTTCAATTCCGAAGCTATACTTTTTCTTATTTTTCCCATAGAAGTACCTGTCGGCCTTACCTCCGAAAACCGGTCCAGGGGTATTTGAAATCTTTCGCCAACCTCCTTCGACCATTTCAGGTCAATGGCATCGAACAGCATTGTCCTCGATGCGGAGGATGGGTCTATCATCCTCTCCCCCGTCAGCATGTATCCGATATAGTCTCCGAACAAAAATATTTTGCTGGAATTATCTATGACGGAGGGACGATGCTCTTTTAACCACAATATTTTATTCAGCGAATACATCGGGTTCAAGGGAACACCGGTCCGGAAAAAAAGCTCTTCCTCATCGAAGCGGCTGCAAATGTCGGAAAGCGTATCATCCCCACGGCTGTCCAGGTAAGTCATACCGTTCATCAGGACATCATCCTTTTCATCCAAAATAACAAGCGCCTCCCCGATGGAGGATACGGATATCCAGCCGATATCCCTGCATTTGGTTCCAAGCTCCTTAAGAGTCTCCCTGACTGCCTGCCAGACCGTCTCGGGATTCAGCTCCACATACCCCGGCCTTGGCATTTCAAAGGAATATCCTCTATATGCGCTTGCGAGCACATCTCCCTTTTCATTCACCAGACCGCCCTTACATCCCGACGTTCCCACATCCAAGCCGGCATATACCATTGTGCTCCTCCTTTTTCGCTTTTTCCATATTCCTCATTTAAACCCTGAATTTCGTTAAAATTTCAAGCTTATGTATTGCGACCGCTTCTACCGCTTTTCGTGCGGCAGCCATGATTTCCACAATATCTGCGTCCTCCCCCTTCGTTTCAAAAACCTCACAAATAGCGCGTTTATAGGCATTAAAGAAATCGGTTCCCACATTCAGCTTGGAAATCCCCATTTTCACCATTCTTTCCACTTCCTCGTCGGGTGTGTTCGAGCCGCCGTGAACAACAATGGGGCATGCCACCTCTTCCAGCAGCGTTCCTAACAAATCGAAGTTGATTTTCGGGGTGTATTTATATATTCCATGGGCTGTCCCTATCGAAACGGCAAGGCAGTCGATACCCGTGTCCTCTACAAAGCTCTTCGCCATCACAGGATCCGTATAGCCGGCTGCAATTTCTTCTAAGGAGCGGTCCGCATCGAATATCATTCCAAGCTCTGCCTCTACCGAAATGCCTTTCCCGTGGGCAAGAGCAACGACCTTTCTCGTCTCTTCCACATTGAAGTCATAATTTTCGGAAGCAAGATCGATCATGACGCCTGTGTATAAATTGTCCACGCATGATTTCGCCTGCTCGTAGCTTCTTCCGTGATCCAGTCCCATGGCAATTTTCATATCGGTGTGCCGCGTTGCAACATCTGCAATTGCCCTGATGTAATCCGCACCTGCATAATCCACATGCGCATGGTAAGTCTGCAATATGAGCGGAGATCTCATCTTATCCGCCGCGCTGATGAGTGCCTGCGCGGTTTCCATATTCAGGGCGTTAAATGCTCCGACCGTTATTTTATGCTCTCTCGCATAATTCAAAACCTCATTATAATTTACAAGTGCCATCTCTTTTTCCTTTTCCGTCCCGTCTCCGGCAACGTCCTTTCCTCTTAGTCATTTCTGTATTCCATATTTTTTATTGTTGTTTCGTATCAAAGTTCTATTTCCAAGTATTCCTCCTGCGGAAAATCGCACAAAATGCAGTCATTCGCATACACTCTCTCCGGCATGACAATGAGCAGATGGAGCACATCGTTATGTACCGGATAAGGTGATAAATGCCATACGCCCGTATTCAGCTTTACTAAGGTACCTTTCGGTACAATAAACGCCTCTGTTTTCTGCGGGACCACTTCCCGTTTCGACGGTGGGGCGACGTGCATTACGGCATCATCGTCCAAAAACAAGATGCCCTCTCCCGTCCAATCGTGGTATTCCGCCTTCGTCACTTCCATCCTGTCAGGCCGGTTTACCGTAAGCGGTGAAAATGCAATCTGTTCTCTTCCGCTTACGGATAAGGTAACCGGGTCGGGGTAAAAACAGCTTTCTTCTCCCGGAAAGCAATTTCCATCCGGCTCCAGTGCGTTTACAAAGCTTCCGTAGGGTCTGAAATTTTCTGCATTGATCGGCACCGCCTTTATTTTTCTCATCCTTAACGCCTCCTTACTTTTTATTGTTTTCTCTTTCTTTTCTCCAAATATCAAAGAATACCGCTATGAGGATAATCGTTCCTTTTGTTATATTCTGTACATACCATGGTATTTGCAGCATGCTCATCGCATTGGCCAATACTCCCAGTACGATTGCTCCCAGCAGGGTACTGCTGATTCTTCCTTCGCCGCCCAGATAACTGACCCCGCCCAAATAGCAGGCAATTACTGCGTCGAATTCCATGGCATTTCCGGTAGTCGGCTGTCCCGTGGTGATTCTTGAGCAGGATATGATTCCGCATACCGCAGCAAGAAACCCCGAAATACCATAGATAACCCATATCACTTTTTTAATATTGATGCCGGTGAACCTTGCGGCTTCCATATTTCCGCCGATAGCATATACGTTCCGCCCGAATTTAGATTTTTCTAAAAGCAGAAACATGATAATGAAAAAAAACAGCAGATATACTACGGGGAGCGGGATAACTCCAAAGAGATAGCCGTTTCCCAATTCGCCGAATCTGGAATCCACGTTGATCATATTTCCCCGCGTAATGACATAGCAGCCTCCCCGCCCGATAAACTGCGTTGCGAGGGTGACTATAAACGGAGGCAGCTTCGTATGACTTAACAATGCTCCGTTAAAGATTCCAAACAGAGTGCCCGCCGCAAGAGCGGAAAGCACCCCCGCCCAGAAGGGCATTCCCACCATCGATATCATAAATGCACAGAAGCAGGAGGTAAAACCGATCACCGAGCCCTGCGACAAATCAATTCCCTGAATAATAATACATAATAGCATTCCAAAAGCAATAATTCCGGTTATGGAAATGGAGCGCAAAATATTCAGGAGATTCTTCGTTCCCAGAAATCTAGGCTGTATGACGGAAACCACCGCACATATCACCACAAGAAAAATCAGTATGCCTAAGTTCTGTTTGATAAATAGCATAAGGCCGTTTTGTTTTTTTATGGCCGCTTTTGTATTATTCATTGCCTATTCCTCCAATTGCCAGCTTCATAATTCCCTGCTCCGTCACCTCTTCTCTATTGATGGAGCCGGTAATCTTTCCGTTTCTGATTACGTATATGCGGTCACAAAGATTCATCACCTCCGGCATTTCCGATGAAATCAGAATGACTCCCACTCCACTCTTTACGATTTCATATATGAGCTTATAGATTTCCTGTTTTGCTCCTACGTCAATTCCCCTTGTGGGCTCATCCAGAATGAGTATTCTGGGATTTGTTACCAGCCATTTGGCGAGAACTACCTTCTGCTGGTTTCCCCCGGATAAATTGACTACATTGCTTTCGTAGGAGGGCGCCTTTATCCTCAGGCGCGTTGCTATGCTTTCCACCATTTCATTATTGGTTTTCTTATCCAGGCGTATGCCATGGATAATCTTATCCAAAATGGATATCGTAATGTTGAAATCGATCGTCTGCCTCAGCACCAGTCCTTGCTGCTTTCTGTCCTCCGGAGCCAATACGATCCCTTTACCTACCGCATCCGTAGGAGTCTCGATGAGAATTTTTTCACCATCCAGAAAAATATCTCCCTTTGTGCTCTTATCGATACCTAAAAGTGCCCGCATCAACTCGCTTCTTCCGGCTCCCATCAGCCCGTAGAAACCAAGGATTTCTCCTTTCCTAAGCTCGAAGCTGGTATCGAAAATATAATCGGAATTAATATGGTTTGCCTGAAACATCACCTCGCCCACTTCCGTCTCATGAGGCGGATACACATCCCTGATATCCCGGCCTACCATCATATTGATCAGCTCCTCATAGGCCATTTCCTTAACAGGCTTCCTGCCTATATATTTCCCGTCCCGCATAACGGTAATGCTGTCGCAGATAGTAAATATTTCGTTCAACTTATGGGAAATGAATATGATGGTAACACCTTTTTTCTGAAGCATCCTCATGATACCGAAAAGCTGCTCCACTTCCGCCGTTGCTAACGAAGAGGTGGGTTCGTCCATAATAAGTATCTTGGCTTCCTCCGATAAGGAACGACATATTTCTACCATCTGCTTCTGTGCTGTACTGAGTCTGGATACTCTTTCGGAAGGAGCGAGGGTTTCCATTCCGATCATTGCAAGAAGCCTCGCCGTCTCTTCTTCCATCCTCGTTTCGTCTACCAGTCCATGCTTCAGTGGGAACTTTCCCATGTACACGTTTTCTGCAACCGTCATATTATTTGCCAGGCTGAGCTCTTGATGGATGACACTGACGCCCAGCTTTTTCGCCATCTGTACATCTGATATGAGCACCTCTTTACCATCCACATAAATCTTGCCGCTGTCAGCCTGATAAATACCCGCGAGTATTTTTATCAGGGTAGATTTGCCTGCTCCGTTTTCTCCAATCAAGGCGTGGATTTCATTTTTCTTCACTTCCAGCCGGATTCCGTCAAGCGCCTTTACTCCCGGAAAGGATTTGCTGACATCCTCTATTTTTAATATGAGTTCATCCATATCCTTATCTCCTTTTTAAAACAAAACTGTGCTTCACATACTCGCGCAGCCTGATTCTTTGCCTGCACAGCTTTTGTTCTGTGCACGCAGCTACGCATCCTGCCGTAGGGCTTTTATCTTATAGGACGTACTTTCCCTATAAGATAAAGAGGTATCCGTCCATACATGGCATATATGTTCAGATACCTCTTTATCCGCTTCTTTATTTTATCTATGCAAAAGAGCGGATATTTCTATTTCTAGAAACCTTCATATGTATCCGCATTGTCTATATTTACTTCCAGACAATCCAGCTCTTCCTTGGCCGGAACATCTTTTCCGTTCAGGAAATCGAGGGCATTCTTTACACAGTGAATGCCCAGTTCCTTCGGAAGCTGTGCTGCCGTAGCCTCCAAGTAGCCCGATTTGATCAGTTCTACCGCATTCGTCGTACCGTCTACGCTGGTTACCTTTACTTCCCCTGCCGCATATCCGTTAGCCTGTAATGCGGAACAGATACCGATCGCAAAGACATCGCCCGTGGTAAACACTCCATCTACCTGCGTTCCGCCCTGCAGAATGTTCTCCATAATGGTAAGAGCCTCTTCGGTAGTTCCGTTCTGAACGATTTCCTCCTGAACGATCTTAATGTCGGGATATTCCTTCTCTATAAGGTCGTACAAGCCTTGTTTTCTGCTATTGACCGCATCGGAGCCCGTGGTCGTGATAGTCACGAGATTGCCTTTTCCACCCATAGATTCACAAAGAGCACGTCCGGCGATTTCACCCGCACTGTAATTGTTGGATACAACCGTGGATACAACGCCCGTGGTCTCTCCTGCCGGAGTATCCATAACCGTAACCGGAATGCCTGCCGCTTCCGCTTCCTCGATAGCCGGAATGATCGCGTTGGAATCGATAGGAATCAGTATAATAGCCTTTACTCCCTGAGAAACCAAGTCTGCAACCTGATCCAGCTGCTTTTGAGAATCGAAATTAGCATCCGTTACTACAACATTTGCTGTAGGATCATATTGCTCAACTCCTGCCTGAACGCCCTTTACGCATGTAGCGTAGAAGGAGTTCGTCGCATTAGGTACAGCGCATCCATACACACCGCCTGCATTTTCTTCTCCGCCTGCTTCTTCGGACACTTCCTGTACTGCTTCCGCCGCATCATCTGCCGGCTCAGCACTTTCCGCGGGCTCAGCGGTTTTTGCAGGGGACTCCGTATTCGCAGGAGCGGTACTTCCGCAGCCTGTCAGCAAGGACACACCCATTGCCATTGTAAGTACCATTGCCAAAGCCTTCTTTTTCATTGTAATCCTCCTTTGTAATAGTTGATTGGTTTTCAAACACCCCATTGTTTGTTTCAAACATCATTGTTTGTGTTTGTTTGTTTATATCATTATATATAACATTTTATGTTTGCAATGTCAATGTTTTGTATATATTTATATAATTTTTGTTCACTTTTCACATATTTCATCATATTCTCAAACATATTCAATCACTATTATAGACTTATTATTGGTTATTTGTTATAATATGCTTATCTTAAAGCATCGGGCATAATCGCAATACTTAAAAATTCATTGTTTTACGCCATTTTAAGGACAATCCTTAAGGGCAATGTAAAAAGGCAGGGGAACTATGTTAAAAGAAAATCGACAGCAAAAAATATTTACCTTGTTACAAAATAAAGAAGAAATCCTTGTAAAGGAGCTTTGCAATATCTTTCAGGTCTCAGACATGACAATAAGAAGAGATTTGGCAGATTTGGAGAGTGCCGGGATCATCCGCCGTACTTTCGGAGGCGCAGTGATAAATGGCGCTATCCCCGAAACTGCAGATTTCCCCGGTGCTTATGTGAAACAATCCGAAAAGGGTGCCGATGTGAAATCCAAAATCGCATTAAAGGCTATCGAGTTGATCAAGCCCGGCTATACTATCTTTATCGATTCAGGAACTACTACCAGCCCTATCGCCAGAAACCTTCCGGACAGCAGCAAAATTACCGTGGTTACGAGCAACTTACGGGTAATCAATGAAATTTCCAAGAAGACCGAGGTATCGGCAATCGTAATCGGTGGCTTCCTAAGAAATGAGACGCTCTCCTGCTATGGGCCTCAGACAGAAGAGCAGATACGCCAATATAAAGTTGATATCGCATTCCTGGGAGCCTCAAGCGTAGGTGAGGACGGCAACTTTTATGACGGCTATCCTCCCGAAGCAGGCGTCAAGAAGAGCATCATGCAGTCCGCCAGCGAAACGTACGTGCTGGTAGATTCTTCAAAATTTAGAAAATATGAGTTGATTTCTTATAGCAGCATACGGGAAGTCACCGGCATTATTACGGACAGCGGCATCAATCCCGACCACTTGACTGCCCTGCGTCAAATGGATGCTAACGTCATCGTTGTTGATATATAATGTAGAATGATGTATCATTACGACAATATATAAATTACAGTATATAAGTAAAAGGAAAACATTATGGACTTTAAGAAAATATCGAAACCTCTCATTCTAATACTTGGCATCATTGTCCTTAGCTCCATCTTCGTGCGCACTTTCTCCCACTCGGAAACACTGGCCGAATACGCTGCAAAAAATCCTGAAATTGCCTATAAAGCGAAGGAGACTGCCGCACCGGTCAAAGTCAAAGACGATGAGAACAAGCCGGAAAATGTCCGTAAAGAAAGCAGTTCTAGCGGACAGCCCAATGACAATATAGATAGTAGTGATAATGAGGCAGGTGAGGTCACGTCCGAACCGGACGTGGAAGAAGAGGAAATGAACACAAATCCAGATAGAATTGAATATGAGCAGGGCTTTTATTACGAGCCCCTTTCCGATGAGATCAAAAAGAAGATTACAGGGATTTCTTATCCCGTTACTGAAGCCGATAAAGATAATGCAGCAGTTACAGCAGTGAATATCGTATCCTCTGCGGAAGATATACAAGTTGCCTATGACGATCTCCGGTATGTGAGCGTACTTTATTATAATTTCAAGGGAATCGAGAGAACCGGAGAATTAATCTGCAACAAAGCAATCGCGCAGGACCTTGTGGAAATCTTTTATGAGCTGTATCGAAACGAATACCAGATAGAGCAGATATCATTAATCGATGATTATAGCGGAGATGATACGCTGTCCATGTCGGATAATAACACTTCCTGCTTCAATTATCGTTTGGTGGACGGCACCACGAGCCTTTCAAAGCATGCTCTGGGTCTCGCCATCGATATCAACCCTCTTTACAACCCTTACGTAGTATATAAAAATGACGGTACCACATATATCTCACCTCAGGGAAGCGAGATATACGCAGACCGTTCCAAAGAATTTCCTTATAAAATTGATGAAAATGATTTATGCTACAAACTTTTTATTGAACACGGTTTTACATGGGGCGGCAATTGGAACTCCCTCAAGGATTATCAGCACTTCCAGAAGGTGCCGGAATAACTTTACCGGTTAATCGATACCGCCATTCTGTGATACGTGTGCCTCACACCCCGAATGGCTACCGAATATGCCATTATATTTTCCGGTGCCCCCATTCCCGGGTAGCCGGAATCGCCGATATGGTGGATATCCGTTCCCGTCATCTTGCACATCAGCGCAATCTGCTTAATTGTCTCGGTATCTGCTCCCTCTTGGGATGTTCCGATCGCAGTTATCGTCAGTGCGCCTAAGCTATGAGCGTAGGAAACCAGCCCTCTTATATATTCCATGGTGATTCCGGGAACCGTTCCCGGTGCAGGCAGGAGAATAATATCCGCTCCCGCCTCCACAAATTCTTTTATGTCATCTCTTGTAATGATATTCTCTCCGCCTTCTCCGATAATTCCCGAGGCGTGCATTTTTCCTGCCGCCAGAATCAGCTTATTCTCTAACTCAGCGGACATCGCTCTCAGAGAATCGGTAATTGCCTTATTGCTCACACCATTGCCCGGATTACCCGTAAGAAGGACCATATCCACACCTAGCTCGTACGCTCTTAAAGCATTATCCAGCGTCGCCCTTCGCCCTTCGGACATTTCCCACAGCGTTCCCTTATTCCCTTCCGCAATGGCATCCTCCACGGGCTCCAGGTTGATTCCTATCATCCTTCCGGTAAGGCGCTTTAACTCCCGAACCACTTCATCCTGCCCTACCTTGGGAAGTCCGCATATCACAGGCTTAATAACATCAAACATATTGAGAAGCAATATATCTGCTCCCATGGCTGCCGCGAATTCCGCATTGGTCACATCCGAAAGCACCGGCATTGTAATCCCGATACACTCACACGCTACAACCCGCCCCTCGCTTCCGGCAATAGAGCTTATATAATCTGCCTTTGTAAATCCCGAAAAATCTGAAGCCGTACAATCCAACATTCTTTTTGCCATATCTTTCTCCCTTTCCTGCGTCGTTCTGTGTTATTCTCCATTATTCTAAAATCTGAAGCTTCAATTCCACCGTCTTTTTCTCTCCCGCTTCAATTACCGGGAGCGTACCGTTTTCCTTTTCCCACTCCTGCCCCTTTACGTGGCAATTGCAGGGCTCAAATCCCATAACATAATCTCCTGAGGCCATAGACTTCCACTGGGTAAAACGGGGAAGCTGCTTCGCCTGAAAGCTGATCGACAGTCCGGCACCAACATTTTCGTTAAATACGGACACATTCGCAAAGCCTTTTTCATCCGGTTGCAGCATATGATAAAAAACCTCCTCTGGAAGCTTATCCACCGGAGCAGTAACCTCATTCCACGGCAGGGCCGTCTCCCCGTCTTCACCTAAAAGAACCGTTTTAGATGAAGGAATCCGTATCTTTGCTCCCACATCCAGCAGAGGATATCCTATATTAAAATGATACAGCAGCATAAATGGGCTGGTTTCATATGCCTGATTCTCAAACTCATCCCGAATCGCTATCTCCTTGCTCCCGCAATAAGTCTCTATGGTGCGCCTTAATACGATGTTCCCTCCAAATAGTGCCGCTTGTCTCATTTCTCCCGACAGTCTGATCTTATATTCTCCATCCTCCCAGAAGCAATCGGCACAAACGTGCTCCGCCGGCGTAGAGCGCAGACTTCCGTGCATGGGAAACATATTATGAGGCTCGATTCCGGGCGTTCCCACGTTATCCGTACCACAGGTGAAGAACATTCCGCCCATGATGCTTCTCTGTCCCGCAAATCCATTATAATCATAAGCCTGTCCGTTCTGCAGTCCGGGCTTGCTTATAAAGTTGAAATTGATGCCCCGCCAAGACAATTCCGTAATATCAAGACACTTATCCTGCGCAGACGTGAACATAAGAGGACCCGACTTGATCTGATAGGCCTTCAGCCCTCCTGCCCTGCCCTCCGCATATTCGATCTTACGGATATAGGCCTCCTGCTGCATGCTTCCGATTTTCTTCAGCCACTCTTTTTCCATCTATGCTCTCCGTTTTGCCAATGAAACTATTTATTCTTTCTGCATATTACTAATGTCCCGTACTCAGTTCTTGTATAGTTTTCTAAATCGATATCCGGCTCATAGCAATAATGCCTGTCCTTGGGATTATAGAAAAGTATAAAATCCATGTCATTTATATCCGCCGTACTTCCTTCTCCCGCTCCCGTAATATCCGTACAAGTTTTTTTCTCATTATCCCACACATATACCTTGTCACGTCCATTATAACGCATCCAAAATGAAGCCGTAAGATCAGACTCTACGTAAGGTGAATATGCCGCCAATATCTTTGAATCCGCTGTCGATTCCTTCAAGACTGTGTTAAAAACCGTAGTTACGCTATCACCCCTGTAAGTATAGTATTCTCCTTCAGAAATCACAATCGGAAAATGTATCACAAGTAAACCTAAAATACAGCAGCAATATAATTTGCTTCGTATCCCCTTTATTCCATCCCAATTACTCAGTGCAATTACAATAAAATATGCATATCCGAATACCCATGGAATAATATAACGTTCCTCAAATCCAAGTTTTAAATAAAGAATAAACTGAGGAATCATAATTGCCATCGTCAACAAAAATTCCCATATCAAATTCTTCCATCTCTTAATTCCAGTCAACATAATAATGAAAATCAAAGCAGCAAAAACTGCAAACCACTGTAAAGGATTTTGTAAAATATAAATCCATAAAATTTTATAACTGTTCATGGACATTGAAGAATCATAAAATCCCTGGCCTGTACCAGAATGGAAAAATATAACCAGCAAGCAAAGAATTAAAAATATTATGAGAGAACATATCATAAAAATATTCTTCTTAAAGGATATAAAAACTGTTTTAAGCGAAAAACCATTCCTTTTTATATCATAATAAAAAAGATACGAAATAGCGAACGGAATCATCATCAAAAAACTTTCTTTAAATAACCCTGCCAATATCATCATAATAAGAGACAGCCAATTATACGCTTTTTTTCTTGTATCAACCCATTTTAAAAGAAAATAAAAACCGATTGAAAATAACATTAGTCCCGTACATTCCTGCGGACCCAACTTCCACCATACTACCGACTGCGGGCCTACCATAACTACCATCGCAAACAAAACGGAATAAAAAATATTACATTTCATTTCCCGTGCAATTAAATACAAAAAAAAGAAAGCTAATACCGTTACAATACCTTTTGCTATAGACCATGCAACCAAATTTGTTTCAAAAAAAACGGTGAAAGTAACCCTGATAAAATAATAAAGTGGACGGAACCTCCAAGATAAGTCTTTTACAATTGTATCTTTCAGACATTCAAAATAGGATAATTTGTCCATCTTCATCTGTATAAGATAATCGACATACTCTTGATCATCTACCAGATGCCATCCAGATGTAATCGTACCCGTAAACAATAAGATGTCAAAAACTAACGCAGTAAAAAATAATCCTGCAATGCACAATTCTTTTTTTTTAGATATTTTCATTCTTCGATCCCTCAATATGCAAAATCAGTGATATAAGAAAAAACTTATATCACCGATTATTATACTTTACTCTTTGTGTTCTATGAAACTATACCAACTCAAGAACAACTTCCATCGCAGCATCACCTTTACGCTGTCCGATTTTAATAATTCTTGTATAACCGCCCTTACGGGTTGCATATTTCGGTCCGTATTCGTCGAAAAGCTTTGCCACTAAGTCAACTTCCTTCGTTGCTTTCTTTTTTCCTGCTGCAGTTGAAGGAACCTCCGTTACCGGATATAATACCTTTAACATCTGTCTTCTTGCATGAAGTCTGGAAGCAAGATCTTTCTTGATTTCTTTTTCTACTTCGTCGTAAACCGTTACAGTAACGCCGTTTTCGATTCTTAAGATTTTGCCGTCTTTGTCACGGTGCGTCTCGGAAAGAACCTTCTTCGTATCCTTATCAACGATCTGCTTTACTCTCTTGCCGTCTTTATCCTTACGTGCAACCTTTGCAGTAACCTTTACGGTCTCGAAGTTATCTTTTTCTTTTGCAGCAAGTGCGATGAGTCCTTCAGCAATTTTCTGAACTTCTTTCGCCTTTGCCTGTGTGGTAATAATTTTTCCATTATACAATAAATTAGTTACCTGATTTCTAAGTAATGCTTTTCTCTGGTCAGATGTTCTGCCAAGCTTTCTGTATTTTGCCATTTTTACGGCTCCTTTCTCTTAATCGGGATAATTCCCTATGGAACATCCGGCCATGCACTTTGGACTTATTTACCGAATGCCGACTCCATATCATGAGCCCGCACACATACGCGCTTTGGACTTACTACACATGCGTTTTCACGAATTTACTCATCACTGGGATTAAGCTGTAATCCGAGTTCTTTTAATTTAGCCAAAACCTCTTCCAGGGATTTGCGTCCTAAGTTACGAACCTTCATCATATCCTCGGATGTCTTATTGGTCAATTCTTCAACCGTATTGATACCGGCTCTCTTTAAGCAATTGTAAGAACGAACTGACAGTTCGAGCTCATCAATGCTCATTTCCAATACTTTTTCTTTTTCGTCGTCTTCCTTCTCTACCATAACCTCTGCGGTCTTGGCATTCTCGGACAAATCGATGAAAAGACTCAAATGTTCGCTGAGTACTTTCGCAGCCAAACTAACTGCTTCGTCGGGAACCAAAGTTCCGTTCGTATACACGTCGAGGGTCAGCTTGTCATAATCCGTAATCTGACCTACACGAGTGTTCTCAATCGTTACATTTACTCTTTCAACGGGTGTGTAAATAGAATCGATCGCAATCACACCGATAGGCAGATCCTCTACCTTATTCTTATCGGCGCCTACGTAACCCCTGCCTTTAGTAATGGTAAGTTCCATATACAGCTTCGTATCTTTTCCGCTTAAAGTAGCGATTACCAAATCGGGATTTAAGATTTCAATATCCTGATCCACCTGAATATCGGAAGCCTTCACTACACCTTCGCCGTCATATTCAATATATGCCGTCTTAGGCTCGTTTGTATCGCTGTTATTTCTAATAGCGAGACTTTTAATATTCATAATAATTTCGGTAACATCTTCCTTGACACCGGGAATGGAGCTGAATTCGTGCAAAACGCCCTCAATCTTTACCTGACTTACTGCAGTACCGGGTAAAGAAGAAAGCATGATCCTTCTTAAAGAATTGCCAAGCGTAATACCGTAACCTCTTTCCAAAGGCTCAACTACGAATTTACCATACTTTTTATCTTCAGAGATTTCTGCAACCTCAATATTGGGTCTCTCAAAATCAAACACTGCAAATACCCTCCTTTACGAACAATTATATCTAAGTCGTTTAAGCAGATAAGAAGGATTCTCCTCATCTGCCTAACTTTTTTATCATAATGAAATCTTATTTTACTTAGAATATAATTCGACTATAAGCATTTCATCAACCGGAACATCGATCATCTCTCTTGCGGGGAGCTGCTTGATGGTTCCCTTCATAGCTTCCTGATCTACATCCATCCATTCAGGAGTAAGTCTTCCTGCCGTAACTTCGAGGATATCTTTATATCTCTGCAAGGATTTGGATTTTTCTCTTACTTCAATTACATCTCCGGCTTTTACTAAATAAGAAGGAATATTTACGGGTTTTCCGTTTACGAGGAAATGTTTGTGGTCTACGACCTGTCTCGCTTCTCTTCTTGTTCTTGCGAGGCCCATTCTGAATACTACGTTATCGAGTCTGCTCTCGAGAATGACCATAAGGTTTTCACCAGTCAGACCCTTCATCATTCTGTCTGCTTTTTCATAGTAATTTCTAAAGGGTTTCTCAAGAACGCCATAGATAAATTTTGCTTTCTGCTTTTCTCTCAACTGAAGACCGTACTCACTCATCTTCTTGCCTGCTCTTACGGCTCTGTTCGATTTCTTGTCATATCCTAAATAAGCTGGCTCAAGTCCGAGCGCTCTGCATCTTTTTAAAACTGGTACTCTATTAACTGCCATTTGAGGCTCCTTTCTAAATAAAGGCTCATATGCCTTTCACTATTGTTTACAACGTAAACTCCCATAAGAGCATTACGCATTCTTCCAACCTGCTATCAAGCGCAAATTACTGCTTCGCAGCATTTCTGTACGCTAATTGTCACTATGAAGCCTGGGGCAGCATAGTATCGCTCCGTGATTATACGCGGCGGCGCTTAGGAGGACGGCATCCGTTGTGAGGAACCGGAGTTACATCTCTGATGCTCGTTACTTCGAGTCCACATGCCTGAAGTGCACGGATAGCTGCCTCACGTCCTGAACCCGGTCCTTTAACCATAACGTCAACGGTCTTCAAACCATGTACAAGTGCAGCCTTAGTAGCGGTTTCAGCCGCCATCTGAGCTGCATACGGAGTAGATTTCCTTGAACCTCTAAAGCCAAGACCACCAGCACTTGCCCAACTAAGAGCGTTTCCTTCATTGTCTGTCAATGTAACAATTGTATTGTTAAAAGAAGACTGGATATGTGCCTGTCCATGTTCAACGTTTTTCTTGACACGTTTTTTTGTCACTTTTTTGGTAACTTTTTTTGCCATTTTAAACTAACCTACTTTCTCAACTTTTCATTCTCTGTTACTTTTGTTTTTTTCTTCTTATCAGCCATCGTACATAAGACATACGGTACTTTACCGAAGATTATTTCTTTTTATTTGCTACTGTACGTTTGGGGCCTTTTCTTGTTCTTGCATTGGTCTTGGTTTTCTGACCACGAACCGGAAGGCCTTTTCTATGACGGATTCCTCTGTAGCATCCAATCTCCTGAAGTCTCTTGATGTTTAAAGCGATTTCTCTTCTGAGATCACCTTCTACTGCGTAGTTCGCATCAATTTCTTCGCTGAGTCTCTTTACTTCTTCATCCGTCAATTCTCTTACACGGGTATCAGGATTAACCTTTGCCGCTTCAAGAATCTTGTTTGCACTTACTCTTCCTATACCATAGATATATGTGAGTCCGATCTCCACACGTTTTTCTCTAGGTAAGTCAACACCTGAAATACGAGCCATTTACATTTCCTCCATTTTCTTCGTAGCATCCTCGAGTGTTCTTTACTCATTTCGCTTATAAATATCTTTCGCGGGGGATGCCATGCTTTCGCATATTTTTCTCTGCATGAAAATAGTTCATGCCGCTACTAAGTTGATTGAGATGGCGTGATGCACATCCAACCGGAATCGAATCCGACCTTTCCAAATCCCTCTGAAAGTCTGCTGACTAAACAGCCGGACTTGGTATCAACAAGTAATCTCCGTAGGCTCCTACATTCAATTATAATCGATTTATATTCATCAGCACTTTTTATTATTAAATTAATGAGTGAACAACACTCATAAGAATAATCCGCGCTGCAGCCGCATATCATAATTGGACAAGGATCCTCTGCTATTCATAAAATTAACTGTTAGCGCAGGGATTATCCTTGTCTTTGTTTGTGCTTGGGATTCTCACAGATTACTCTGATTCTTCCTTTTCTTTTAATGATTTTGCACTTTTCGCAAATTGGTTTTACTGATGATCTAACCTTCATGTTAAACCCTCCTTTCAAAAAAGACCGTTTTACATTATATCATGGAAACAATGCAAATGCAAGGGCATTTTCACAACTTTTGCCCATTTTCCGCCTGTCTCTCCTGATAATACGTCCCTTAGACAGATTCATAATACAATTTATCTTAACACGATACGTTGCATACGACTTGCCTTCTACTTATCTCTCCAAATAATACGTCCCTTGGACAAATCATAGGGAGATAATTCTAAAGTTACTTTATCTCCGGGTAAGATACGAATGAAATTCTGTCTTAACTTACCGCTTATATGAGCAAGCACCTTGTGTCCATTTTCTAATTCTACCTGAAACATGGTGTTTGGCAATTTTTCGATCACTGTTCCTTCAATTTCAATTACATCTGCTTTTGACATACGATACCTCCTATCGCTTTCCTTATTTCTTCATTATATATTGGCTGTTTCTTTATCAGCTTCTCTTTTAGAATATCATCGGATTCTTTCTTGATAATCTGAATATGCTTTTTATTTTTCTTTTTTGGATGTTCTATATCTTTATATTTTCCATCTGCTAAATATACATATTCGGCATCTTCCCGTACTATGATATATACCGTATCTTTATCATGGCCTGCTTTCGATGTCGCAAACATTCCTATCATAAAAATCTCCATTCTGCCGCTACCTGCATACACCTGACCTCGTTACAACAAAGTGAGGATTTCCGGCTCGCCGTCAGTGATGAGAATCGTATTCTCATAATGAGCGGACAAGGAACCGTCTGCGGTAACTACCGTCCAGTCATCATCCAGCCATTCCACTTCCCAGTCACCCATATTGATCATGGGTTCTACCGCTAAAGTCATTCCGGACTGAAGCCTGATCCCCTTGCGGCGCTGAGCAAAATTCGGTATCTGCGGTTCTTCGTGCAGCTTGGTTCCGATACCGTGACCTACCAGATCCCTGACAATGCCGTATCCGAAGGATGATACATACCGGTCAATCGTATTTGATATATCATACAAATGATTGCCTGATTTTGCCATTTTAATCCCTTCAAAAAAACTTTGCTTCGTCACTTCTATCAGTTTTCTGGCTTTATCATCTATCGTGCCGACGGCGTGTGTTCTCGCCGCGTCCGAATGATACCCTTTATATATTAAGCCCGCATCCAGACTCACGATGTCCCCGTCCTGCAATATGTGATCCTTATGGGGAATTCCATGGACCACTTCGTCATTAACGGACACACATATGGATGCCGGATAGCCGTTATAATTCAAGAAATTAGGAATACAACCGTAGCTGCGAATCAGCTTTTCTCCCAGCCTGTCGATATCAAGCGTTGACATCCCCGGTTCGATTGCATCTCCGAGGCGCGCATGAACTTCTGCGAGTATTTTACCCGCATCGCGCATCAGTTCTATTTCTCTGTCAGATTTAATTGATACTGCCATATTATAACCGTGCCTTTCTCAATGCACCATGGTGCATTACGCTTCCAGCGTACCCGCGATAGCGTCGAATACGTCCTGCATGGGCCTGGTACCGTCCACTGTCCTGAGTACACCCTTCTTGCTGAAGAAATCAATCAAAGGCTGTGTCTGTTCATGGTAAACCTTAAGACGGTTCAAAACGGTCTCCGGTTTATCGTCATCGCGGAGCACCAGCTCTTTTCCGCATCTATCACAAATCCCTTCTTTTTGGGGAGGAACGTGTTCAATATGATATGTAGCTCCGCACGAGGGACAAGCGCGTCTGCCGGACATTCTCTTTACGATATTTTCATCGGGCACATCCACATCGATAGCATAATCGATCCCATCGTTTAACTCGGTAAGGGCTTTATCAAGCACCTGAGCCTGAGGAATCGTTCTCGGAAAACCATCTAACACATAGCCGTTTTTGCAGTCGTCCGCTGCTACTCTGTCGAGTAATATCTTCACAGTCAGCTCATCGGGAACGAGCAGACCCTGGTCCATGTATTTTTTGGCTTCCATGCCAAGTTCTGTGCCGTTTTTAATATTTGCTCTGAAAATATCGCCGGTAGAAATATGGGGAACGCTGTATTTATCCGCAATCATTTTCGCCTGTGTTCCTTTTCCGGCTCCCGGAGCACCTAACATAATAATTTTCATAGTTATATCGTCCTTTCTTAGCAAAAGTCCACACTAAAACAACGAGCAACACGCTTCGCGAATTGCTCATATGTTGAACAAACGGACACACGCTGCGAGGCGGGTGCCCATCTCAAAATCAGAAGTTCTTTTGTTCCTGATTTCGGAAGAAGCATGGGAGCGGGCCACAGGCCCTTCCCCTTGCCTTCCTATTATGATTCTAAAAGGATTTTGGCTAATCCTAATCATTCAAAAATCCTTTGTAGTTACGAACTAACATCTTCGACTCAATCTGCTTTATCGTCTCGAGCACAACGCTTACGATAATGATAAGGCTCGTTCCTCCGAATGATACGCTGGCATTGAACACGCCGTTGAATACAAAAGGAATTACTGCTACAAGAGTCAGTCCAAGAGCACCTATAAAAATAATGTAATTCAATATTTTGGTCAAATAATCGCTGGTAGGCTTACCAGGTCTGATACCGGGGATAAAACCTCCCTGCTTCTTCATCCTGTCGGCTACCTCCAACGGATTAAAGGTAATGGATGTATAGAAATATGCAAAGAAAATTACAAGTAAAACGTATACCAAAAGTCCGATGGAATAAATCGGTTCTTTCGGATTGCACCAATGAGATGATGTAAGTCCCTTTAATATTTCTGCCCATATGCCCGTTCCCTTATAACCCACAAAGGAACCGATAACGACTGGGAGCTGCATGAGAGAAGAAGCGAAGATAATCGGAATAACGCCCGATGTATTCACTTTCAATGGTATATTGGTGGTCTGGCCCCCAACCATCTTCCTGCCCTGCACCTTTTTCGCATACTGTACCGGAATCTTGCGCACACCGCCGTTCAAGATAACGACTAAAACTACCATGCCGACGATAACGCCTATGATAATGAGTGCCGCCACTACTGCCAACGCCGTAGATTTTCCGTATACAAACTGCTGGAATAAATTATTGATGTCATACGGCAGACGAGAAATAATATTGATAACAAGCACGATAGAAATACCGTTGCCCACACCACTCTCTGTAATTCTCTCACCAATCCACATAAGAAACGCACTGCCCGCAGTGAGCGCCGCAATGATGGTAATTACATTTATCGCATTGTAAGTCTCCAGCAAGCCTTGTCTTCCGAATCCAATCGCCATAGCTGCAGATTCAAACAGAGCAAGTCCCACTGTTACATAGCGAGTAATCGCTACGATTTTCTTCCTTCCATCTTCCCCATCCCTCTGCATTTCCTCCAGCTTCGGAATCGCAATCGTCAAAAGCTGCATAATAATGGAAGATGTGATGTACGGGGTAATGTTTAATGCTAAAATGGACATATTTAGGAAGGAACCGCCTGTAAAAGCATCCAGGAAACTAAATGCATCTCCTGTCTGTGCCGCAAACCAATTAGAAAAATAATGTCTGTTTACCCCCGGTGCGGGTAGCTGTGATCCGAGACGGATCACAACCAGCATCAGGAAGGTAAAAAATATTCTATCTCTAATCTCTTTGATTTTAAATGCGTTCTTTAAGGTTGTAAACATTACATCACCTCTGCTGTTCCACCAAGAGACTCAATTTTTTCTTTTGCCGACGCGCTGAAGGCATTAGCTTTAACCGTGAGCTTCTTAGTAAATTCTCCGTTTCCGAGGATCTTAACACCGTCTCTGGGATTTTTCACAATGCCCCTTTCGATCAACGCTTCCACATCGACCGTCGCGCCATTATCAAATACTTCCAGAACGCTCAAGTTAATACCTACGATATCCTTAGAGTTAATATTCTTAAAACCTCTCTTAGGAATACGTCTGTATAACGGCATCTGACCACCTTCAAAGCCCGGTCTTGGAGCTCCTGAACGAGCTTTTTGACCCTTGTGTCCTTTTCCGGCTGTCTTTCCGTTTCCTGAACCGTGTCCGCGACCTCTTCTAAAATTATCACTATGTTTAGAACCTTCTGCCGGTCTTAAATTAGATAATTCCATTCCTGACACCTCCTTATCTTCTTATACTTCTTCTACCTTTACTAAATGTGCTATCTGTCTGATCTGCCCTCTCGTAGCTTCATTATCGGGCAGTTCGATCGTCTTGTTAAGCTTGCGAAGTCCCATTGCTTCAACCGTTGCCCTATTTTTAGGCACAGCTCCGATAGGAGATTTCACCAATGTTATTCTCAAAGTTTTTGTATCTTTCTTTGCTGCCATTTCCTATTTCTCCTTCCACTAACTAACATGAACCGCAAAGTAATGGCTCATGCTGCTATGCCAAAATCTCTTCTACAGATTTACCGCGTTTCTTTGCGATTTCTTCCGGAGTCTTCAATTGGCTTAATCCTGCAACTGTAGCAAGAACGGTGTTCTGCTTGTTGTTGGAGCCCAATGATTTCGTACGGATGTTCTTGATACCTGCAAGTTCGCATACGTTACGTACCGGACCTCCGGCGATAACACCGGTACCATCCGGAGCCTTCTTCAAAAGAACGGTTGCAGAACCGAATTTCCCGAGGAAATCATGTGTAATACTATTATTTTCATCCAGTGCAACAGAAACCAGATTCTTCGTCGCATCTTCTTTTCCTTTACGGATAGCTTCAGGAATTTCAGTTGCTTTTCCAAGTCCTGCGCCTACGTGTCCGTTTCCGTCGCCTACAACAACTAAAGCAGTGAATCGGAAGTTACGACCACCTTTTACAACCTTAGTTACTCTCTTGATGGAAACTACTTTTTCATTCAATTCAAGCTGACTTGCATCAATGATTGTATGTCTCATGTGATTTTCTCTCCCTTCCTAGAATTCTAAGCCAGCTTCTCTGGCTGCTTCAGCTAATGCTGCTACTTTTCCGTGGTATATAAAGCCGCCTCTATCAAAGACTACTGTTGTAATACCTTTTTCCAATGCTCTTTTAGCAATTAGTGTTCCTAAATATGCTGCTGCATCAACGTTATTGGTTTTCTCAAGCTCAGCCTTTACGTCTTTTTCAAGAGTGGAAGCCGCCACTAAAGTATTTCCAACTGTATCGTCGATAATTTGAGCATACATATGATTATTACTTCTGAAAACAGATAACCGCGGCCTTCCGGCTGTGCCGCTGAAACGGTTACGAATTTTCATGTGTTTTTTTACACGAACTTTTTGTCTAGATTCTTTACTAACCATTATCATACTCTCCTTATCTATTTCTTACCAGTCTTACCAACTTTACGTCTGATAGTTTCATCAGCATATTTGATACCCTTGCCCTTATAAGGCTCCGGTCTTCTCTTATCTCTGATTTCAGCTGCGAATTGGCCAACTTTTTCTTTATCGATTCCTTTAACAATAATGACATTCTGTCCTTCAACTACTGC
The DNA here is from genome assembly GCA_023399455.1 of Bacillota bacterium. Taxonomy (GTDB): domain Bacteria; phylum Bacillota; class Clostridia; order Lachnospirales; family Lachnospiraceae; genus Kineothrix; species Kineothrix sedimenti. The sequence continues at coordinate 26,589 of JAEWPN010000251.1, forward strand.
TTCGATGCCTTCAGGATCATCCATCTCTACCGGATGGGAATATCCTAAAGATAAAACTAATTTCTTGCCGTTCTTTGCTGCTTTGTAACCGACACCGTTTACTTCCAGCTTTTTTTCATAGCCTGCGGTAACACCTACTACCATGTTGTTGATCAAAGTTCTCGTAAGTCCGTGGAGAGATTTCATTTTCTTCAAATCGTTAGGTCTCGTTACAACGATTTCAGCACCCTCCTTTTTAATTTCCATTTCAGACGGAAGCACTCTTTCAAGTGTTCCCTTGGGACCTTTTACAGTCACTTTATTATTTTCTGCGATATCCACAGCTACGCCTGCCGGAACCGCGATTGGCATTCTTCCTATACGTGACATGCCCGTACCTCCTATTATTGTCTTGTTTCAATGTTCCTAACTTCGCTTTGCGAAGTTTTTACCACACGAATGCTAAAACTTCTCCGCCTACCTGAAGCTCTCTCGCTTTTTTATCGGTTATTACGCCTTGATTTGTGGAAATGATAGCGATACCAAGTCCTCCAAGAACTTTAGGAAGCTCTTGCTTGTTGGCATATACACGAAGACCCGGCTTAGAGATTCTCTTAATGCCTGCGATGATCTTTTCGTTTTTGTCAGCGCCGTATTTTAGTGCAATACGGATTGTTTTGAAGTTTCCATCCTCGATTATATCAAATTTCTTAATGTAGCCTTCCTCTAAAAGAATCTGCGCAATAGCTAATTTCATCTTAGAAGACGGAACATCTACCGTATCATGTTTTGCAGTATTTGCATTGCGAACTCTCGTAAGCATATCTGCAATAGGATCACTCATCGTCATTTAGTTTGCCTCCTTTTTACCAGCTTGCTTTTTTCACGCCCGGGATTTGTCCCTTGTATGCTAATTCACGGAAGCAAATTCTGCAAATTCCGTATTTTCTCAAATAAGCATGTGGACGACCACAAATTTTGCAGCGATTGTATTCTCTCGTGGAGAATTTAGGCTTACGCTGCTGTTTAATCTTCATTGCTGTCTTAGCCATGAATTTACCTCCTCTATTTTGCGAATGGCATGTTGAATAATGTTAATAATTCACGGGATTCTTCATCTGTCTTTGCCGTTGTAACAAAGATAATATCCATACCTCTTACTTTATCCACCTTATCATATTCGATTTCGGGGAAAATAAGCTGCTCTTTAATACCGAGCGCATAGTTGCCGCGTCCGTCAAATGCGTTAGAACTAACGCCTCTGAAGTCACGTACACGAGGTAATGCGAGGTTTACCAAACGATCGAGGAATTCATACATTTTCTCACCGCGAAGTGTAACTTTGCATCCGATAGGCATTCCTTCTCTGATTTTGAAGTTAGCAATAGAATTTTTTGCTTTTGTAAGGACCGCCTTCTGACCTGTAACCGTCTCAAGATCCTTTACAGCAGATTCCAAAATCTTCGCATTCTCTTTCGCTTCGCCTACGCCCATGTTGATAACGATCTTATCGAGCTTCGGCACTTCCATAATGTTTTTATATCCAAACTTTTTGACCATAGCGTCTACGATCTCATTTTTATACATTTCTTTAAGTCTGCTCACGCGTCTAGACCTCCTTCCTTAGAATTAATCAATAACTTCGCCCGTTGATTTAGCTACGCGAACCGCTTTGGTCTTGCCCGGACGCTTATCATCTGCTGTTCTCCGGATACCAATTCTGGTAGGCTTGCCTTTGTGTACATACATTACATTAGATAAATCAATAGCTGCTTCCTTCTGAACGATTCCGCCGTTCTGATTGTTTGCAGAGGGTTTCGTATGCTTTGTGATCATATTCACGCCTTCTACTAACACTTTGCCGTTCTTTGCATCTACTAAAACGACCTTTCCTTCTTTACCATTGTCTTTACCGGCGATTACTTTTACAGTATCGCCTTTTTTAATTTTCACTGTTGACATTAAGACACCTCCTATAATACTTCAGGAGCCAAAGAAACGATTTTCATAAACTGTTTCTCACGAAGCTCTCTTGCTACTGGTCCAAAAATACGGGTTCCTCTCGGAGTCTTGTCATCTTTGATAATAACAGCAGCGTTCTCGTCAAATTTAATATAAGAACCGTCTTTACGACGAGCGCCTTTTACAGTACGAACAACTACAGCCTTTACCACATCACCTTTTTTCACAACGCCACCGGGTGTTGCATCTTTTACGCTGGCAACGATGATATCGCCGATATTCGCATATCTTCTTGTGGATCCGCCCATAACTCTGATACAAAGAAGTTCTTTTGCACCTGTATTATCAGCAACCCTAAGTCTGCTTTCTTGCTGAATCATGCTAATTCTCCTTCCAAAACTATTACCACACTTCGCCGCAGCGAAATTGTTCTATTTTGCTCTTTCGATAATTTCCACAAGTCTCCATCTTTTGTCCTTTGACAACGGTCTCGTTTCCATTACTTTTACTGTGTCGCCGATGTTGCATTCGTTATTCTCATCGTGCGCTTTCAATTTATAAGTTCTCTTTACGATCTTGTTATAAAGAGGGTGCTTTACATGGTCTTCTATAGCAACAACAATTGTTTTTTCCATTTTGTTACTGGTAACCTTGCCAGTACGTGTTTTCCTAAGATTTCTTTCCACGATTGATTCTCCTTTCTAATCTGTCAGCCAACTCATATTACTTCGCAGCTTTTCCCTTCTGTGTGATAACAGTCTGAATTCTGGCAATATTCTTTCTCACTTCTTTGATTCTAGCTGTGTTGTCTAACTGATTTGTTGCGTTCTGGAATCTCAAATTGAAAAGTTCTTTTTTAGCAGCTACTAATTCCTGTGCTAAATCTGTAGCTGATTTTGTATTTAAATCTTCTACATACTTATTGGTTTTCATTTGATACACCGCCTTCCAAGTCTGCTTTAGAAACAATTTTACATCTACATGGAAGCTTATGTGTTGCAAGACGTAATGCTTCTTTTGCTACATCTTCGGATACACCGGAGATTTCAAACATTACACGTCCGGGCTTAACAACCGCTACCCAGTATTCCAGGGAACCTTTACCGGAACCCATACGTGTTTCTGCTGGTTTCGCTGTTACTGGCTTATCGGGGAAAATCTTGATCCAAACCTTACCGCCACGTTTGATGTGACGGGTCATAGCGACACGGGCCGCTTCGATCTGGTTAGATTTAATCCAACATGGATCTAATGCTACGATACCATACTCACCGTAAGTGATCTTGTTACCGCGGGTTGCTTTTCCTGCCATGGAACCACGGAACTGTTTACGACGTTTTACTCTTTTAGGCATTAACATTATTTATCGCTCCCTTCCTCCGAAGATACCTTTTCTTCGTTTTTGTTCTTAGTAGGAAGTACCTCACCTTTGTAAATCCATACTTTAACACCAACTTTACCATAAGTTGTATCAGCTTCTGCAAAGCCGTAATCGATGTCTGCTCTCAAAGTCTGAAGCGGAATAGTTCCTTCGCTGTAGAACTCCGTACGAGCCATATCCGCACCGCCGAGACGTCCTGAACAAGAGGTCTTGATTCCAAGCGCTCCTGATTTCATGGTTCTTCCCATGCAGGATTTCATTGCACGTCTGAAGGATACACGGTTCTCAAGCTGCTGCGCGATGTTCTCCGCAACAAGCTGTGCATCTTTGTCGGGTCTCTTGATTTCTTTAATGTCTACTAAAACTTTCTTATTTGTCAGCTTGGCAAGCTCTTGTTTGGTTATTTCGATTTCTGCACCGCCTTTACCGATAACAACGCCCGGTTTTGCAGTATAAATAATAACCTTTACTCGGTCGGATGCTCTTTCGATTTCAATCTTGGAGATTCCGGCACTGTATAATTTCTTTTTAAGGAATTTTCTGATGTTGTAATCTTCCACTAAGAAATCTGAAAATTCAGCATCAGCATACCATTTGGAATCCCATTCTTTTATAATGCCGACTCTTAAGCCGTGAGGATTAACTTTCTGTCCCATGTTTACTCCTTTCTACTTTGCATCGAGCACAACAGTGATGTGGCTCATTCTCTTTTCGATTCTGTAAGCTCTTCCCTGTGCTCTCGGTTTTACTCTTTTCATTGTAGGACCTTTATTAGCGAAGCATTCTGCCACATAAAGATTCTCCGGATTCGGGTATTTTGTCGGATCCTGACTGTGCTTATACTCAGCATTAGCGATAGCTGATTCCAATAATTTCTTAACAACGCCTGAAGCATATCTGGGATTGTATTCCAAAACAGCGAGCGCCGTGTTCACATCTTTGCCTCTGATAGCATCGAGTACGAAACATGCTTTCTGAACAGAGATTCTAGCGTAAGATAACTTAGCTGAAGGTCTGATATCTTTCTGCGCATTTCTCTCTCTTTTAATTTGGGATCTATGTCCTTTTGCCATGGATATTACCTCCTTCTTATCTTACTCTTGATTTCTTTTCGTCCTTACCGTGACCTCTATAGGTTCTGGTAGCAACAAACTCACCGAGCTTGTGGCCAACCATATCTTCCGTTACATATACGGGAACATGCTTTCTTCCGTCATGAACTGCAATTGTATGTCCCACAAATGAAGGGAAAATTGTAGAACGACGAGACCAAGTCTTAACAACTTGTTTTTGTCCTGCTGCATTCATAGCATCTACTTTTCTCAGTAAACTCTCGTCTGCAAATGGTCCCTTTTTAAGTGATCTAGCCATTATTCTTCCTCCTTATTTTAACGGCATAAAGTAGTCATCATTACTTTATGCTCCTGCCATCTCTTCTTCTTACAATCAGCTTGTTGGATGCTTTTTTCTTCTTACGCGTCTTTAAGCCGAGTGCAGGTTTGCCCCAAGGTGTAGACGGTCCCGGACGTCCGATACCGGTCTTACCTTCACCACCACCGTGCGGATGGTCGTTAGGGTTCATAACAGAACCGCGGACCGTAGGGCGGATACCCATGTTACGCTTACGTCCTGCTTTACCGATATTAATAAGGCTATGGTCAACATTTCCTACAACACCAACGGTCGCTCTGCAGTTAATCGGCACCATTCTCATTTCGCCTGAAGGAAGACGCAGTGTTGCATATTTGCCTTCTTTTGCCATTAACTGTGCGCTGTTTCCGGCAGAACGAACGAGCTGTCCGCCTTTGCCCGGATATAACTCGATGTTGTGAATCTGAGTACCGACAGGAATTTCAGATAACGGCAGGCAATTACCTACTCTTACCTCGGCCTGAGCACCGTTCATTACGGTCATGCCGTCCGTCAATCCTTCAGGAGCGATGATATACGCCTTTTCGCCGTCTGCATAGCTGATGAGCGCGATATTTGCCGTTCTGTTAGGATCATATTCGATACCTACAACCGTTGCGGGAATACCATCTTTATTTCTCTTGAAGTCGATAATTCTGTATTTTCTTCTGGAACCACCACCATGGTGTCTTACTGTGATTTTACCTTGATTGTTACGTCCTGCATTCTTTTTCAAAGAAACACAAAGAGACTTTTCAGGAGTTGTCTTTGTAATCTCAGCGAAATCAGAGCCGGTCATATTTCTTCTGGAAGGTGTATATGGGTTGTATGTCTTAATTCCCATGATTTTTTCTCCTTTACTAATGAGTCGCGCGGTAGGCTGAGCATGGACGGCGCATGTCTGGCGGCTGAATTCAGCACCCATACCGGACTCTCCTGCGGCGTTCGTGCGAGTAACGCGGTGTGGGAACTAACGGGTTCCCAAATGCCTATCGCATACTTTTAACGTTACTTCTTCGATTTAATGTTACTTGTATTATTTCTTCAAAAACTATCAGAAAACTTTATTCTTAAAGTCCTGCGAAGATTTCGATATCTTTGCTGTCTTCCGTTAACTGAACGATCGCTTTCTTCACTTTAGAAGTTTTTCCGTAAGTGTTTCCGCGTCTTTTCGTCTTTCCATCCAAATTCATGGTGTTAACTTTCTTAACCTTTGTTCCTTCGAACATTTTCTCAACAGCTTCTTTAATCTGTGTCTTGTTCGCTTCTGTATGAACCAAAAACGTGTATTTCTTTTCGCTCATACCAGCCATACTCTTCTCGGTTACAACCGGTTTGAGGATTACATCATAATATTGAATCGCTGCCATTATGCGTACACCTCCTCAATGTTAGCTACCGCTTCTTTTGTAAGAACAACGGTACCATATTTCATAATGTCATAAACATTAATCGTGCTCAGAACATCTTTGATTTCTCCTGCTTTGTCGATTGCTACATAAGAGGTCGCAACAGCAGGGATGTTTCTTGCCGAACAGATTACGTTATTATCAATTGTTCCAGTAATCACTAAAGCTTTGCTTACGCCCAAGTTATCGAGAACTTTTTTGAACTCTTTCGTCTTGATTCCGTCCAGTTTCAGTTCATCTACAACAATCAATTTGTTGCCTTCTACTCTGCTCGTAAGCGCAGACTTGAGTGCCGCCTGCTTCTCTTTCTTGTTCATCTTGAAAGAATAGTCTCTCGGAACGGGTGCGAACACTACGCCGCCTCCGGTCCACTGGGGAGATCTTGTGGAACCTTGTCTTGCATGACCCGTTCCCTTCTGTCTCCAAGGTTTTCTTCCGCCGCCGGAAACTTCTGCACGTGTCTTTGCTTTCTGTGTTCCCTGACGATTATTTGCAAGCTGTTGTACGACTGCCATGTGTACCAGATGTTCATTGACCTGAACGCCGAATACCGCATCGTTTAAGTCGATTTTACCAACTTCTTTGCCTTCCATATTATAAACAGATACGTTTGCCATCTGAATGGTCCTCCTTTCACCCGTTTCAGGCTTATGCTTCAACCTTAACGGTTTCTTTTATTGTCACTAAAGCTTTCTTAGGTCCCGGAACTGCACCTTTTACTAAAAGCAGGTTCTTGTCTGCATCTACTCTTACTATCTCAAGATTCTGAACCGTAACTCTTACGCAGCCCATGTGTCCGGGCATTCCTTTTCCTTTGAACACGCGGCTCGGAGAAGAACATGCGCCGTTGGAACCCTGGTGACGATGGAATTTGGAACCATGTGTCATAGGTCCTCTGTGCTGTCCGTGTCTCTTGATCGCACCCTGGAAGCCTTTACCTTTTGAGATTGCAGATGTATCTACTTTATCTCCTATCGCAAAAATGTCCGCTTTGATTTCGTTGCCGAGTGCGTATTCCTCAGAATTCTCGAACTTGAATTCTCTCACATATCTCTTACCGGGTACGCCAGCCTTGTCAAAGTGACCTTTCATCGCTTTATTCACGCCATGTCTGTGAACCACTTCTTTTTTGCCGCTCTTGTCTTTGTTAACAATTTTTTCTTTCTTGTCAGCAAAGCCAACCTGTACTGCTTTGTAACCATCGTTCTCTTCTGTCTTGATCTGTGTTACAACGCAAGGTCCTGCCTGAAGTACCGTTACCGGAATCAGGGAACCGTTCTCATCGAAGATTTGAGTCATTCCGACTTTCGTAGCCAAAATAGCTTTTTTCATTTCTTTACCTCCTGTTTATAACTGTCCAGTGCCTTCACAGTTATCGCTTCGCGATGCGCACAAAATATGCGGAAAGCGCATATTTGGCGCTATGTTTTGGCCTTGAAAGTTACATTTTATTCTACAGCGGCCTAGTTCCTTATCGAAACTTTGCATACTAGTAGGGGTCTTATTTGTCTGCTTGCGATGAAAATTATTTGTTTTTCATCTTGATGTCAATATATACACCAGCCGGCATCTCGAGTCTCTGCAGCGCATCAACTGTCTTGGGTGTCGGGGTAATGATATCGATCAGTCTCTTGTGAGTTCTTTGTTCGAACTGCTCTCTGGAATCCTTGTACTTGTGAACCGCTCTAAGAATAGTAACTACTTCCTTTTTGGTGGGAAGGGGTACCGGTCCGCTTACCTGTGATCCGTTTTTCTTAACTGTTTCAATGATTTTTTTGGCAGATGCATCAACCAGGTGATGATCGTAAGCTTTTAATGTGATTCTCATTACTTGACTTGCCATAAAAAAAGTCGCCTCCTTTTCGCACTTTTTAATTTAAGTACGACAAGCGGTGACTGTACACTCTCCCGTGTGTGTCCTAAAGTTTCTCACTCATCGGACTATCTCACACGTCGTTTCCACGTTGCTGTCAGAAGATTATCTTCTACGTAGACCATATTATCTGTACAGTGACTTGTCGTCAGTTTCCTAAGCCGCTTATATCCGGCTCTCTTGACATTCGCTCCACGGAAAACCTGCCTTTCGGCAGCAACCTCACGCTTCATTGCTATCATGCCACAGCAATAAGTAGTATACATGATGTTTCCTCATGTTTCAAGTACTTTTTT
>JAEWPN010000217.1 GCA_023399455.1 Bacillota bacterium
GCAGTCATTCCATCGATAAAATACTTCTGGAAGCAAAGGAATACAACAAACACCGGGATGATGCCGAACATGGAGCCGGCAATCAGTACATCGTAATTGTTTCCGTAGGGCGTTAACAAAGTATTAAGGCCTATCGGGAGCGTGAACTTGCTGGCACTTCTATATACTAACATCGGCCAGAGGATATTGTTCCATGCACCCATGGCGCAGAGGATGGACATTGCCGCAAAGGCAGGCTTTGTAATAGGAAGCATGATCCTGAAGCAAATGCCGTATTCCGTCGCGCCATCTATGCGTCCCGCATCCAGAAGCTCCTTGGGCAGTCCTATCATATACTGCCGGAAGAAGAATATAGTGGATGCACCGCATATTCCCGGCAGCACAACTCCTGCGGTGGTGTCGATCAGCTTCAATGTAATCATCTCTTTATACAGAGGAAGCATCAATATTTCAAAGGGTACCATCATCGTAGCGATTACGAGGAAGAACAGGAGCCTTCTTAAGGGAAACTCATACATGGATAAGCCATAGGCTACCAGGTAGCAGATTGCCAGTGTTCCCACTACCGAAATCAGCGTAAGAATCAAGCTGTTCTTGAACCACATGAAATATTTCTGCGAATCTACGTTGCCGCTGAACAAATATATATAGTTATCGAGCGTCATCGTTGTTACATTCAGGTCTACGCTAAGTCCCTTTCGGATCAGCTCCTGACCGGGACGGAAGGAAGCGAGCAATCCTGCAAAAATCGGAAATACGATGATGAAGGAGAGCAGCACGAACCAACTCGTGGCAAAAACGCTCAATATTTTATTCTTTTTACTCATACCCATTTGATCGAATGAAGGGGATTTTACGTTTGCCATATTATTTTTCCTCCTTCTTGAATGTGCCGCTCAGCACCAACTGAACAACGTTGATAAAGAGTGCAATTACCAAAAGTACAAGACCTACCGCACTGCCGTAGCCCAACTGGTTCTTGGCAATACCGCGTTTGTACAGGTAGCCTACGATGGTAAGACCGATGTTGTTCGGCGAATCCGGACCAGCCCACAACATAAAGCTTTCCATAAACATCGCCAGACCGGCATAGATACTGATGGTAAGTACGTAAATAGTGGTCGGTTTCAAAAGAGGTATCGTTATGAAACGGAATTTCTGCAAACCGGAAGCGCCGTCGATTTCCGCGGATTCATATAACGCGCCGTCGATCGATTTCAGACCGGACAGGAAATAGAGCATATTCACGCCGGTCCATCTCCAGCAGCAGACCAATACGAGAGCGAAGAGTCCCGTGGCCTTAACTTTCAGCCATTTAAAGGTTCCCAGTCCGAGAAAACTTGTAATTACGTTCAACTGCCCCGTGCTGTATTCAGAGAACATCAAACGGAATAAAGTACCCGAAATAACTACAGATGTAAGTGCCGGAAGATAGAGAAAAGCCTTCCAAATACCTTTTGCTTTTACCAGTCTGGAGTCCATCAATACCGCGAACGCCATCGGAAAAGGTATGAGCAATACAATCGTTAACAGCATGTATTGGAAGCTGTTCAAAATCGCCTGGTGAAAGGTTGTATCTATCAACAGCTTTTTATAATTTTTCAGGCCTATCCATTCGGTTCCCGTAGGAAGAATATCCTGAAAGCTCATTGTTATCGTACTGCAAAGGGGATAAATCCAAAAGAAACAAAAACTCAGTATAAACGGCAGCACAAACACATAGGGCGCCGCCTTCTGCGAATAAAAAAACTTTCTTATTTTCATATGCAATCACACTCCTTACCAACAACCCCATTAACCCATTAATTTATAAAATATAACTTTTGTTCCGCACGCGTAGCTGCGCATCTATCTTTTATGTAATAGGATTAATTCCCTATTACTTAAAAGGGATTGCCCAGGAAGTTACTTCCCTAAGCAATCCCCGGTAGTTACTACTCTTCTAAGCTGATTACATCCTGCGCGGCCTGTAACGCTTCATCTACATCCATTTTATTTTCCAATACATCGTTCAATGTAACGTTGCACATCTGCTCATTGATCGTCGGGCTGATAGCTACAACGCTGATCTTGCCGATTTCATCTTTTACTTCATTAAGAACGTCGTAAGGATTCGTTCTGAAGAACTTAACATATTCGTTATTCGGATCATGTGTGATAGACTCATCTGTCCACATTGCGCTGTTGCATACATCGAATCCAAGAACCTCCCAGATTCCCTTAGCTCCTTCTTCAGAGCACTTCGCATAAGAAATGAAATCTGCCGCCAACTGGGTATCTACTGACTGATTCGTAACAACCGTACCTGTACCGCCGATACCTACGGAGCGAGGCTGGCCTTCTTCAAATACCGGACAGGGAGCTAACGCCCATTTTCCTGCTTCTTCAGGCATATAGTTAAGGAAACGGCTCATGAACCAAAGTGCCTTCGGGAAGGAAGCGATGTTACCGTCCAGGATATTCTGGAAGCCTGCTTCAAGGTCAACGTGTCCGTCGGGAGATACCATAGCGATACCGGAATCCAGCCATCCCTGCTGCATAGTCATCATATTCTTAACAGATTCAAGCTGTACGTTTGCGAAACCATCAAAACCGCCGGTCCAGTCTTCGCCGTACTCTGCCATTGCTACCCACATCCAGTCAACGCCTGCCGTATCAACGGAGGTCAGCATGACTTCTCCATTAGAAGCTTCTTTCAGCTTCTCGCCTGCTGCGGTGTAATCATCCCATGTCTTAATCGTCGTATAATCGATGCCATAAGACTCGAGCAGCTCTGCATTATAATACATAACGGTAGCGCCAACGTGTGTAGGAGCCCCATAATGCTTGCCGTCGGCACCGGCATAAGTATCGAGACGTGCCTGAACTAAGTCAGCAGCGTAGGGTGCAAGTGCATCATCCAAAGGATAAAGCCACGTATCCATACCAGCTACAACATTGGGGAACTGCCCAACCTCTACATCGCAGAGATCCGGAGCACCGGTACCTGCATTCAAGGATGTTAATAATTTCGTGTGCATATCCGCATAAGGATATGTAGTAAATGTGATTTCGATCGTTCTATCCGGATTCTCAGCATTCCATTTCTCTAACATGCTGGCATAGAACGTATTGTGTAATTCAACAAAGGACCACATCTCCATATGTGTGCCGTTAGGATCACCTACGGTGGTAACCGCTTCCGGAGCTGCTTCGCCCTCCGCAACTTCCCCTTCTTCTGTTGCCGCAGCATCATCGCCTGCTTCTGCATCGGCCTCAGTAGTAGTCTCTGCTGCCGCATCGCCGGTGGCTGCTCCATCCGTGCCGGCGCTGGAACCGCAGCCAGCCAACATGGATGCTGTCAAAGCAACGCTTAAAATTGTAGCTAATAACTTTTTCTTCATTTCCCTACCTCCTTTAATTGATTAGAAACATTGGACCGCTCGATTTTGTAATTGCGCAAATTGTCAAATAATTTAGTAAAATATATAATTTTACTTTTTGCACCTATTACATGATTAAGCACTTTGTATGCTTTTCTTTTATTTGCGGTTTTCTTATGTTCATATTGTACAATACATAAGTATGTATGTCAATATTAATTTAAAATAATTTAGTTTTTACTATATAAATAAAATAATTCATTTATTCAGTTTTTTTCGGGCTTCCACTTTTCGTATGGACAAGCCTTTTTACGTATTGCTGCCCGCAGCTCCACATAGCATCCGCATGCCCTGCACATGCCGTCCGCGAGCAAATCACAACCTTTGCAGACAGACAGCCTTTCCTCATACAAAGGCGGGGGTGCCTTAATATCCTCATCGAGATGAGCAATATATATATGAAGGTTCTCAAAATATTCCTTCTCGTCCATATCCGCGGTCAGACACTTCCGGCACATACGCCTTGGTTTTTCTTCCATTCTTTTCTGCCTATTTAACGCGAAAACTGATCACACTGCACGCAGGAGCGGTAAAGCGGATAACTCTTCCTTCTACCGTATAATCTGTGAATTCAGCTTCTTTTACTCTGTCAGGATCTTCAAAAGTATTATGAGCACGCATTTCTTCCGTAAGAACAACTCCCTGAACCGATGAAGGCTCCAGTTGGGCAAATACCATCTCTACCGGCATACTTTCGGATATGGACAGATTGTTTATCGTAACATTCACATATCCCTGCGCATCTACCGACACGGACTCGCTAAGGTGCGGCACCCTATATTCCTCCTCTCCGATCACGTCATTTCCTTCTATAAAGCTTTCCACAAGCTCCGCATCCTGATGATGCTTATACATATGGAATACATGATAAGTAGGTGTAAGAATCATCTTTTCGCCTTCTGTCAGTATTACGGACTGAAGTACATTCACCATCTGTGCAATACATGCCATTTGCACCCTGTCACAGTTCTTATTGAAAATATCCAGCGTAATGCCTGCTACCAAAGCATCGCGCATAGTGCTCTGCTGATACAGGAAGCCCGGATTGGTGCCTGGCTCCACCGTGAACCAGCAGCCCCATTCGTCCACAATCATTCCAATTTTCTTGCCGGGATCATATTGATCCATAATCGCGCCGTGGCGTGTTACCAGCTCTTCCATATATTTCGCCTTCGCCAGCGTCTTATACCATACCTTATCGTCGAAGTCTGTAGCACTGCCTTTGACCTCCCATCCTTCAGGATGTACATAATAATGAAGAGAGAGACCGTCCATATAACCGTGCATAAAATCGGGATGCGGCGGTGCAAAGCAGGTCTTCAGCACGTCCTCTGTCCAAAAATAATCTGCGACGTTAGCTCCTCCGCATATTTTTTTGATCGGTCTGTCGGCATTGTACTGCCTCACATAGGTCTGGAATCTTCTGTAAAGATTAGCGTAATATTCCGGTGTCATGCTGCCCCCGCAGCCCCAGTTCTCGTTGCCCACTCCGAAATAATCGATTTTCCAGGGCTTTTCCCGGCCATTTTGCTTACGCAGGTCAGCCATGGGAGATACTCCTTCGAAAGTCATATATTCCACCCACTCGCTCATTTCCTGGACCGTACCGCTTCCCACATTACCATTTACATAAGTTTTGCATCCAAGCTGCTCGCACAGCTCAAAAAATTCGTGGGTTCCGAAGCTGTTGTCCTCAACTACTCCTCCCCAATGGGTATTGATCATTTTCTTTCTCGTTTCCTTGGGGCCGATGCCGTCCTTCCAATGATACTCGTCTGCAAAACAACCGCCCGGCCACCGAAGAAGCGGGATTCCCATTTCCTTAAGGGCACCTACAACATCCTTCCGCATTCCGTTTACATTGGGAATTCCTGAATCCTCTCTTACATACAGGCCTTCATAAATACATCGTCCCAGATGTTCCGAAAAATGCCCGTAAATCTCAGCGTTAATATGCGCTTTTTTGTTCTTTTCATTAATAAATAGTCTTGCCATTCCAACCTTCTCCCTTCGCTTTTACTGTCTGTATTATTTCTTCCTCTATTCCTCTACTGCTGCCAGCCCGCTTCCCCAAACGGCTACGCCGTCTTCGGACAGCACAGTAAAGCCTGTTACATATTTTTCTCCGAACTCATCATATTGCTTGCAGAGGACGCCGTCGTAGCTGTCCTCTCCCAGCGTAATCTTCAGATGATTTCCGTCCGACAGTTCCCAGCTTCCTTCATAGGCTCCGGTCACCGTTCCGTCAAAGTGCAGGGTAACGTCTACAGATTCTTTCATTTGAGTGGTAATCTGGCGGCCGTGCTTGATCACTTTATATATACCGGCTGCCTCTTTTTTCTCAAACTCACCCGCAGTCTCGCCTGCATAACGGTAAGGAGCAATTACCGGCCACCCCTCTTCATTGAAGAACATCTGGTGTACGCGTACCTCATGATTCTCTCCCTGGCTCTCGAAGCGGGTATGGAAAATGATGAAATATTTTCCGCTTTCTTCATCATAAATGGTGGAATTGTGCCCCGGCGAAACGATTCCTTTTCTCTTCTCCCCGTTTTCTCCTTCGTGCCAGGTCCATTTATAATTGCCCATCAGCTTTACGCCATAAAGCTCTGCCGCTCTATCGTCGAAAAAGCTTCCGTCAGGACCTGTGCATTCGATCATATCCTGACCTTGACTGTCGTAATACGGCCCGTCAGGCGTCTTGGACCGGCACACTCTTATGTTATATGCTCCGTCTGCAGCCAGACCTCCGAAGGATAAGAACATATAATAGTACTCCGTCTCAGGATTATACTGTATGTACGCACCCTCGATGCGAAGATGATTACCGCCTAACAGCTGTTTGCCATAGCCCGATTCGACAGGAAGTCCGGTATTTTTATCCAGCTCCAGTATAAAGATCCCTCCCGAGTAAGAGCCGTAAACCATCCACAGTTTTCCTTCTGCATCATAGAACACGCAGGGGTCAACTACGTTGGGCTGCCTGGTCGCATCATAAGTGTCGCCATTTTCACCGGGCTCGCCCACCATGCCGGATTTCAGGAAAATCCCCAAATCCTTATAAGGCCCTTCTATATTATCGGAAACCGCCAGTCCCAAGCAGGACAAGGGTGAACTTCCCTCGCAGTTGCAGTAATACATATAAAATCTGCCGTCATCCAATTGTATCACATCCGGAGCCCAAAAAGTGTCAGTTTGCGCCCATTCAAACGCCTCCGGCATCTCGCTTATGGCATCCGGTATGATCGGATTCCCCTTCGTCACCCCACTGCCTATCAGAGTCCAATCCATTAAATTATCCGACTTTGCCGCCGCCAGATGGGAACCGAATATGTAATAAGTTCCATCATATTTCACTATCGACGGATCGTGGACGGAAACATTCTTAAAGGATACCTTCGTCTCCTCCGCGGATACGAGGGGAAGATCGCCGAAATTCTCCTCCGCCTGCCCGCACCCCGCCGTCAGCGCCGCAAGCAGCACAACCGATATTAACTTTTGCCCATGCTTCACTTATCATACCTCCCTTATTATCATTCACCGAAATCGAATACAGGTCTTCCTTCTTCGTCCCACTTAACCTTCATGAGCATTGCGTGACGGTTCGGATTATAAAGCGGATTACCTGCGATCTCACTTTCCGTTCTAGCGTGATATACGAGTATATCATTGCCCTCTTCATCCACAGTAAAGCTGTTATGTCCCGGACCATAAATTCCTATTTCCTCTTTTGTCTGAAGAACCGGATGCCTTTCCTTTCTCCACGACAAAGGGTCCAGCAAATCAGAATCCTCATCCGCCGTCATCATTCCCATACAGTATGCAATACCCGTTTCCGATGCAGAATATGTCAGAAATATCTTTCCGTTCTTCTTTATGACAGCCGGTCCTTCATTGACCCAGAAGCCAATCCTCTCCCAATCGTAATCAGGTGTAGTAAGCAGCACCTGAACCGTCCGAAGCTTATAGGGCGATTCCATTTCTCCGATATACAAATTGGAAATCTGCTTGCCTACTCCCACCTTCTCTGCCCACACGTAATAATATTTCCCCTTATTCTCAAACACCGTCGCATCCAGCGAAAAAGCCTCGAAAGAAAACTCATCCTCATCCGCTCTCCGCATCTTCCCCTTCTCTGTCCACGTACCCGTTAACGGGTCGGCATCCTTACACTCCAGCACATAAGGCCGAATGTTCCAGACAGCCTCCGCCTCTCCCGCTGCGAAATAAATATACCAGGCCCCATTAACATAATGAAGTTCCGGCGCCCATACATGATGGCTCATAACCCCGTTCTCATGCATATGCCACACTTCAACTTCATCCGCCTGCGCCAGTCCCGCCAGCGTATCCGCCTTACGAATCACGATTCCGTCATAAGCCGGAATAGAAGACGTAAAATAATAAGTCCCGTCCTCATGCCGGTATACATACGGATCCGCCCTTTGCAGTATCCAAGGCTTATTGTAAATAGCTTCTATATTACCTTTACCCTCTCTCATAACTATCACACTCCTGTGTTTATTTTTATTTAAATTATTTTATTTGTATCTAAATTATATAAAATTTATGTCTATAAATCAACCCATTTTTTTATTTTTTTCATAAATACTTCACAAAATATTTTCATTACTTATGTATCTATTAAAATTACTTTACATAATCACTCGCTTTTCTATTTACTCTCCTCACATAACATGCTATAATCACAGCAAGTCGTTGCGAGAATAAAAATACCATCTTTTTGAAAGGAGAGTAATTGCCGACGTGGAAAAATTAGAACTTTCCCCCTTAAAAAACACACAATTGAACGACCCGTTCTGGAATAAATATACCCATCTGGTAACCAGCCAAATTATCCCTTACCAGTGGGAAGCACTCAATGACCGCGTCTCCGACGCCGAGCCCAGTCACTGCATCTCGAACTTCAAGGTAGCTGCCGGCTTAAAGGAAGGAACCTTCGAAGGCGCCGTATTTCAAGATACCGACGCAGCCAAATGGCTGGAGGCTGTAGCCTACTCCCTGTCCTACCAGCCCGACAGAGAGCTTGAGGAGACCGCTGACGAGGTCATAGACTTAATCGGCCGGGCGCAGCAGCCCGACGGCTATATCAACACTTATTTCACCATCCTTGCTCCTAAGCACCGCTGGAAGAATCTGCGCGAAGGGCACGAGCTGTATACGGCAGGACACCTTCTGGAGGCCGCTGTCGCTTATTATAAAGTTACCGGCAAAGATAAATTCTTAGGCATCATGAGAAAATTTGCGGATTTGATCTGCGATGTATTCCATACCGAAGAATATGAGCGGGCCGTACCTGGACATCAGGAAATAGAAATCGGGATGATCAAGCTGGCGGAGGTGACCGGCGAGCAAAAATATATGGATATGGCAAAAGATTTTATCGACAGAAGAGGCACCGAGCCGGGCTATCTGGTTTCGGAGCATAAGAATCCTCTTTGGATAGACATTTTCAAAGATCGAAACGCTTTTCTGCCCAAATACTCCCAATGCCACAAGCCGGTAAGGGAGCAGGACACCGCCGAAGGCCATTCCGTAAGGGCTACCTATATGTACAGTGCTATGGCCGATCTGGCTGCAGCTTATGACGACAGGGAACTTTTAGAGGCATGCGAAAGATTGTTGAATAACATCGTGGAAAGGCGCATGTATATAACCGGAGGCATCGGAAGCTCCGGCGCCTACGAGCGTTTTACTACGGACTACGACCTTCCCAATGATTCCAATTACTGTGAGAGCTGCGCATCCATAGGCCTTGCGCTGTTCGGCCGCAGGATGGCACAGATTACCAGGAACGGCAAGTACATCGATACCATGGAACGGGCGCTGTATAATACCGTATTAGCCGGAATCGCCATGGACGGCAAGAGCTTCTTCTATGTGAATCCACTGGAAGTATGGCCTAATAACTGTCTCGATCACACCTCCATGGAGCACGTGAAGCCCGTGCGCCAGAAATGGTTCGGCGTAGCCTGCTGTCCGCCCAACATCGCAAGAACTCTCGCCAGTTTGGGGGAATATGTATACTTCCAGAAGGACGGCGATTTGTGGGTCAACATGTTCATTTCTGGCAAGACTGCCCTGACCTCCGAGACAGGC
Organism: Bacillota bacterium; assembly: GCA_023399455.1. Lineage (GTDB taxonomy): Bacteria > Bacillota > Clostridia > Lachnospirales > Lachnospiraceae > Kineothrix > Kineothrix sedimenti. Next base: position 9,543 of record JAEWPN010000217.1, read on the forward strand.
ACATTGACCATAACCCAGAGCACCCGCTTTCCTTTTGAAGGAAAAGTAAACCTGCACGTAAGCTCGGACAGAAGCTGCGATTCTACTATCGCACTCCATGTTCCCGCCTATGCACTGAACTATAAAATACAAATCGGCGGCAAAGAAGCATCTGCTGAATTAAAAGACGGCTACGCTTATTTAAAGAGCAGCTTCAAGGATACTGATATTCAGATCACTTTCGACATACCCGCCCGTTTCACCTATGCGAATCCCAACGTAAGGGCAGACGCAGGCAAAGTTGCCATCGAAAAAGGCCCTCTCGTATATTGTCTCGAGGAAAAGGACAACGGCAATAAGCTTGCAAATCTCTATATCGATTCCGCTGCACCTTTGCAGGAAGAATATGACAGTGCTTTGCTCGGCGGAACATGTACCATATCGGCAAAGGGAAAGCGAATTTCTTCTATGAAAGAAAACAGACAAGGGCTGTACTCTCAAGACCCGCCTTCCTTCGAGGAGACACTCCTCAAATTCGTTCCTTACTGCTACTGGAACAACCGGGGAGCCGGAGAAATGTCCGTCTGGGTAAAATATTATAATAACTAATTTAGAGGAGGAACAAAGAATGGCAAAAGCAAAAATGATTATTGACAAGGATTTCAAGATTGCAGAGGTAGACAAGCGCGTGTATGGCTCTTTCATCGAACATCTTGGCCGTGCCGTTTATAACGGCATCTATCAGCCCGGACACAAAACGGCAGATGAAGACGGTTTTCGCAAAGACGTTCTGGAGCTGGTGAAGGAGCTGGAGGTTCCGATCATCCGCTATCCCGGAGGCAACTTCGTATCCAACTTCTACTGGGAGGACAGCGTAGGTCCGAAGGCCGGGAGGAAACCTCGTCTGGATCTCGCATGGCGCACTCTGGAAACCAATGAATTCGGTTTGGGAGAATTCGCGAAATGGTCAGAAAAGGCCGGTTCCGACATTATGATGGCAGTTAATCTCGGCACCCGCGGCATCAGCGACGCGCTGAATCTGTTGGAATATTGCAATCTGGACACCAATACCTATTACAGCGACCTCCGCAAGAGCCATGGCGCAGCTAAGCCCTACAACATCAAGACCTGGTGCCTCGGCAACGAAATGGACGGCCCGTGGCAGATGGGACACAAGACAGCGGCGGAATACGGCCGGCTTGCAGCAGAAACCGCAAAAGCCATGAAGACTATGGACGATTCCATCGAGCTGGTATCCTGCGGAAGTTCAAACGTTGAAATGCCCACCTTCCCCGAATGGGAAGCAGCGACGCTAGAGGAAACTTATGAATATGTAGACTACATTTCCCTTCATAATTATTACGGAAATGCAGAAAACGATACCGAGGATTTCTTCGCAAAAACTCAGGACCTGGAACGCTTCATCCACACTGTGATCGCTACCTGCGACTATATCAAAGCAAAAAAGCGCAGCAGGAAGACTCTGAATTTAAGCTTTGATGAGTGGAATGTATGGTTCCACTCCACAGAAAGCGACAGCGAAGAGATGAAGGAACGTCCGTGGCAAATAGCTCCTCATTTGCTGGAGGATATCTACAGCTTCGAGGATGCCATCCTGGTGGGTCTTATCCTGATTACTTTCCTGAAGCATGCAGACCGGCTGAAAATGGCTTGTCTGGCACAGCTCGTCAACGTGATCGCGCCTATCATGACAGAGAATGACGGCGGCGCCTGGAAGCAGTCCATTTACTATCCGTTCCTTCACGCTTCCAAATACGGACGGGGCACAGCTCTTCACAGCATCGTGAATTCTACAAAACACGACAGCAAGACCCATGAGGACGTTACCGACGTGGAGTCCATCGCCGTATATAACGAGGAAAAAGATGAAGTGACCATTTTTGCTGTAAACCGCAGCGTGAAAGAAGACGCTTTGTTCGAAGCCGACGTAAAATGTTTCGAGGACTACCGCGTTCTCGAATATCTCGCTCTTGAAAGCGACAATATGAAGGTTGCCAACTCTATAACAGATGAAAAGGTTTCTCCTAAAAACAGGACGGATTATGAATTGAAGGACGGCACTTTTACTGCAACTATGAAGAAGTGCTCCTGGAATGTTATCAGACTTGGTAAATAAGATACAAATAAAAATCTTTTAAGATATATTCCCCGGCAGAGCACAAATCTTCGCTTTGCCGGGGATGTCTTTTAGCATAATATGTTTATACTTCATTCGTCTCGTTTTCCAGAGCCGCTTTGACCGCTTCCTGTTTCGCCGCCTCGGGAACGATAATCGGACTATAATTAATACGAACGGAAATATCCTGATTGTAATTGCCGAAGGTTTTGCCGAATATGGTCAGACCTCCCACATGCTTCGCGTCGTCCTCCACCTCCAGTTTCAGCTTCATCGTGCTGCGGTAGTCCAGATTGAAGTCCTTGGTAGATACATCCGATACCTGAAGTCCGTCGATGAAGGTACCCTTTTTATTGATAACAAGAATTTTCAACAGGCCGTACTGATTCCAGTTCGGATACCACCAGTCGGGCGTGAATATCCCTCCTACATTGCCGAAATCTCCGGGGCTGGTCCACATCGCCACCTTCTTATCGTTGAGTATAAAAGAAATATCCGAAGGCCACACGTCATTTACTCCCGGCGCTTCCGAACAGAGCTCCAGAGATATGGTTATCTGGTCTATCTTCTGTTCAAAGGGAATGAAGTTGGGAATCACATACTCCACATATCCTCTCGTGAACCAGAGAATATCTGCATTGTACCTATCCGGATGAGCAAAATAGCGGGTATCGTCCACTTCTCCTATGATCGCAGTATTGGAAGCCAGTCCGCAGGTTGGATATACCTTATAATCAGAGAAATGCCCTACCTTTAAATCGGTCTGGTATACGTTCTTAAAATCCTCCTGAGAATCCATATCGATCAATATCTTATCCAGATGCACGGAGCATTTCTTCTGGTTGCCATGTCCTCTGGATTCGCTGGACACATTGATCAGTCCGCAGTCCTCCAGCTTCTTAATATGGCTGGTGAGCGCACCGTTAGTAATATTCAGCCTGCTTGCCAGCTCATTCATATTCATTCCATGATTTTCCAAAAGAATCTTTATAATTTCTATCCGGACTTCAGAACCCAGCGCTTTGAAAATTTCCAGTCCCTCATCCAGAGATTTGATATGCAGCATAGTCGTCTCCAATTTCTCTTCATGTTTTAGATTAAATTAAAATATTACACATTTTATTATATCATTTTAGAATAATTAGTCAATAATTACTGCATAAAAGTAATACAACTTAATAGATACAAGTAAATAAAGATTATCATAATAATTTAATGTCTTCTTGTAGCAGTATCCTGAAAGCAGAAATAGTCCGGCCTGTGTCTGGACTGCGTAAACTCGAACATCTGCCCGTCCGCGTTATAGGTCTGGCTGCTGATGACCGCCAGGCAGTTAAAGTCGTTCAGATTCAAGTATTTCTCGTCGATTTCCGTAACCCGCTCTACCGTCATGATTCTTTTGCTGGTCACAATGGACATCCCCAGCTCATCCTCGATATAATCATAGATAGAATGGGCCGCGATTTCCTTCGTAAGTCCAGGAGTGGCGGATTTTAAAAAGGTGTTGATATCGAAAATCAGCGCCTTTCCGTCCAGATACCTGACGCGCTGTATGTAATACAGCTCGGAGCCTGCCGCAAAGCCGGTCTTCGCCTGAATATGCTCGTCCGCGACCAGCTCGGTAAACTGCACTACCATAGTAGAGTGCTCACAGCCGTTTCGAAGTGCCGATTCCTTAAAGGATTCGATTCCCCCTATGGTAAAGGTTGTCTGGCGGACCGGTTGATAAATCACGCGAACCCCCACTCCGTGAAGAGACTGTACATAGCCTTCCTCTGCCAGCATGGAAACTGCCCTTCTTATCGTATTTCTGGAGCAGTCGTAGGACTCCACCAGCATATTTTCAGAAGGGAGAAGCTGCTGAAACAGATACACCTGACTTTCTATTTTCGATTTTAGATCCTTATAAATGGATTGATATATAGCCTTTGGCATAAATCCTTGTGTTCTCCTTTACCATGGTTCATTTTCTACTTATTATAAATCATAACGGCAGGAAGTCAAGAAACGGAAAAATATCAAAGTAATCATAATAGAATGAAATAAAAAGCAAATAGAAGTTGACTTGTTTAAACAAGTGTGGTATAAGAATATTACAAGATACTTGTTTAAACAAGTTGCAAGGAGGAAACTTATGGGTAAGTATGAAAATGACGCAAAAGAACTTTTGAGGCTGGTCGGGGGAAAAGAAAATATTGCAGCCGTGTCGCATTGCATGACGCGCATGCGCTTCGCCCTTAACGACCCGTCACTGGCGGACATCAAGGCGATTGAGGCAATGAAAGCGGTAAAGGGAAGCTTTACACAATCCGGACAGTTTCAAGTCATCATAGGAAATACGGTAGCTGATTTTTATAACGATTTCACTGCGGTCGCCGGTGTGGAAGGCGTGTCCAAAGACGATGTCAAAAATGCTGCAAAGAAGAATCAGAACGCACTGCAGAAAATCGTAACGGCAATATCGGAAATCTTTGCCCCACTCATTCCTGCCATTATTGTCGGCGGTCTTATTCTGGGCTTTCGAAATTGTATTGACAGCCTGTATCTTTTTGAAAACGGCACGAAGACGCTGTGTGACATCAGCCAGTTCTGGGCAGGGCTGGATCATTTCCTCTGGCTCATCGGCGAAGCCGTGTTCCATATGCTCCCGGTAGGTATCTGCTGGTCGGTAACGAAGAAAATGGGAACGACACAGATGCTCGGCATCGTGCTTGGACTGACGCTGGTTTCCGGTCAGCTCCTGAATGCCTATGGTGTAGCGTCCACGGCTGCAGCGGATATTCCAGTTTGGGATTTCGGTTTTATCAAAGTGAATATGATCGGTTATCAGGCCCAGGTTATTCCGGCTATCTTGGCTGCCTTTACACTCGTTTATCTGGAAAAGTTTTTCAGGAAGGTTTCCCCGCAGGCCGTATCGATGATTGTAGTGCCGTTCTGCTCTCTCGTACTGGCAGTTATGGCTGCACACTTCGTCTTAGGACCTATCGGATGGAAAATAGGTTCTGTTATCTCCAGCGTAGTATATGCGGGAATCACCGGTCCGTTTAGAGTTATTTTCGGAGCTGTTTTTGGTTTTGTATATGCTCCTTTAGTTATTACCGGCTTACATCATATGACAAATGCTATCGATTTACAGCTTATCGCTGATTATGGCGGAACGATGCTGTGGCCGATGATCGCACTTTCCAATATTGCACAAGGGTCTGCAGTTCTTGGGATGATGCTGCTTCAGAAAAAAAATGCAGAAGCGCAGGAAGTAAATGTGCCGTCTTGTATTTCTTGTTATTTAGGAGTCACGGAACCGGCTATGTTTGGTGTTAACCTGAAATATATGTTTCCTTTTATCTGCGGGATGATCGGATCTGCCCTGGCGGCAATTGTTTGTGTGGCTACCGGAACTACGGCTAATGCTATCGGCGTGGGAGGTCTTCCGGGGATTCTATCCATACAGCCTAAGTATATGCTCTCTTTTGCTGTATGTATGGCAATCGCTGTTGCAGTACCCTTTACTTTGACTGCTATTTTGGGAAAGAAAAAAGGAACAACGTAATTTTATAAAACTGGCAAAGGTCACGAGCATCACAATTGCCAGTATCGGAAACAGAATGTGAGAAAGGAATGGTTGTCTATATGATGGATTTTCATGACAAAGTCATTTATCAGATATATCCGAAGTCTTTTATGGATTCTGATGGAGACGGTGTTGGGGACTTGCGCGGAATTATAGATAAGTTGGATTATTTACAATACCTTGGCGTGGATTACATATGGCTGACTCCGTTTTTCATATCGCCCCAGCGGGACAATGGGTATGATGTCGCTGATTACCGCAGCGTGGATGCTGCCTTCGGTAATATGGAGGACCTGGAGGAATTGATTTCACAGGCGGATGGACGCGGCATTGGGGTGATGCTGGATATGGTGTTTAATCATACTTCTACGGAGCATGAATGGTTTCAGCGTGCTTTAAAGGGCGAGAAGGAATATATGGATTATTATATATTCAAGGACGGAAGTTCTGAACACATTCCTACTAACTGGGAATCAAAGTTCGGAGGTCCATCATGGGAATATGTCCCTAACCTGGGAAAGTGGTATCTGCATCTGTTCGATAGAACTCAAGCTGATTTGAATTGGGAAAATCCTAATGTACGAGAAGAGCTGAAGGAGGTTCTGCGGTTCTGGAAGAGAAAGGGCATCAAAGGGTTCCGGTTTGATGTGGTAAACCTGATTTCCAAGCCGGAGGTTTATGAAGATGATACGGAAGGAGACGGAAGGCATTTCTATACCGACGGGCCTCATGTGCATGAGTTCTTGCAGGAGATTGTAAGGGATGCCGGAATCGAGAATATGGTTACGGTGGGAGAGATGTCTTCCACGTCTATCGCGAGCTGTATACGGTATTCCAACCCTGACGAAAGGGAATTATCCATGTGCTTTAATTTCCATCACCTTAAGGTGGACTATAAGGACGGGAACAAGTGGGAATTGATGCCGCCGGATATTCAGGCTTTGAAAAGGCTGTTCAGGCAATGGCAGCTCGGTATGCAGGAACACGGCGGCTGGAATGCGGTATTCTGGTGTAATCACGATCAGCCCAGAATCGTATCCCGATTTGGAGATGACGGACGTTACTGGAAAGAATCCGCTAAAATGCTGGCCGCCAGCATACACCTTCTGCGCGGCACTCCCTATATTTATCAGGGAGAGGAGCTGGGTATGACTAATCCTTACTTTACCCATATCGGGCAGTATCGAGATGTGGAAAGTCTGAACTATTATGAGATACTGCTTCAGGAAGGTAAGACAGAGAAAGAAGCTCTTCAGATTCTCGCTTCCAGATCCCGGGATAACGGCCGTACCCCCATGCAATGGTCGTCAGAACCCAATGCAGGTTTTTCCGGGACAACGCCATGGATTTGCGTAACGAATAATTACAAGCAAATCAATGCGGAAGCGGAAAAAGAAGATGAAGCCTCCATTCTCGCCTATTACAGAAAGCTGATTCGGCTTCGCAAGGAAAAACGGGCGATAGCTGACGGAAAAATCGATTTTCTGTTCGAGGAAACACCTTATTTATTTGCTTATCGCAGATATATGGAATGTGAAAGCGCATCCGGAGAAGAGCTTCTTGTATTAAATAATCTCGGCAAAGAACCGGTTGTTCTCGATACGGCGAAACTGGAAACGGATAAATACAAACTCCTTCTAGGTAACTATGAAGAAACGAAGGCCGGCATACCGCAGGTACTTCGCCCTTACGAAAGCTTACTATTCGAAAAATTTTAATCGGTAAAAGCCGGAGGATTGAATGCGTTTTGCATATCAATTTATCCGGCTTTTCAGTTTGTTTCAAACTATTGCGATACTGTAAATAATGAATAGAAGAAGCCTTTTCTCTCCATTAGCTCTGCAAAGCTTCCTTCCTCCTCCACCATTCCGTTCCTGAGGACAAAGACTTTATCGTATTTACGAAGTAACGCTTCCTCCAGTCTGTGAGTTACGACGATGCGCGTCAAGCCCGAAATATCCAGAATAGAATTGCTCACGGCAAAGGCTGTCTTCGCATCGAGAGCGGCAGTAGCTTCATCCACCAGCATCACCGGCGTACCGCGAAGCAGACAGCGGGCGATAGAAATACGCTGGCGTTCGCCGCCGGACAGTCCGCTCCCATTCTCTCCGCAGGCATAGTCCTTTCCCCTCTCGGCGATAAACGGGGCTAAACCGGACATATTCACCGCATCGCGAAGCTCCTCTTCCGTAAATTCCCTGAACATCGTGATATTATCTTTCACAGTGCTGTTGAACACGAAAACGTTCTGCTGAACGATGGAAACGATGTCGTACAGCGAAGCGGATGCTATCTCACGAAGCTCACTGCCGTCAAACAGAATCTCCCCTTCATAGTCCTCTCTGCTTCCCATTAAAAGGTTGAGCAGCGTGGACTTGCCGCTTCCCGATCCTCCTACGACGGCATAGCTTTTGCCCGCCTCGAAGCATATGTCGATTCCTTGAAGCACAGGAGCGTCCTTCTCGTAGGAAAAAGACAAACCTTTCAGCTCTATCCCGCGTGCAAGTACAGGCTCCATCTCTTCTCCGGTCTTGCGGACATTGGAGCGGATGGCGGCAGCCAGCTTGTCGATCAGAGCATACGCAGCCTTTCTGTTTGCGAGAATCTGGGGTACATCGGCAATAGGTGTAAGCACATAATTCATGAGCTGTACGAAGACAATGACTACACCCGCCGTAACACCACGTCCGGTAAGGGCCAGATATGCTCCGAACAAAAACACGCCGAATTGCGCTATGATACCGGCTACGAATCCAATAGTCTGAATGACGGTTTCCGTCCTTCGCCTCCTGCATTTGGCCTCCTCAGCCGCCGAATTGCTTTTAGCAAAAAGCCGGAAAACCTCGCGTTCGGCCTTAAAGCTTTTAATGACGGAAAATCCGGACAGCATATCCTTTATCATTCCGATAAAACTCTCATTTCTATCAGAGACCTGTTTTTCCTGCATTGCGAGACGGTTTCCCGTAAGAACAGAGGCAATTACCGGAAAGAAGGAAAGCAGAAAGGCTACCAGTGTCAGAAACGGACTGTAATACAGCATAAGGGCAAAGGCTCCTGCAAACATGAGCAGCTCCTGAACCAGCGTAAATATTTTGGCAAGATAATTGTTCTCAATACTGGTGGCATCGTTGGACAGCGCCGAAATATATATGGAGGTGTTCTCGCCGGTAAAGGCATTAATATTCTTCTTTGCCATTTCCTCGAACGCATAATCCTTGTATTGCCGCATGGCGTTCTTTATGAATCGGGGACGGACATAATATTCCAGAACCGAAACCATAACAATACCCGAAACGATAACAAGTAAAATCATGGCTAGCTGCAAAAGCGAAAACGTTCCGGCATCTCCCGATGCAGTATCGATGATTTGCTGCATCAGCCATGAAACCACCAGGTTTCCTAAGGCTGTCAAAACCGAGGCAGTTATTGCAGCGGCGAAGCTCCATTTGTTATGTCTATAAAACTGCTTGGTAAATTCTTTGCGGTGCGTGACAAGTTCATTATTTTTCTTCATTTTCAATTTTCCTCCAAAGTTTGGTGAAAATCGGTCTCGTTCTTTCATCCGAAGTCAGAGCCTTCTCAATGCCGCTCATTGCGGTCTCGCCGAAACTATCACCGACAGTATGGGTCTTTCCATAGTAGAATTTAATATTTTTAATATTGTAAGCCTGCATGTTATCGAAGGACTGCGAAGCATCGAAGGCTCGTGCCATCTCCACCGCCCGCCTTAAATATTCTTCCGCAGTTTCTACATCGTTCATTATTGCAGCAACCTGCGCACAGCCGGAAAGCAGTATGACCTGCATCTTATCCAGATAGGATACCTTGTGCGGAAGTTTCAGTCCTTCCAATACTCCGTACAGCCAAAGGAAGGCTTCTATTGACTGTTTCTCATCACCCTTGCTGTCAAAGCAGCCGCAAAGACCTATTATCGTTTGAAATAGTCCCATTACGCAGTCCACAAGATTCTCAGAAAGATACGGAAGTGCCTCTTCGCACCGTTCGCTTTGAGAAAGAAGCATCCCGATCAGCCCGTTATTAATTCCACAAGCGTTATACTTCTTCAGAGTGTCCAAAGCCGGCTCTATCTCTCCCAGCGCCACATATACCTGGCCTATGCTGATCTGAAGCGACAGCTCGCTTATCCCTTCGTCAGTATTCTGTGAAATCAGCCCACATGCCCGTCCATACAGCTCCAGTGCCTTATGCAGCGCCGCTTTATCGTTTCTTTCCACTCCTGCCAACTGAAACAGGTCGGCGCTCTGGTAAACGACATCGAAGCTATTGGGATACCGCTGCAAGGCTTTCTCGGCTTCCGAAATCCCTTCCTCGATTTTTCTGGCAACGCGAAGCTCGTGAATCCTCTCCGCCGCAAGCCTCATGGTTCTGCAATTGAGCTGGTATCCCAGGAGTACATCCACGGATATTTCAAAAAGATCTGCCAGCTCTGGAAGCATTCCGATATCTGGATTGGAAAAGCCGGATTCCCATTTCGATACTGCTCCAACAGTAACTCCCACCGCTTCGGCTAACTGCTCCTGTGTCAGACAAAGCTCCTTTCGGTAATGACGAATGTTTTCACCAATTGTGATTTTCATAATAATAGCTTACCTTTCTCCACGTTCTGCATGCTTTTGGTGGACATGAACTTATGCTGAAAAGCTTTTTGCTTCTCGCTTTTTCGATTCTCACAGCATTATTATAAAGGTCTCTTACGTGCATTGGAAGATACTTACTGTAAAAATAGTAAAATTATTTTTTTACTGTTAGTATAATTTTATATATTGTTTAATTCCACCACATACCTCTCATACGCTTTCCCCTTGTCCTCTACACTGTCCCTTCTCACGAAACCAAGCTTTGTACACAGCCTGACGGAGGCCTCATTGCCCTTTTTAATCAGAGCCTGTACTTCCTCGAATCGCAGTTCCACTTTCCCGTATTCGAGGATGGCATGACAAACCTCATAAGCATAACCTTTATGCTGATAAGGAACGGCAATTACAAAACCCAGCTCGGGGATATCAAAGCCTTCCCGCCAACTGATTCCCGCCCGCCCGATGATCGTTTTGCTTTCCTTACCGACAATACTCCAGAGACCATAGCCATAGAATCCATAGATTTTTTTTATGTATTCCCTGGTATATTCCCGCTCCTCCTCCGGCTCCTTGAATAAATCTTCCATATAAAATGTAATGGACGGTTCCTTGTATATTCGGTAAAAAGCGTCCACATCCTCCACAGTCATCTCTCTGATGACACATCGCTTCGTCTCCAGAATTGTCCACGGCTTCCCCGACAAGCGCATGTACGCCATAGCAAAGGAATCGAAGGTAAGCTCCTCGATATCTGTTATCGCGTATAGGGCCGCCGACAAGTCCTGCTCCTTGTTTCCTTCGTGCAAGAGAACGATTACATAGTATCCGCTTTGTTTTAACGCCTGCAAAGTCTCCTCTTTGTCCGTCACGAACAAAGCATTCTCTTTATCATACGCTGCTTGTCCGCCTTCTGTATGCGGCGGCTTTTCTATAATGATCCTGTCACCGTCTTCGCCGAAGTTCCTCTTCATTTGCTCTATCGCTAGTATCTGGCTCTCATCAGCAACAAGAAAAACTATTTCCTTTAACATATCTCCCCCTATTTACTATCCGTCCATTATAGGCTAGAATAAAACATGCAAATATTATAAAACAAATTATCACAGAAGGGAAGTAAAGCAATGGCACAAAATCCTATTGTTACATTTACTATGGAAAACGGCGACGTAATCAAGGCGGAGTTATATCCCGAAATCGCACCCGAAAGCGTTAATAATTTTATCAGCTTAATTAACAAGAATTTTTATGATGGACTCATTTTCCACAGAGTTATCCGCGGCTTTATGATTCAGGGCGGAGATCCTGAAGGAACTGGAATGGGAGGCCCGGGCTACAGCATCAAGGGCGAATTCAACCAGAACGGTGTTGCCAATGATCTGAAGCATACGGAGGGAGTTCTCTCTATGGCGAGAAGCATGCACCCCGACTCCGCAGGCTCGCAGTTCTTCATTATGCATAAGAATTCTCCTCACCTTGACGGTTCTTATGCCGCCTTCGGAAAAGTAATTGAGGGATTGGAATATGTAAATAAAATCGCTGAAACGAACACAGATCGCTCCGATCGTCCGACAGACCCTCAGATCATGAAAACGGTTACTGTCGAAACCTTCGGAGAAGTTTATCCCGAACCCCAGAAAATTTAAATACTATTCAAGAAGTTTTCAGTAATTTAATTTAATATCTTTCAAATTGTTGGACGAGATTGGCACTTTTGTGCCTTCTCGTTCATAGTTTATTCATATTTATTTTAAAAAAACTTCAATTCCACAACATTCTTTAGACATTTCTTTTAGCTATACTATCAATATAAGATACAGCAAGAACAAAAAAGCCAATAACAGTTAATTGATTTATTAAATAACTTTTTCATAATAAGTGCCAAGTAAAGACTTCTTTACTTGGCATCCTCCCTTTTCAGGGGTAATTTATCCTTCTACCCTCATTCTACAGTTTTAGTCTTTGTCATGTCCATAACATTATCTCCCGCGCTCGTCTTATTCTTTCCGAATAAAGTAAATATTCAACAATTCTCCCGATATCCGGTCGGACTGCACCCGAAATATTTCCGAAAGGTTTCAGCATAATAACTGGCGCCGGAAAAGCCGACCTCGTAGCTGATTTCTGTAATCGTCATATCGGAGGCATGCATAAGATCAATGCTCTTTCTCAATCGGTAATGCGTTAAATAGTGATTCGGTGTCTGGTTCAGATACTCTCCGAATAGCGAACAGCACCTGCTTTTACAGACTCCTCCTGCCAAAGCGATATCGTCCAGCGAAATTTTCTCATTGTAATGCTTCTGAATATATCCAATCATGTCCTTCAAAGCGGAAAGTTGGTGATAACGTTTCGCTGACTGCCTCTGTTCTTTTGGCGCATGCTCATAAAGATGACTCCACACTTGACAGAACAAGCTCTGAATCTGTAAATGAGGAAAATCCATATCCAGCGCCGCATACATCTCTTTCAACAAAGCCAGAACAGAATTCTCCCAATCCACATCTTTATCCAGCAGCCAATAGGAAAAAGCGTGGTTGGAAATAATAGGCTCCACATATTCCTGCTCGATGTATGGCAACGAGCAAAGCAGCAAGGGATGAAGCAGCACGCAGATAAATTCGCATTCCTGATGCTCCCCGGAAAAACCGTAATGAAGCTGTCTCGCGTTGATAAAGATGCCGTCGCCCTCCTCTATCCAAACAATATTTCCGTTGATGTTGTACTGCATCCTTCCAGAAAGCGTTACGATGAACTCCACATCATCATGCCAGTGGCTGACTGCCGCATAATTCGGATATTTCGACAGCAAACCTTTTTTAATATATGCAGGATAGCTTGAAAAATTATAATTCACATTTTCAGAAAGACTTCTTTCCAATCTGACCATCGCGTCCATAGTTTTCACCCTAAAATATAAAATTGTTATAGCTAAATACAATATTCTGATATAAATTCATATACAAACTATAATATATTTATAACGAAGCAAGAGAATCCTGTCAAGCATTACCACGGAAGGGGGCGCACCATTGAATAGAAAATCTGCTATGCATGATCATGAATTCAGACAAAAACTATGGACTCTGGTGCTTCCCATAGCATTTCAACAGTTCATGCTGGCTGTAGTCGGTGCCTCCGACGCGATTATGCTGGGGGTGCTGGATCAGAACGCGTTGTCTGCGGTTTCTCTTGCCGGCCAGGTACAATTTATATTCAGTCTGTTTCTCGCCGCAATAACTATCGGTACCAGCATGTTCGCGGCGCAGTATTGGGGAAAGGGAGATAAAGCTTCCATCGAGCAGATACTGGCTATGGTGCTTCGCATTTCCATACTGATATCTCTTTTATTTTTTGTCGGAGCCACTTTTTTTCCAGAGCATCTTATGCGCATTTTCACTTCCGAAGAAATACTAGTGACGGGAGGTGCCGAGTATCTGAGAGTCGTGGGCGTATCATATATATTTTGCGGCGCTTCACAGATTTACCTTTGCATCATGAAAAACAGCGGGAGGGCATCAAAAAGCACTATTATCAGTTCCTCTTCCTTTGTACTGGATGTTTTTTTAAACGCTGTCTTTATTTTTGGATTACTGGGTGTCCCGAGAATGGGCATTGTGGGTGCAGCCCTTACTACAGTGATTGCCCGGCTCGTAGAGTTGGTATGGGCCTATGCAGACTCACGGAAGATGGATCGCATTCAAGTACGAATCAGTTATCTGCGTCATGCAGATAAAGCCTTAATGAGGGATTTTCAAAAGTATACACTGCCGGTTTTGGGCAATGAACTGGTATGGGGCTGCGGATTCACCATGTATTCTGTAATTATGGGACACCTCGGTACCGACGCTGTAGCTGCGAATTCCATTGCAAATATCTCAAAAAATTTAATCGCCTGCTTCTGCCTGGGACTTGGCAGCGGAGGCGGAATCATGGTGGGCAATGAACTGGGCGCCGGGCGGCTGGAACAGGCGAAACTATACGGATGCAAGCTGTGCAAAATGTCTATCTTGACCGGGGGCATTTCAGGAGTTTTCCTTCTCCTGCTCAGTCCTCTTATTTTGTCTCTTTCCACACTCTCAGAAGGAGCAAATACCTACTTGCAGGGAATGCTCTTTATGTGTTCCTATTACATGATCGGAAAATCTGTTAACGGAACGACCATCGGGGGGATCTTCTGCGCAGGGGGCGACTCAAAGTTCGGTTTTCTATGCGATACGGTAACGCTATGGTGTATTACTGTTCCGCTGGGGTTCATAGCCGCATTTATATGGAAGCTGCCTGTGCTCGCAGTTTATTTTGTTGTTAATCTTGATGAAATCATTAAACTGCCCGCAGTATACTTCCATTATAAGAAATACATATGGGTAAAGGACTTGACGGCAGAAAAGTAACTATTATTATTAATTATTTTAAGCAAAGGAGAATTATAATGGATATCAAAGAAAAAATGCACTCTGGAGAACTATACTTTCCGGGAGACGAGCAGTTAATGCAGGAGCAAATGGCCTGCCTCGACCGGTTATACGACTTCAATATGACCCGTCCTACAGAATATGAGAAACGGGCGAAGCTCCTAAAGGAAATGTTTTGCGAGATTGGAGAGAACTGTTATATCGAACCGCCATTTCATTCCAACTTCGGCGGCAAACATGTTCATTTCGGAAAAGGAGTCTATGCGAATTTTAATTTAACACTGGTGGATGACACACATATTTATGTAGGAGACCACACGATGTTCGGCCCCAATGTAATTGTAGCAACTGCGGGACATCCCCTGCTTCCGAAGCTTAGAGCGGATTTATATCAGTATAATTTCCCCGTTCATATAGGAAAAAACTGCTGGATTGGAGCCGGGGCTATTATCGTTCCCAACATCACCATCGGCGATAATGTAGTCATCGGAGCCGGAAGTGTAGTCACAAAGGATATCCCATCCAACGTTATCGCGGTAGGTAATCCTTGCAATGTTTTGAGAAAAATCAATGATAATGATAAAGAATATTATTTCAAAAACCGTAAAATCGACCCTTCCCTACTATAAGGGGCTATAAAATAAGCCGGCATCGAATCCATAAATTCGATGCCGGCTCGTTCTTAGCCGAAGCATATTTTTAACTAAAATTTGTTCCTTATGCTGAAGCTTGGTTTTTAAGCCGAAGCTTGCCTTTTAAGCTTTGTTTACAGAACCAAACAGCTCCATTTTTTCTTTAACGGTAGCCTTGATAGCCTCAAAGCCCGGAGCGAGAAGCTTACGAGGGTCGAAGCCTTTGCCCTGAAGGTCTTTTCCTTCTTCGATGTATTTACGTGTAGCCGCTGCAAAGGACAGCTGGCATTCCGTATTAACGTTGATCTTAGCAACGCCGAGAGAGATAGCCTTTTTGATCATGTCAGCCGGAATCCCTGTACCGCCGTGAAGAACGAGAGGCATGTCTCCTGTCAGCTTCTGGATAGCATCCAATGTCTCGAAGGAAAGTCCCTGCCAATTTTCAGGATATTTGCCGTGAATATTGCCGATACCTGCTGCCAGAAAATCGATGCCGAGGTCAGCAATCGCTTTACACTCCTGAGGATCCGCACATTCACCTGCACCGATAACGCCGTCTTCTTCTCCGCCGATAGAACCAACTTCAGCTTCGATAGAGATTCCCTTTGCGTGAGACGCCGCAACTAATTCCGTCGTCTTTTCTACGTTCTCAGCGATCGGATAATGAGAACCGTCGAACA
>JAEWPN010000221.1 GCA_023399455.1 Bacillota bacterium
TCGGCGGCTTCATGACAGATGATGTAAATGATCCTGATTTCAGACAGCTCCTAATCCGTTGGTATCAGTTCGCAGTGTATTCGGCTGTACTGCGTATGCATGGAGACAGAGGCCCTTACAACATTCCACCGTTGGATAATAGAGACTGGGGAGGCGGCTACCTTCATACAGGCCAGCCAAATGAACTTTGGAGTTATGGGGAAGACAATTATAAAATCATGAAGAAATACTATGATATCCGTATCAGTATGCATGATTATATCAAAAAGCTTTATGAAGAAGCTCATACGAATGGCTCTCCACTGATTCGTACCATGTTCTATGAATTTCCTGAAGATAAGAAATGCTGGGAACTTCAGGATCAGTATATGTTTGGTGACATATATCTTGTAGCGCCGATTCTTCATCTGAATGAATTCAAGAGAGATGTATATCTCCCTGCCGGTGAATGGATATTGACCTCCACCGGAGAAAAGTATACCGGCGGCATAACTGTATCAGTCGATGCGCCAATCGAATACTCTCCGGTGTTTAAACGCATACATGCTTGATAGAATCTCGCTAAGCAGGCTGGTAAGGAAAGTCGCTTTTTTGACCGTTCACCGCATGAAGAGACAGTAGTATTGATGTCAAAGGTGGCGAAATAGAGAGGACTGAAAAGACTTGAAATAAAGGGGCTATGGATTGGAATTTCTACAGATTAAGAAGAGAGGAGGTTCCGATACTGGAACCCCCTTATTTTTTTGTTTGAGTGAACATATCCATGTTATAAAAATAGATAGGGTTGAGGAGACAGAATGGATGCCTTGTAAGCAAGTACTTTCAGATTAATTTTAATATCCATGGCAGCGATTATAATGACTTTTATGTTAAATCTATGCGATTTTGACAAGGCAAAAATTAATTATGATATATCTAATTCGTACAATGTTTTGCCCTCTGATAAAGGTCCATTTTATCATGGGACAAAAGCAGATTTGCAGGTTGGTGATCTACTGACAGCAGGGGAGGATTCGAATTATAAACCTGAACTCAAAATGAATCACATTTATTTCACAGCCCTTGTTAACGGTGCAGGGCTTGCAGCTTCATTAGCAAAAGGAAATGGAAGAGAAAGAGTTTATATTGTGGAACCAACAGGGGAATTTGAAAATGATCCAAATGTTACAGACAAGAAATTCCCAGGCAATTTGACACGTTCATATCGCTCGCGAGAACCATTAAAAATTGTTGGCGAAGAAACAGAGTGGGAGAAACAGACGCCTGAGGAATTACGCCAGTGGTGTGAAAAGCTGGCTGATAACAAAGGAGATATTATTAATTGAGGACATATTGATTATACTTCGATCTGGTGGAATGAAACACATGGAAAAACCAGATTATCGCCAGAGCCGGAAATATACCTTGCTGTCAAGGTTTCACCGTGTTCAAGCGACCACCTACCACCTTTTTGACCGTTCAAGGTACAGAAACGCTGTGAGAATTGAACGTGCCTGAACCATTATAAATAAAAGCATTAACTGCTTTTGCAGCTTTGAAATTATCAGGTGCTCCTTGAGGCGATAAAAGATGACATACCTCTTAATCTGAGTAGAGATAAGCAAGGTCACTCGTTGTTGTACATAGTTCTGTAATAAGCATTTCTGTAAGTGGAAGGAGTCAGGTTTTCATATTCCTTGAAAAGCTTCATAAAGTATTTCTCGTCCTTAAATCCCAACTTATAGGCTATTTCTTTGATGCTGAGATCGAACCGGCAGAGATATTCCTTTGCTTTAAGTATTTTCATACCATTGATATATTTTCTGGGGCTGACTCCTAAATGCTTTTTAAACATTCTGGACATGTAGTCCTTGTTGTAATTGAACTTTTCGGCCAGCTCATCGATAGTGAACTCCTCGGTTATGTTAAGACGAATCCATTCAAGGAGAATATTGAAATTGCCTCCGCCGGTGTTAGGTAATCCGTCTAGATTAATACTGGCATGAATAAACTGCTGGGATAGTTCCAGAAGTAGTGTGGTAAGTGAATAATCGGTGCAGAAGGAGCTATAGTAGCCCGAATTAGCTATATGAAGCAGCTGCTTGAAAAGTATAACACTCTTTTCAATACTTTCAGGCTGCCAAAATACGGGTAACATAATGCTGTCATTAAGCTTGTTGAAATACGGAGTGGAATTTAAAGGGGAAATCTCGTCCAAAGCATCCCTTCTATTGAGTATACTGTTTTGACCGTGGCAGTAAAAGTGCAGCCAGTAAAAAGAAGTTTCCCCTGTCGAGTGCCGGTAGCCTGTATGAGTATGGCCAGGCAGAAGGAGCAGAACCGAACTTGGAACCACCTCATACTTAATATCATCCTGCATGATATATGCAGTTCCTTTGAGCCCTATAATTATTTCAAAGCTGTCCATATTCCGTTTGTTATGAATCCAGTTTCCTTCAGAAATAAATTGCCCGGAAGAAATATATGAAAAAGGTCTATCAAGGGAAGCCTTAAAATAAAACATATGTCGGATTTCACCACCAATTCTTCATATTTATGGGTCGATTCGCAAAATCTATTTTGTTAAAATTAAGTATACTACATAGTATTTTAAACTTCAAGAATCAGTAAAAACGCTAAAATGCGCCAAAGGAGAGAATTATATGACAAAGCATACCGAATCATATCCACTGACTCTAAAGAAAACCGTAATCAATGACAGCTTCTGGTCGGAATATCAAAAGCTGATCCGGGATGTCGTGCTTCCATATCAGAAGGATGCATTAAACGACAATATTCCAGGTGCTGAACCAAGCCATGCCATAAAAAACTTCAAGATTGCCGCGGGTCTTGAGATTGGAGAATTTCAAGGTTGGGTATTCCAGGACAGCGATGTTGCAAAATGGCTGGAGGCCGTTGCTTATAGTCTTTCGCAGACGCCGGACAGTGAGTTGGAGCGTTCTGCGGATGAGGTCATTGATATTATTGAAAAAGCACAGCAAAGAGACGGTTACCTTGATACTTATTTTATTATTAAAGAACCTGAAAAGCGCTGGACAAACCTTGAGGAATGCCACGAACTGTATTGTGCAGGACATATGATAGAGGCGGGTGTTGCATACTTCAGTGCTACCGGGAAAAGGAAGCTGCTCGATGTTGTATGCCGTCTTGCGGATTGTATAGATTCAGTTTTCGGTCCTGAGCCCGGGAAGATGAAGGGGTATTGCGGACATCAGGAAATAGAGCTTGCCTTGGTTAAACTTTACAGGATCACTGACAATGAGCGCTATTTAAGCCTGAGCAGATACTTTATTGATGAAAGAGGGAAGGAACCTTATTATTTCAGCCTTGAGAGGGAGAAAAGAGATATCCTGGAATTTTGGCCGGGCTTCAGCAAGTTTAAAAGAGAATACATGCAGACCCACCTGCCGGTGAGGGAACAGAAAACAGCGGAAGGTCATGCGGTCAGAACGGTATATATGTATTCGGCTATTGCTGATATTGTAGCAGAAACAGGGGATGAAGGGCTTCTTGATGCCTGCAGGAATGTATGGGATAATATAGTAAAGCGAAAGATGTATATTACGGGCGGAATAGGCTCTGCAGCTTTCGGAGAGGGGTTCACCTTTGATTATGATCTCCCCAATGATACTGTATATGCGGAATCTTGTGCCTCGGTGGGTCTGGTGATGCTTGCCCACAGGATGCTGAAAATCGAGGCGAAGGGCGAGTATGGGGATGTTATGGAAAGAGCACTGTACAATAATATTTTGAGCGGAATGGCGTTGGACGGGAAGAGCTTTTTCTATGTAAATCCTTTGGAGGTACTTCCGGAGGCATGCGAGAAGAATCCGGCAATGGAGCATGTCAAGCCTATTCGGCAGAAATGGTTCAGCTGCTCCTGTTGCCCGCCGAATATTGCAAGATTGCTTATGTCGCTGAGTCAATATATATATACGGTAGGAAAAAACTCCATATATACTCATCTTTATATAGGTGGAAAGGCAGAATTTGATCTTGATGGCACTTCAGTTACGCTTACTCAGGAAACAAACTATCCGTGGGATGGGAACATAAGGCTAAAAGCTACGGGCTTCGGTGAAAAGGAGTTTACGCTGGCATTGAGGATACCGGCCTGGTGTAGGAATTACAAGCTTAGGGTGAACGGAAAGATTTTGAAAACTGGTGTGGATATTTTAAAGGGATATGCTAAAATCAATAGGATTTGGAATGATGAAGATGCAGTTGAATTGTCAATGGATATGCCTGCGGAATTAATCCAGGCCAATCCAAAAGTTCGGGCCGATGCGGGAAAGGTTGCTATCACAAGGGGGCCGTTGGTATACTGTCTTGAGGAGATTGATAACGGAAGTAACTTGTCGACAATATCGATTCCACTGGACTGTAGTCTTGAAATTGAAAAAGACAACAGCTTTTTAAACGGTGCCGTTACAATAAGAACAACGGCAATTAGGACAGATGATAAATACTGGCCGGACGAACTTTACCGCCCAGCGGTAAATACGGAGAAGGAAACAATCATAAAAGCCGTGCCTTATAGCATGTGGTGCAATAGGAGGCCCGGGGAAATGACTGTTTGGATCCGGTATAGGTAATTTTCTTGCAGACAAAATGCCCCTTTTATGAATCACCTATAAGGGGCATTTTATATCGAATCGGTTTTTAGGTATTATCAAAGTTTACTATGGTTTTGAATGTCCCTCTGCACTTATATTATTGGAGTAGAAGACTTACAAATAAATATGTCAACTAGAATGAGTTATAAATTTTAGAAAGTAGACCTCCGTTTACTTAAAACAAACCGGCCTCCAAGATCCAATCAGGCTTGCCCGATATTATTTTTGTCTATTCAAGGCATGTGGAGACAACAGCCCTGTTGCAAAGGAAAGGTGCTGACTTGATACATTAAAGAACGGATAGAACAAAAAGAAAATAGGGAGCACGGGGAAGACATTAGAGTGCAATCATTTCAATATGATATACACGATAATGTCTTTTTTGCTTCCCTTGATGCAATCTATTATAGATAACGTAAGGCTTATTATAGTTATAGTGATTTGTGGGAAGATGTTTGGTGAAGACATGAAAGGAGGCAAAGAGAATGTTATAAATTGCTAAGGAAGAAGTTATACTTATCCCATTTATATTTATTTGATAGAGTAATCTAATGAATTCTACGACTAACAGGTGTTCATAAAGCGGAGATAGAGTAGAAAATGAAAAAAGTAAGGAAAACAGAGATACTAGAAAAGCATACGGTTTTATCCACTGGGCGCTGATTCCGATTTCCTTCATGTATTTGCCAACAGTTCTTTTCAAAATGCTCTACCCATCATTACGACTCCCTTTTGTAATTTTAGGTGCTTCATAATTCTTTTTGGAATTATAATATTTTCTCTTAATTTTAGAATGAATAGATTTTTTACGATGCTTTGGTTAGAGGGTAAATGTATGATTATTCTTTTATATATAATTGGTTAAGAATTCTCAGATAAAAAGAAAGGGTAAATTCTCGTATTATGCAGAATATATAAGGAATAAATAAGATTTAATTCATTGTTGCAATTGAACTAATATGTTATATTATATTTAATAATCGTGAAAATGTGTTGGGTATGCAAATAAGAAAAAGTGCTAGTAGAGTGAGATGTTATTGTCCCATTGTTCAGAGACTGTATTTTAAAAAGGCCAGGAGGAACTATGTCCTTAAAAATTAAAGTTAATGTTTTATTACCTGTATTTGTTTTATTTTTAATTACAGTGTTTATAGTAGCGCTACAGATAGTAGAAAAGGGAAGAAGTGCTGAGGAAAATAGCGGGATTGAGCTGGAAGAAGGCAAAGAGGATGATCTTTCTGTAAAAGTACTAAATGAAACAAGCACTAACCAGTTTTTAGTAGAGGATATGGATGACTTGCAGATAAGCAAAGAATTCCATATCGAGAATTACTATATTGACAGTAAGGCAGAAGCTGGAAATTATTACTTTATAGATGAAAATAAAACGCTTTGGGGCGAAGGAAGCAATGAATATGGTCAGCTAGGGTTTAAAGAAAAAGAGGGGATAGATTCATTTAAAAGCGCACCTTATAAAATCGCGGAAAACGTCATCCATGTAGATAGAGGAGGAGTATATTTCACTATTTTTCTTACAGAAGAAGGTCATCTTTATGGAATGGGAGATAATCTAAATGGATTAATGGGTATGGAAAATATAGAAGGGAAAGACTACTTTTTAAATCCAGGAAGTGTGGTGACTGAAAAGCCGGTTTTACTGATGAAAGACATTGTTTATGCAAGATGTGGGAACAGAAATATTATTGCATTGCAAAAAGATGGCAGTGTATGGTGGTGGGGAGAATTTCGTACCACTTCTTCCAAGGGTGGAAAAGAAGTGAAGAGTATTAGTTATTCCCAGCCGGTAAAGGTGTTGGAAGGAGCTCAGTATGTGTCATGCAGTTCTTTTTGTGCGGGTGCGATTAAAGAAGATGGGAGTTTATGGTTATGGGGAAATAATACCTTTGGTTCCTGTGGTATAAACAGTGGAGAAGAAGATTTCATAAATGAACCTGCTAATGTGACGGATGGAGTAAAAATGGTGTGGTTTGATTCTATGGAGTTTAATTCTAACCAGACGCCAAGTATACATCTCTATGAGGATAATCCTGAAAAATGCAGATATCCATACGTTACCTTTATCGAGAAAAAAGGTGGAGATTTGGCTGCATGTGGATATGGGGTAAAAGGAGAAGAAAGCGTAGAAAGGGTCTATGCTTTATTTGACGATATTTTAAGGACAGAGGACGCGATGAATGGGGAAGATTTTGAGCCTGTAAAAGTGAGTTATTCTGAGACATTTCAACCAATCAGTATCATTCAAAAGGATGGGGATATAAATTTGAAGTTAGAAGAATGTAAGTATGGATGGTCCCCGGAAGAACTTGGTGAATATCTGGATACTATAGGGATGGGCTATAAGGTGATAGATGGTGAATCAGAAGGGGAACAGGTATATTGTTTTGTTACCTTAGATAATTACTTTACTTTTTATTTTAATCAGAATAAGGAACTTTATCGATTTTACTCAACAGCTTATGGATCAAGAGATGGAAAAATAAGCATTGGGATGCGTAAAGAAGAAGCTGAAATATATTTAGGAGAACCCATAGAAGAGGTGGTTAGCGCTGATAATAATGTATATACAACTACTATTTATCAGAAAGAGGATGTTTTTTTTGAGATTGGCTATGAACATGGGAGAATTTTTTATATATATGAAAGTATAATAGAGCCAGATAAATGATATTTTTAGGGAACGAATTATTCATTCGTTCCCTGATATTTATTTTAAATTAGTTTTTCTGCAAACAAAAGTTTGTTGCAAACATGGATCCGCCAGAATAATTCAAAGTGACAAAACCGGTGTATGAAGTGACAGCAGCACTTCCTTTCTTATAACCGATAATGTACATATTGGCCGGATTGCTTTCGCCGGCAGTAGCACTACGGGTATATACATAGTCACCTACACTTAGGCTTGTATGGGCAGACCCGCTTGTAGAAACTACGTTCAATGCTCTTCTAAGCTTAAAACGATAGCATGACGTAGCCCCAAGCGCAGACTCTGTAACAGATGTTCCAGAGTAAGCAAGATTGCCATACTGACCAGTATTGATATAACCAATGCCATAGCCCCCACTGCTGTTGAGAAAGCGAATTTCATAATTCCCAAAATATCCATTATGTTCTTTGATGAAAGTAAATACCTCACCATTGTAGAGTGTTCCATACTTTGAATCGCTTTCACAGCTGGAACGGCTGTAGACGGTAATATTAGAACCTTCGTTGATTGCATGATAAGCCATATTCGTTATCCTCCTTATAATTTTTATAATAATAGTTGATTTGCAAATCTATATTATATAGATATATGTAGGTGTAAATTGTAAACTGTTTTTTAAAATTTATTATTTGTATAATACCTTATATAAATAAAGACATTACAGCGATCCCCAAAGCAGAAAAAAACAAAAGTCCGGGGTTTTAACCCCGGATTCTTCTTATTGATTATGGTATCGTGTTGTATAAATGTTAGCCATTAATTAAGAGAGTTATCTCCTCATATACATGCTCAGGAGAAATGTAATAATCTCTTGTTCTACGATTTTCCTGTAATATGCTGGAATCCCCGAAAGGTAATGGGATGTTATAAGATTGATCATGGTACTTCACTACTACATATAAGACACCTGAAGTGCAGGGAGCATTTACATCACCGTCCATTTTCTCCAATGCACGAGAAATTAACAATGCCGCATTCTTTACTAAAACAGTTGGATTATTCCAATCAGAAACGAGGCAAGTATGATATATCGGTCCACCAAATGACTGGTAACCAAGATTGCTCTCCATACCAAGTTCTTTATGCACCTGCGAGAATATGCTGCCGATATACGTTTCCGAAAAATCATCTATCAATTCATTTGTGCCATATACCGTTACGCGCAGGTCTGGGTATGTATCTGGTACATATTTAATCCAGTGCATATCCAGGTTGAGACTGGCTCTGTCAATCCTAAATTTGCAATCATATTTTTCTTCCAACATTTGTATCGCTTCCTGTCCATAAGCCGGCGTCCTTCCCCAAAAGGAAATTTTCTCGAAAGGATACCAATAATTTTCCGAAAGAAACACGCCATATGCTACTTCCAGCTTGCCATCTTCTGTTATATTCTCTTCATTCATTGTAAAGAGTCCATAGACTGCGGCAAAAAAAAGTATAACATACGCAAAAATATTGTATGCTTTCAAAGAAATGGCTTGCAGGAGCTTTCTAGATTCTTCCTTTCCCTGATTTCCTATGATAAGTAGTCGCCTAAATAGTATAAATGGAGTTATGGTGCTAATAATGTAACCAAGGGCAGACAACCATAAACGATATTCAATTTGAAAGAGGGATAATAACGCTCTTAGTCCCCAAAATAATATCAGCCATATTACATATCTAAAAATAGATGCTCGTAGTTTTTGATATTCTTTCTCCATTTTTCATTATTCTCCTACAAATATTTGTACGATAAATTATTCCATATTCTTCCTTCACATCCTAAATTCACGCTAAGTTCTGTAAAAATCGTATTAAAATATTTTCCTATTTTTGTAAGATACTCAAATAACATATCTTTCTTATTTACTAACTATTATGAAAATTATTACATCATGATTATTATACACTGATAAAAAAATATCCACAACTTGCTAGTTATCAATAAAATGAATCCACTCATTAACAAATATTCAAGGCTTTTATATAAGGATGAAAAAGAGAATTACGTAGAAGAAAAAGCATTTTATAATGTTATTCTACAAGAAGATTTTTTTATGAGATCACTTTAATTTATTTTTACTAGTTTACAATTTGAGGATTTTATCCTTTTTATTATATATAGTCGGCTAAATAAAATAAAAAGAAAGGGAATTAATTATGGATTCAAGAGTACAAGAAGTGCAAATATGGTTAGGAGATACCTTTCCAAGTTACTTTTATTATGATGAGAATGGGCAAAATTCGGGGTCATTTCCAATCGAGCCAGACGGCATGACAGGGAATACTACTGTAAAGGCGCTTATTATGGCACTACAAATTCATCTGAATTTAAAACCTGATGGTCTATGGGGCAATGGTACTTCGTCTGCATGCCCTACAATTAATGATTCTACCAATAATGTTACGTTAGTAAAGATACTACAGGGAGGATTCATCTGCAAGGGTTATAATCCAGGGCCGTTTGACGGGGTTATGGGAACATCTACGAAGTCTGCAATTAAGAGTTTTAAAGCTGATTTGGGATTTGCTAATGGTACAGAAACAATGGAAGCATCTTACTTTAAGTCGCTGCTTACCACTGATCCAACAATTGTGACAAATACCACAGATGTATATATTCGTATAGCTCAGCAATATCTGAACGCGAATTATTCAAATTTATATCTCAGCAGTCTTGGTTTCATTCCAACTAGTGGACATTTTGAAAGAAAAACTAGTAAAGCGCTTATATATGCGTTTCAGAGTATTATCAATACTACCCCAGATGGAGCCTTGGGGCCAAATACTTTTAATAAAATGCCTTCCATATCCGTGGGAAGCAGTAATGTAGCATTGATAAAGCTATTGCAATGTGCATTAACATGCAATCAGTTTCATGTCAATAATATAAACGGGGTTTACGATCAGCATGTAGCAAGTAAAGTAACGGAGTTCCAAATATTTATGTGTTTGGATATAGATCCGCTCGTCACCTTGGGTGCTGTAAACAGAAGAACTTGGGGAGCATTATTATGGAGCAAGGGTGACATGGATAGAGCAGCCAATGCTGCTGATACAAGATATCAATTAACAGCAGTACAGGCTCAGTCACTTTATAATGATGGGATACGATATATCGGAAGATATCTAACCAAGGTTTCAGGTGGATTCGACAAGAATTTAACGGAACAAGAGATTAGTAATATCCAAAATACAGGGTTAAAGATATTTCCGCTGTTTCAGGAAAATAATGCATCGGCTACAGATTTTACCTATAGGACAGGATATGATAGTTGGAATAAGGCAGTAAAAGCTGCCACTAAGCTAAGAATCCCTAGTTGTACGATTTACTTTTGTGTAGATTTTGATGCGACGGAAGCTCAGGCTAAAGGAACTGTAAAACAGTATTTCCAAGGAATAAATGATGCAAAGAAGGCCAATTCTTCAATTTATAAAGTGGGTATATATTCGGCAAGGAATACATGTAGTGTTATCTGCTCTGCTAATTTGGCAGTCAATAGCTTTGTCAGTAATATGTCTACTGGGTATAGTGGAAATTTGGGATTTTTAATGCCGGAAAATTGGAGTTTTGATCAATATGCTACTGGTTCCTATATTGCCAGTGATGGCAGTCGAATTGATCTGGACAGGGTAATTGCATCCGGGCGTGATCTCGGAGTCGAGACAACAGGTGAAATTGGTGATGATGAATGGGATCTACATACTTTGAATTGGGATGATATTGAAAGGGCAAAAAATGAAGCGGTATTATTTCACACTGTTATACCTATAGTTTCCCGCCTGGAAGATGTATATTGGGAATGTTTCCCGAATGCAGATGCAGAATCTTGTGTATTATCGGTATTATATTATTTATGGCATAAAAAATATACAGATTTAGAGTTTAATGTAACATTAGTATCAAACCCCATTTTTGCGGATTATATGACGGCAAATCATCCTGATCTTGCGGCAGAGTTGGAGCCATATATTAAGAAAACGGGGTATATTATTTTAAAAGATTCTTCCGGTAGGCTTATAGAACTTCATCATCTTGCGGCAGTTATATCAGCCTATTTGAACCCTCCGGTTTTGATTCCGGCGGAATGGTACGGGTGGGCAGGCGACTTGGCAACAGCTATTAAGGAAATTAAAATATTAAAAGACAACTTGGAACCCAGGGGGGAATATCTCGGTGACATAAGGCATGCGCGAGATAGGATAGGGCGAATGGAAGTCGGTGATGATGTCCAGATGAACTATTGTGACATATTTGGTGATGCTGATGGTTTTGCTATTCATACACTAATTCGGGCAATATTAAGTAAATCACTTAAAGAACATGTATTAACAGGTTCCTTTTATCAGTATTATGCGGATGAACATACCAATAGAATGACATATTTGCTGAACAATATGGGGGCTGGTTCTTATAGTATTGCAGAAGTTACAGATTATTTATATTATTACTTTATTAATCCAAAGCAAGATTTATTGATGCGTACCAAAGCCGGAATAGAAGGTGAAGGAATATTGGCAAATTGGACAATTATAAAAGCTTGTTGCCAAGCCTTCGTAGAATTTATTATTCATGATTGGAAAAATTATTAATTATCTGTCTGCTATAAGGGTATTCAGAAGTAAGATTTCGGACAAAATCCCGGGTATATTCGTGCCCGGGATTTTGTAATTTACCCCAAATGAATGGTATCTTATAGATGGATATTTTGTGTTCATAAAGTTGCGCTTATCGCAAAAAGTCCAGTAAAATAGTCGTCGATGAGTTATGTGACTAGTATCCTACGTTTTTGAGTGCTGTTTGCCTTGGGACAGGGAAGGACTAAGTGAAGTTAATGTAAATTAGATACTTGTAAGAATAAGTTCCTTGTTTGATACTATCAAATTTAGATTTCAGGACTCACTACTGTACAGGATCACTATTTCTGTAGTAGAATCTAAACGTAAGAGCAACTCATATTACCCCAGAGGAGATTCAATATGTGGAGAAGAACCAGAAAAACATTATTTCTAATATTTGGCTGCTTGATCATGTTTTTGGCGGCTGCAGCATTATATCATTTTATCATGCTGAAGGTGAAAAAGGATAAAATAACGCAAGTTGGAACAGCTGTTGAAGTCGACGGCTATAACATGAATGTTTACGTGGAAGGTAAGAGAGAGGATTCGGAGGCGGCAATCATACTGTTATCCGGCTCAGGTGTTGCTTCGCCCATATATGATTACAAAATACTGTATTCTAAACTTACCGATGAATATCAGGTGGCAGTTGTTGAAAAATTTGGGTATGGTTATTCCGATGTAAGCGGATTGCCAAGAGATGTTGCAACTTTGGTGGAAGAAGATAGAAAAGCACTGAAAGAGGCCGGGGTAGAAATGCCATATGTGCTGATGCCGCATTCTATGTCGGCATTGGAAGCAATCTACTGGGCGGATACTTATCCTGAAGAAGTAGAGAAAATAATAGGACTCGATATGGCTGTTCCGGAGTCTTATAAGAAAAGTAATATGGCAGGTATTACTTTTATGAAAACCATGACTTATTTTGGAATGCACAGGATACCTGCTTTTTGTTATGTTAACCGGGACGGTTTATCCGATGATGAATTTGAACAGAACAAATTGTTGGTATATAGGAATTCATTAAATACAGATGTTTATGAAGAATGCAAAGTGGTTTTAAATAATGCAAAGATAGCGGGCGAATTAGCGGTTCCGGATGTGCCGATACTGATGTTTACCACCAATCTGGCGCAGGCATCCGGGTATGAAGGCTGGGTAAAAGCGCAGGAAGATTTCGCTGAACGCGCGAAGAACTGCACACTGATCGAACTTGATTGCGGTCATAGCCTGCATTATTATAAGTCTGATTATATGGCAGAGGAGATTAAGAAGTTTATGAAAAAGCAGTAATTTTATAAGGCTGGCATGTTGTCGGGCAGCTACGCGCGATAGAATTATTTATTTGTACTGAATTGGGAGCAGAAAACCGTAACCAAAAAATTAAGTCCTCATAAAGTACAATGAGGTGGTTGAAATGCCAAATGGAATACACACACATGATTACAGCGGAAGGACAACAATTAATATTGAACATCGTCATGAATATTCGGGAACGACGAGTTCGGCACCTGATCGCGCAGGTCATTTTCATTATTTGGAGGGAACAACATCCTTAAACGATGACCATGTCCATAATTACAATACTACAACAAGTCCTGCAATTTACGTCGAAGGCGGTCATTATCATTACTACAGCGGTGCTACCGGTATAGCATTTATACCTGAAAGGCATATTCATTATTATAACCAAAATACGTCAACGTACATGGGATGAGATACCATATACCCTCAAAACAGACTGAAAAGTATATTTTTCAGTCTGTTTTAATTTTGCCTGATACTCAGCAAGAAGGGGAAATTATCCGTGCAGTAAACTTAATTGATGGAGTTCGGGTTTTCTTTTTCGTCTGATGAGTTGATGGTGCTTATAGTAGGATGGCGGTTGCCCTTGCTGTATCATTGCGGGCAACGTTTGTGTAGAAATAATTATTAAGATAATGGATTGAACTGTAAGGATTTAGGGGCCATTGACAAATCTGTTCTACCGGAGTAAAATGAGACTATAAGAATTCTACTGGAGTAAAACATATTGCAAAGGAGATTAGCTATGCAAATCAAGTTATTTGATTCTGAACTAAAGATAATGGATGTTCTCTGGAAAAATGGGGATATCACTGCAAAACGGATAGCGGAAATCTTGAAAGATCAGGTTGGGTGGAATAAAACCACGACTTATACGCTGATCAAAAGATGCATTGACAAAGGGGCGATTGAACGGATTGAACCAAAATTTGTATGCCATCCCCTTGTCACGATTGAACAGGCAAGAGAGCTTGAAACAACGGAACTCATTAACAAAATGTATGATGGTGCCGCAGACCAGCTTGTGGCTTCTATTCTGGGACGAAAAAATTTATCTCCGGAAGAAATTAAGAGATTAAAGCAGCTCGTCAACAGTCTGGAATAAGGAGGATGATCATGAGTTTGCTAAACATGAGTTTTTCGGCTTCTGCGCTTATTCTGGTTATCGTAATCCTCCGTGCGCTGCTATTGTACAAATTCCCCCCAAAAATATTTATTGTTTTGTGGGGTGTGGTATTATGCCGCTTGTTGATTCCCTTTGAGGTTTCGTCACGATTCAGCATTTATTCAGTTATAAATATGCTAAAGGACAGATTCTATAAACCGGATTTATCATTGGCTGAAATATCTGCTATGCTAAGCAATACGGCTGTTACAGAGACTATAGCTACTCTGCCGGAAACGGCAAATGTAAATGTATCTCCTTTCGTGGTAATCTGGATTATTGGTTTGGTGGCCTGTGCGCTTTTTTTTCTTATAACACACATGCGTTGTCGTAGGGAGTATAAGACGTCGCTCCCGGTAAACAATGAATTTGCGCATATCAGGAGATTTGATACGATGATAAAGTTAGTAATGGTGACAGCTCTGTGCGTTCACTGGTTCAATCCCTTTGTGTGGCTAATGTATGTAATAGCAAATCGAGATATAGAATTATCCTGTGATGAAGCTGTTGTAAGGATATTCGGAGAAAATGTAAGATTGGCCTATGCCCTGACATTGATCGAGCTGGAAGAGAGAAGAAACCGTTTTGCGCCCCTCGTAAACAATTTCAGTAAGAATGCTATTGAAGAAAGGATCCAAGCGATTATGCCATACAAAAAAGCTTCAATATTAACAAGCTGCATAGCCTTTATACTGATTATTAGTTCGGTCACTGTCTTTGCAACATCAGCACAAGCAAGCGAACTTAGACCATTCAACCAGGAGAAATCCAAAGTTACATTATCAAATAACAACCAATCCTTTATTTTTGAGAACGTAGAGTTATCTTATTATGATAATGGTCATCCATATTTGCATGATGTTAAAACAAACAATACTGATAAGATAATAACTGGGATCCAGTATGGGATGTTGAGTTATGACGAGTCTGGCGGGCCGTTAAAATTACAATGGAATTTCCTTGATTCTTCATCTGAAAGTACCTATGAGTATTTGGTAAAAGAGGAACTGGATATTTTGCCGCAACAGACTTATAATGTCAAAGGTGGTTGGTCTTTGTATGACAGCGAAAAAATGGATTGGCCTGAGATAGAAAATGCCCATCCAAACAAAGTAGCATATGCACTGTATCAGATAAAAGGAATTACATTTGAGGACGGAAGCGTATGGAATAATTCGGAATACAGCAATTGGCTGGAAACATATAAAGGAAAGACTGTGGAAGTTCCGGTGTTGGAAAGCTTTTACCCGAGCGAATACAAAATTATGCAATAGGAATATATGGCCTGAGAAGTATTACCTTTCGTTAAGCAGCAATCAGGACATCTGACCTTTATAATTTTAAAAAGGATTTTAAAAGACTTGACTTTGACGTCGTGTCGTACTTTATAATATTGGAAATAATGTAGCGTAATGGAGTTCTCATTAACACTTTAAATAAACTAAAGCTGGTATAGGATTTTATAAATTATGTAGATTGGGTGTTTCAGGCAGTGGCCTCAAAGGATAAGGTACATATATGATGAACACATATTCCGACATAAAGATTGTCTATTACTCCGGTACTGGAAGCAGTTTATCAGTGGATTGATAGCTTGTATACTGTAAATCACGCCGCTGCGGCGGTAATCTCTGTTTCAGGGGCCGATGCTGTTTGCCCCAACACAGCCTGCCGGGTCAGCAGTATCAGGTGTCTGTAAAAAAGGCGAGCCTTTATGGATTGACAGAATTTTTTCTGTGATAGGAAAGCTGGAGACTTCAGGCGGACACTACTGGGGTAAGCGGATAAAGGTGCTGGAGCACTGCACCCAATGCGGCTGGTGTGCGGGACATTGTCCTTCAGGGAATATTGCTATGCTGAATGGAAAACCAACATTTGGTGATGGGTGCCATTTTTGCTTAAAATGTATTTATGGCTGTCCCATCAAGGCCTTGCAGCCGGGGATCTGTAAATTTGTTGTCATACAGGAGGGAGACTGTTTGCAGGATTACTCAAGAAGATTCCCACAGAACCGCCAGATACCAGTTAAAGATTTAAAAGTGGGTTTCTTCTGGCTGGGAGTTAAGAAATATATAATGTCTTGGGAGGATAAGGGGAAATGATTGCTTGCATGGAGACACGTATGGAAATCGATTGAAGGAAGGAGGTCAGACATGAGCGGTTTAAAGACGATAACACAAGTTACAAAAACGTTTGATATTTCCACACGTACATTGCGTTATTATGAACAACTGGGTTTGATAAAAAGCCAAAGAATAGAAGGATATTCATATAGAGTTTATGACGAAGCCGCCTGCTCGTCCATAAATCAAATTCTGATTCTACGCAAATTACGCATTCCTTTAA
This sequence comes from Bacillota bacterium, assembly GCA_023399455.1. Lineage (GTDB taxonomy): Bacteria > Bacillota > Clostridia > Lachnospirales > Lachnospiraceae > Kineothrix > Kineothrix sedimenti. The sequence continues at coordinate 16,760 of JAEWPN010000221.1, forward strand.
AGCAAATAGGTGTGATACTCACTCGTCCAAATGCTGTAAATGCAACAAATATCCTTATTCGGAACATTGATGAAATAAATATTGAAATGGATTCCTTATCAACCATCCGATCAATATTAATTAAATTTGTGGATGAGCTTCGTGAAAAATCAGGTATCTATCTTATGTCAGATATTCTGGAAGATGCCACTATTCTATCAATGATTGCACCTCTTGCTCAAACAGGCCGCAGTATGAGTGAGAGGCGGATAATGGAGGATTTACAAAGGGCAAGTGATAATCTGAATAAACTGAGTGATGACGATGTACGGATTGTGTACCTGCCGCCTGCAACTGTGGCTGCTTATCAATATACGGGAGATGAGCCGGAAAACAAAGTGGCGCAAATTATTGATAAATTCGTATTAGAGCACGATCTGCCCAAAATAAAACCTGACTTACGACATTATGGATTCAACGCGCCTAACCCGGCCACTGAAAGCAATGATCACGGCTACGAAATGTGGGTTACTATCCCCGAGGATATGGAAGTGCCGGAGCCGTTGATGAGGAAACGCTTTGGCGGAGGGCTTTATGCTGCGCACATGATACCGTTTGGTTCCTTTGAAGTATGGAACTGGTTTGTGAACTGGCTAAATAACAGCAAGAAATATGCTTATGACGGCAACGGGGATTCGGGCAATATGTTTGGCTGGCTAGAAGAGGAATTAAACTATGTTAACCGTGTTTATCTTCCCGGTCCTCAAAGAGATGGACTTCAACTGGATTTGCTGATTCCAATCAAAGAAAAAAAATAGGGTGAGGTATTATGAAAGCATCAAATATTCAAAAAGAAAGAATAGCAGGAATTGAAAATAAGGCAGGTTGCTTCTGGGGGAGGTTAAGACTGCCACACTGACCTCAGTAAACGAGAACGGTTATCCCCGAACTTGCGCCATAACAAAGGCCGGAGACAATGGGTTTCGTGAAATTCTGGAAATACCCATTATTAATGAAGATTATGGCAATTATGACGGCGTACAATTTGGCTTCTCAGATAAGGAGCCTGATTTTTGGATTTGGAATGAAAACAAATAGGGAGGAGCCACTGTAAAAGCGAATCTTGTCTTTTTTGTAGATGACTTGAACGTTCTATATGAGAAAGTGCGCCAAAAAGGTGTCGATTGTAATCCGCCCATGACAACGGAATGGGGAGGAAAGTCCTTTCGTATGGCAGATCCATGCGACAATGAATTGGAATTTTTAGTGTCAATGTAGCAGTTTTAATTTTTTAGTAAGGGGTTAAAGATGAATTTTGAGAATTTAGAACAAAGAATAGCACTGGATTATATCGATTTGCTTCCGCCGTTTGTTCCTGATGATAATGCGAGCGTAAGTGCAGCGGAACAAGAACAGTTCTATATTTTAATAAAGAAACTATATCAGTTAGCTTTTGACGAGCCATTGCTTTTTGTCGCATCGCTTCATGAGGATGATGCTTATCCTGATTATATTAAATCTTCTTATGGCAAACCTGAATTGCAGGTTAATATGAGAAAATTCAGTAATTCAATAGATATGCTACTGCAAAATATGTTTCTCATAGGTCAAGGTGCTCAGGTAAAATTGAATAAAAGGCAAAAAACAATCCTCACTAAGCTTGATATTAACGATTTTACAAATCTATCTGCTGCCTGGATTTGGCTGTCAACCCGCCCTGACAGCAATTTAACCGAGTTCTCATTTTGCTTATTTAATAAGAAATACCCGTATACTTCCGACATCTATGCATATCTGCTTGGGGAAGCGGCATTTCACAAGCTTGAAAGCTGGATGATTGGACAAGGATATAAACGATTTGATATTTACAATATCACTGCCAGCGACTGCAAGCTGTCATTGACTTATGCAAACCCTATGTGGAGCAAAGATCAGCCCAACGGCGGCTTTGAATACAAAATCAGACATACAGGCATATCGGCACGATATGACTCTTGCTTTAAAAATCCTGTTGTTTTTGGTTTGTGCATACCAAATGGCTTGAAAACATACTTGGAGGCTTTTGATTCGGCAAATACGAATGTGAAAAACTTTATAATAGAGCATACAAAAAAATGTGACGGATGTAGATATTGTGTGCAGACCGATAAAACCGGGACACGTCCACTTGCCCAAATGAAAGTCGTTCATAATGGAGAAGTGTATCATTTATGCCCTTATTTTCCGGGGTATGGTTATCGTTGGCACAGTATCAACGACGAACTGGCTGAACAATTGATAGAAATGTTAGCTTTTATGGACAAGCTTTACAAGCATTCAAATAACCGCCATGAGAATGTAATAGTTAAAGACTAGAGGAGATGAAATGGCATACTTAACAAAAAATATTCAAAGCGAATCAACACTCATGAAGCTGACCCACCATGCATTTCCGGAAAGAAAGCTTGAAAATCTGCATGAGCTGACAGAAGGCTATTTTAATATAGCTTACGAGGTTTCTTTTGAAGATGGGACAAAAAGCGTCCTGAAGATAGCACCTGACCCTAAAGTAACGGTCATGACCTATGAGAAGAATATCATGGAAGCGGAAGTGCATTCCATGCAGTTAGCAGCACAGAAAACCAGGGTTCCATTGCCGGAAATCGAGTTTTATGATCCATCCTGTACACTTTGCAGCTCTTCCTATTTCTTTATGAACAAAATAAACGGCAAAAGCCTATCTTCTCAAAGATCTTTGCTGACCTCAGAGCAGGTAAGCCATATTTATTATTTGGTGGGTTCCCTGAATAAAGAGATTAACCAAATAACCAATGATAGCTTTGGTTACCCCAGTCAAAAGGCACTGCAAGGCAAAAACTGGTTTGATGTTTTTACCGCAATGATAAAAGCCGTAATACTGGATGCCGAAAAAGAAAGCATAGACCTTACAATCTCTGTGGAAGAACTATTCGAGCGGCTCCAAATGGACAGAAGGGCATTTTCGAATGTCCTTACGCCGCAGTTGGTTCATTGGGACATATGGGATGGCAATATTTTTATTGAAGATGAGAAGATGACAGGCTTAATTGATTGGGAGCGTTGCCTGTGGGGAGATCCGCTTATGGAAGTTGGATTCCGGTCCTATGCCCAATCGGCTGACTTTTTAAGGGGATACGGAATTGGGAAGTTTACAGAAGAAGAAAAACAAAGAATCCTTTGGTATGATCTCTATTTGCTCATGATTATGGCACAGGAACATGTTTACCGAGGATACGAAACGGCAGATTCCTATCATTGGGCGACAGCATTATTGCGTGAGAAATATACAGAACTATTGAAAACATCATCTCGTTAAGGAGGGGAGAAAACGTGTTGCAGATTACGCCCAATCTTCATTTTCGTGGATAATGTAAGCAAGCTGTTCAACTATACAAAGAAGCTTTTGGCCTCAAGTTAAAGTCATGTTGAGTGAAAAAGATGTTAACCCTAATGCTGATATTGCTGAAAACAATGCAAAGCACCGCCTACAGCAGCTGCTTTGTTTCACTCGTTGATAAATTCGGCATGCGGTGGGAGCTTATGACAGAACAGACTGAAAAGTAGCTATTCTTTAAGACGCTGTTTTGTAGCACTCATGTTTGGAGGACATTGTATGGTGAAAGAGCTTCATAATGTACATAACGCCTCTCTAAAAATGATGGAGGCATAGCAGAGGACGCCGACAAAGTGGTATTTTGGCTCAAGTTTTTTGACAGTCTGGATAGGCGTAACAGACGAGAAGTTCTTATTGTTTTTTAGCAGGTGATATTGTACGATTTTGAGGTGCTATTTTAATTCGGTGCTTCGCTGTTGGGCTATAAGACATGCAAATAGCATTCATATAAGGGGGCAGGATCATGTTAAAAAATAAGGTGTTTGTAATAGTAGTGGCCTTAGTTTTAGTCGTTTCCATTACGTTTAATATTAAAGTTTTTGTCGAGCGAGACAAGAATAGGCAGCTGCTTATAAACCATATTTACTTTGAGATGGAAAATATTTCAAGAGATTTGGAGCTTTTTATTACTGACCAAAAAGAGGGATCCGTGGAAAAGAAATTATGCAGGTTAGAATATGCAAGTGTTAAATTAAGAAAATTAGATCAGACAATTTTAAATTATTCAATTTATGTCGACGAATTGTTGTTTTATCCCGGCATAATATCATTTGATTTGATTGCAGATACTTTAATGTATGGATATAGTTCAGAATTGAATGGAGCAACTATTTATAGCGTTTCAAATGATGACGTAGTTTCTGATGATGAAATGACTTATATTAAAATGTTGCAAAATGATTTGAAAGATACTGCTAATAAAATGACCTCTGCTAATGACGCTCTTAAAGAGAATAACAAACTTTCCATCCAACAAATTAATTCTATTTTGAATGAGTTTTATTTAAAGTGGTCTGATTCAGGTGACACAAGTCCATATAGACTATTGCGTGACAATTAAGCATTTTATAGATAAGGAGAACAAAGTCATTTGATACATATGGTTGTTTGAATGGCTGAATCATACTGCGGTCATCTTGCAATGAGACATTAAGGTACAACTGTATATTTGGTATGTAGGGATTAGAAGTAAAACTTTTATATAAAAATCAAAGGAGAAACGGGATGGATCATAAGGAAAAAGTAAAATATTTTTATGAGCATATAACTACTAATCATATAGTTGAAAAAGTCGCTGACTATGTGTCCGACGATTGCGCTATTCGATTAGGGGATAAAACGATACCGGTTGGGGTAGCAGGTATGCAGCAACACATGATTGATGTAAGGAAAACTTATCCCGATTTAAAAATGATTATTACACGCCAATACTGCGATGGCGACTATATTATCTCCGAATTTATTATGGAAGGAACTCATAAAGGAGAATGGCTGGGGATGAAACCTTCCGGCAAAAAGTTATGCATTACCGGAGTGGATATTGATAAAGTAATAGATGGAAAAATCGTGGAACACGGTGGAGCAGTGAATACGTTTGAAGCTTTGTTTGAAGCCGGAATTATTTGTCCGTCTCTATAAAAATTCTGATTACTTGTCTGTCCAGAAACAGGAGGAGAACATGGATATTAGTATTATCCCCGTATACAAAAACCTTGATGGTTATATCGCAGACGTAGAAAGTAAAGTAGACAGTGTGGAGATCCTGTGGGATAAATATGCAATAGATCCTTACTGGGAAACCTTGTGTCAATACGCCCCATACGATTTAACTGACAGAAAGCCAAAGCCCGTTACAAACATCCCCACACTTAAAAAGCAGATTGAACTATTGAATAAAATTAATCTCACTAAGCTTAAAGATGAATTTATTAAAATTGCTTTAGCCCTTCCAAATTATGATGACGATCCTATATATGTAGCTATATATCCTCTATCTGACGATAATTCATCCGTAAAGGAACTCCAAAACGGTGTCGTAGGTGCCTCTACCTTTGGAAATATGTTGATAAATATTAATCCTTTAGCAAATGACTTTAAGGACTGGATACCCTATGTTTTCGCACATGAATATCATCACACTGTTTGGGGGAATTACTGGTATGCATTGCACGGTGGTGAGTTAGATATTCAATTTATCAATTCGTTACTGATTGACGGGGAGGCAGATAGCTTTGCATTGTCTTTCTATCCCCAACTAAAGCCAAAATGGCTGTTTGATCTATCCGAAAGCTCTGAACAGATTCTTTGGAAAAGACACTATTCTAAAATAATATTGAAACAGAATGTAGATTATTCCAAATATATGTTTGGAGATAAAAAATCCCAGATACCATGGTGTGCGGGATATACCGTAGGGTTTAGAATTGTTCAAAAGTTTTTAATTAAAAACCCTGATATTACGTTTAGAAAGTTGGTTGAGATGCGTCCATTTGACATATATGAGGGGAGTGGATATCAAGTTCCATTATAATTGAACGGCAAAGAGGGATGGGTAAGCACGATTGAAAAGATCACCAGCGTAATGAATCGAAACCAAAGCGACCATGACCTGATGCTCTTGCTGTTTCCAGTTCATATTTTCCACACATCGGAGCTTTATCAGCGGATTGATAAAGATAAATGGAATACCTACCTATGCGGGTAGCTGTTAATGATTTAAAGGTGGTTTTCTCCTGGTTGGGAGTTGAAAAATATTTGCTTTCATTTGGTGATAATTAAGGTCATTTGCTTTAAACATAGACAAGTTCTAATTGGAACTGCAAAAGCGACGGATGATTCTATAAGATAAAGAAGGGATAGTTTTATGAAGAAAAAGTATTGTGTATGTGTAAATATCTTACTGCTGGGCTGGTTCTTTTTAGATATGGTAGGTGTGTATTTTGAAGATACATATTTAGTCACTCGTTCTTGGAAAGATGACGGCATATTTATGTTCATATTTGCTGTTACATTGATTCTGTTTATCTTTAAAGAGCATATAGGGAAATACATCTTAGTAGGTTGGCAAGCACTTTGGCTGATTACGCAATTTATTTTTCATGAATGGTATACTATTGTCGGCGGTGGAGAGGAAAAAATGCGCTATTTTAGTGAATCTATAAAGCTTTTTTATTCAGAAAGCCGTTATATTCCTGACCTGTACCATATTGTTCTTCATATCCTGATTGCTGCGTCACTGGTGTTAACAAGTTTGTATATTATCAAAAATAAAGGAATTTGGCCCCAAAAACCGATTCAATAATTGCACTATTAAAATTTATGTCCCATTTCTTAATGCTTAACAAATAATTGCTAAAGGAAGTTTTGAATCAACTTTAATAGCACGAGACCGTAAGCGTATACATAAGAGTTATCCGTAGAACATTTGACAATTGTATGCAAATATTTTATACTGAACATGTTCAATTATAGTTCAGTTGGGATGGTATAAAATATGAATTCTAAGGAGCAAGATACTCAACAGTTGATTATTGATATGGCAAAAGAACTACTGGAGGAAACAGAGGATGTAGAGAAGATAACTGTCCGACAGCCATACAGATTTATCACCCACCCCTATATTAAAAGCAATGCTCAAAGAGTTTTATGCCCTATCAGAAATTCCGCTACGTTTTATATGTACAGTGGTATTGATTTGTCCGATCAGGGACAGCAAAGTTGCTTTATAGATAAGCTGATAAACAACTTAATTGGCAGTAATGAAAAAAGCGTAGAGATATGAAAACAGTAACTATCATCAGTGCAGTTATCACAATGTTGCTTCTGTTATCCACCATGATATGTGGGCTATGGTTGAGGGCTAACAGCATCAGCATCCACAGCTCTTTTGATTTCCATGTGAACTGCGGGATTGTGCAGAAATACTATCCGCTCTAATTAAAGATTGCTCCCTTTGCGATTTATCAATGCAAGTGCCGGACATTGGAAGCTATGATATGGTCATTATAGGCTCCGGCGTAAGAATGGGAAAGATCTATAAGTCAATGAAAAGCTTCATTGAAAATAACACGCAGGCGCTTCTTATGAAGAAAACAGCTGTTTTCTTATGCAACGCTTACCCGGATACATTCCAAAAGGTTGTTGAGAAAAACATACCCCAAGACCTGATTGACAGAGCAATTTACATAGAATCCCTTGGAGGTATCCCGCCTTTCGCTTCGCCTAAAAATGAGGATTGGATTTTATCAGAGCATGTAGACCGGCTGGTTCAGGCAGTCACTTTAAAGGATAAGGTAAATATATAATGAAAACATATTCTCATATAAAGATTGCCTATTATTCCGGCACCGGAGGAACCGAGCTGGCGGCAAAGAGCTTTCAAAGTCGATTGGAAGAAAAGCGTTGTATATGTACCATTGAAAAGATCACCGACGGAATGAGTGTAAACCAAAGTGACCATGACCTGCTACTTCTACTGTTCCCGGTCCATGCCTTTAATGCTCCGGAGCCAGTTTATCGGTGGATTGACAGCTTGGATGCTGTAAACCACATCTCTGCAGCAGTCATCTCTGTTTCTGGAGCCGGGGAGGTTTGTCCCAATACAGCCTGCCGGGTGGGCAGTATCAAACGGCTGACGAAGAAAGGCTATCGTGTCATCTATGATAGAATGATTGTTATGCCCTCTAATTGGGTTGCATCTGCCCCCAGCCCTTTGCCCTATCTGCTGATGCAGACATTACCAATAGCGGTCGAGCAGATCTCGTGCGATTTGCTGTCAGGTGTCTGTAAAAAAGGCGAACCGTTATGGATTGACAGATTTTTTTCGGTGATGGGAAAGCTGGAAACACCAGGAGGACACTATTGGGGTAAACGGATAAAGGTGTTGGGGCACTGTACCAATTGCGGCTGGTGTGCAGGGCATTGCCCTGCTGGTAATATCACGATGTCGAATGGAAAGCCAGCCTTTGGTGACCAATGTCATTTTTGCCTAAAATGCATTTATGGATGTCCGAGCAAAGCCTTACACCCGGGAACTATGAAATTTGTTGTCATCCAAGAAGGATATTGTTTAAAGGATATCACAGAAAAGTTTTCACAGAACCCTCAGACATCTATCAAAGATTTAAAAGTGGGGTTCTTCTGGTTGGGAGTTAAGAAATATCTATTGTCTTTGGAGGATAAGTACAAATGATTAATTGTAATATACATTCGCTTTATTTATGTGTTTTTGATATAGAACGTGCAATTGCTTTTTATGAGGATTTTTTTGAAAAAAGTATGAATCACATCGTCTCGGAAATAACTGTCTGCCGAGTATAGAAGTTGAGGATGTTGAAACATTACATCGGAAACTACGCGGACTGAAAGTTGTTTTTCCTATTACTTTAATTGGACAGAACTTAGTATGTGAATTCGAAGATAGTGAAGGAAATCATATTGAGTTAACTGCTCCAGCTGAGTATAGCTGATAAATATGCTTTCAGAAAGCACAAAGGGATTGACTTTGACATCGTATCGTACTTTATAATCTGCATAAGGGAGGAGACCATGCATGAGCAACTTAAAAACGATAATACAGGTACAAAATCGTTTGGGTATATGCCCTGCGATCCTCTAAAACCTTATATCGCGAATTATTGGGGAACAGCAGGGGTTTCACAGGAGAAAACAAATTCTGAACCTCTGCCAGCGTGCCAGCACACTAGTCATTCCAGATACCTGCTATGGATGTTATCTTTGATATTAACCACACAACTGGTACTGTGAACGGTAAATTATGCGGCATGGATGAAACTGCTTTTACATTTATTCCTGTGCAAACAACAGATGTTATCTCGCGTTTTGCAATACGATTTTACTTTTGGAGCATTCATTCTTATTCTGATTATCATCTGCATCCAAACAAAACAGTCGCGTTATGAACGCACTGTACTATATGTTGAAAAATCGGGGCTCATCTTGTGTAAAAGACGCCTGCGCTTACTCTTGCACTAGTCAGAGACAGCTTGAACGCCTCTTTCAGGAACACATAGGTACTACCATTAAGAAAACGTCCAACCTCGTGCGCTATCAAAACCTATGGCATGATATTGTTTTTCAAAAGCATTTTTATGTGCAGGAAGCTGTACTCAAATACGGTTATACCGACCAAGCACATTTAATAACTTCTTTTAAGAGTTATCACACTATGACACCTTTAGAGGCTAGGAAGAAAATTTATTGAAGGTATAATTTTATGTCGCTTTTTTGCAATACACAATAATGAAGCAGTGATAAAATATTACTGTAAAAATTTATAGAGTCGGAAAATATGCAATTCAGACAGATTGGCGTGCATGGTTGATATACGTATTAATTATGATTATCAAAGCAAACTGTGTAAAGCATATGACTTTTTGCTAAAAGGGGTAGAAAATGAAGTTCATAAATTCACCAACTGAGTCACCGGAAAATGTAATACATAAAACATATTACAGCCAGTTAATGGCACGCGATATTGGCTATAATATTTATTTACCGCCAGATTACAATGAGAATGGCGAAAAATTCCCGGTTTCATATCATTTGCATGGATGGACCGGCAATGAATCATCCGAAGTGTGGGCGATGGAAAAAATATATAAAGGCAAACAGGAAATTACCGTGTTCCCAAACAATTCCCCGGTAATCGAAAAATACGAGAAATTGCCTGTTGAGTTCATGTTTATTAACGAGTTAATGCCACATATTGAAAGAGAATACAAAACGATATCAGCACACAGCGGTAGGTCAATTTCCGGTTTTTCGATGGGCGGCGGTATGGCGTTTAATTATGCCATTAAATATCCTGAATTATTTTCTTCGGTAACTGCTTACGCAGGGACATATCACCATTATTATCACAAAGGCTCTGGTACTGTGGGGACAGATCCGAAGAAGGCCAGCGAACTGTATGCAGATATGATGAGAGAAGAAAGATATTTTGACGAAGGCAATATTTTGTGCTTGATAAGACAAAATGCAAAAAAGATTCGCGGCAGCTTGGATATAAATATGCATATCGGAACGGCTGATATATTGTTTTGTGATAATGAGATTTTGCATTTATACTTGGATTCATTGCATATTCCGCACAAGTACAATATATTCGAGGGCGCGGGACATGAACTGGAGCGAATTCTATAAATGGAAAGAATAAGAATGGCTTTATCCAAACTATAAAAGAGAAAATTCTTGCAGTATAGAGCTGTGACAGGATAAGTATCCTGGAAGGAAGTGATCGATATGAAAACAAAAAAGCAACAAGAGCTGTTGGATTCATTTTTGGATACGCTGGATCATGAACTGTGTTTATTATATCAAGCAATTGCAATGTGTTTATCGGAACTTGGTTATTATCCTCGGAAGCAACGCTCTTATATAGTGTTTAAGCATGATTTACATAATAAAGAAATGGCAAAGATGGGTCTGACTTGGACTAAGGATCATTCCCCATACTTTGCTTTACGATTCTCAGCTTGCAAAGGATATTCGGAGAAATTTTCAAATATCGTTAGAGATTATATTGAAAATAATATGGGCAAGCTGTTCCCGCATTGCGAGGATGGCAACTGCATTTTTCGTTCGGACGGAGTCAGACCCCCACGTTATGAATATTCTTATTCCAATGGAGAAAACGGATCTTGCTGCGGAGCGAAAGCGCTTGTTATACCTAATATTACAGCAGAAGATATAAATGAAATTAAAATACTTATTAGAGAAGAACATGATTACTTAATAAAGCATGAAGCATGAGTTGGCTTGCCAACTGGTTAAGCGGCAGCAATAAATATGATTATGACGGTAATGGGGATTCGGGCAATATGTTTGGCTGGCTGTAAGAGGAGCTGAACTATGTTAACCGAGTCTATCCTCCTCCTTCTCAAAGGGATAGGTTTTAGTTTGATCTGCTAATGCCAATGGAAGAAAAGAAAGTGAGATGAGATTTATGAAAGCATCAGAGATTCAAAAAGAAAGAATAGCAGATATTGAAAATAAAGCAGATTTTCTGCTTAAAGAGATTCAGACCGCCACACTGACTTCGGTAAATGAAAGTGGCTATCCTCGAACCTGCGCTGTTACAAAGGCCGCCGACAATGGCTTTCGGGAAGTGTATTTTATTACCTCAAAGCGTTCCCAGCTTCATGGAAAAGCAACGCACTTTGAAGAGAATCCGAAAGCTTCCATGTGCTATTTCAAAGGCACTGATAGTGTCACTTTGGTTGGAGAAGTCGAGTTTGTCGAGGATCAAGCGCTGAAAGAAAAGCTATGGTCAGAATCTGACCGACGGTTCTTTAGTAAGGGCATCGCAGACCCTAAATTCAAATTATTGAAATTCACAACATTAGAGGCAACCTTTTGGATTGGGGGCAAATTCAGAACCTGCAAGTATAAAAAGCAGCTTTTCGTTGATACATCAAGAAAGGCATAACGCGCAATACCCGATGTAATTTCATTTAAAATATGAAGGTACATTTATGCAAGTGGTTAATTTAAGCGATGAAATTAATAAGAATTCGGAACTATATGTCTACAAAAAAATAGGGCTGTTAAATGAGGTTCACTTCATTGAGGGCGGCTTTTTTTAGAAACCGAGGAGCAGAAAATGAAAGTCAACGCAGGGGAATTTGTGATTGTCCCTAAAGGGACGAAGCATCGTCCTGTAGTCGGCGCTTTGACTAAGTCCTTAATGATTGAACTGTCCTGTACGCTAAATAAAGAGAATAGCGGGAATCTATATGAGGACTAACTCCATATTAACGGGAGAATAGGAACGAAAAGCAATAATGGATGTCTTGTCATGAAAGGTAGTCATTTTTTAAGAAATTGTTTTAAGGCACTCATATTTTAAGGATAATTTATACATAAATTGCAGTTTTATTATAAAAACAAAATTCAATTGAAAAATAAATTATAAAAGGAGCAAATTCATGTAAAAGCATTCGTTGACACCGCAGAGAGGTTTTTTCCCTCAGCCATCCTACTTGATCGGCACTTTTAAAGATGATGCCGCTCCAAATTTTACTTTAATTACATTTATAACATTCTGCTCGATTAATCCACCAATGTTGATGTTCGCTTCAAGAGGCAAAAACTTGTACGTGATCTTACTGAGAAAAATAAAGTTTTTTCTGCAAACATTGTTACCGCCAGAATGATGTACATAGCAGATTACTTTGGTAATACATTAGGATATGAAAGGAACAAATGTGAAGATATAGGGGCCATATATACAAACGGTAAGGTTTTAAACGTTCCCATTTCGGAAGAATCACCATGGGTATACGAATGCGTGCTTAAGGATTTAAAAAGTACTGGTGACGGATGCATATACATTGGAGAAGTTAAAAATATACTGGTTGATGATAAAATTGTTGATACATCATATGGGAAGATCGATATGCTTTCTGTAGATCCACTAATCTATGCGTTTGGTCATTATTATCGATTGTCTTCCAGTATTGGTTCGGTTGGGTATTCTAAAAAACAATTAGAAAACCTAACAAGGCGCCCACCATATTCAAACAACCTCTAAAAGTATGGGAAGGAACTTAATAGACCGAAAAATCGTGGAACACGGTGGTACAGCGAATACATTTGAAGCCTTGTTTGGAGCCAAGATCATATGCCCGGCTTTATAAAACTTGATTAATGAAAGGAGTGTACTGGATGAAACTAGGAGCAACCTTATATATAAAAAATACCGTTGAAGCTGTAGCATTTTATACAGAAGCTTTTGGACTAACCCTGGGATACCATGAGAAATTTGCGGATGGCACATTTATGCATGCGTCATTACTTAGAAACGGACAAGAAATATTTGCTGTCAGTGAATCACATAATGATACCTTTGTTAATATCATGCTCACATCATCATTAGAAGGATCACGCCCAACTATGAGTTATGGGATTAACTTTGAGAGTGAAGAAGAAGTAAAAAGGGCATATGAAATGTTAGCGAAGGATGGAACGGTGCTATTAGAGTTGGGTTCCCTTCCATGGAGTTCCTGTTGTGCGGATGTCGTCGATAAGTACGGCGTATACTGGTATATCGCAGTATAGAAAAAGAGATCATGGAGGGAATAGAATGCTTATGAAGGTACCAACCAATGAAGAAATGATTTCTTTAATTGGTAATTTATTAGGATACACGGAGTCTTGACACTAAACCGTTAGGCGCTATTGCTTCCTGTGCCCAGATGGGAGGATATTCTCCATGTATTGCTGACGGATTCCCATAAATGGAGGTGGGTGGTACATGAACTTTCCGGACGGCGATGAGATTGATTTATGCCACGAAAAAAAGAGCGTGGCATGGATTCTTATCCTATATTTTTAACTGCTAATGATTAGGAAAGAGATATGATAGAGGGCTATGAGGCCGGTGGTGCAGATTATATTACAAAGCCCTTTTCGATTGCGGTGCTTACAAAGAACTTTACACCCAAGGAATACCGTATCTTATTTCTTTTTATTATAAATCCCCGAATTATACTGACGAAGCGTCAATTATTGGAAAAGCTATGAGACATCGACGGTGATTTTGTAGATGAGCATACACTAACTACGACAATCAGTCGTATTCGTAAGAAAATTGAATCTACTGCAGCAGAAGCTATCTGGATTTACTTCTGATTTATGCCGTACATTAGATGGAATGATGAATGGGAATGAAAAACCGAAGATTAATTTAGAAGAGGAAAGTCTGCTGGCTCGTATCAGTCATCGTTTAGAGCGGTTTTATCATACCACGCAGGAAAATAGAAAACAATCGGAGCCGGAAAAATTAGAGCTTCAACCCCTTGTGTCGGATATTTCTCACCAAACCAAAACACCCATAGCAAATCTAAAAATGATTAACGATACCTTGCTGGGACATTCCGTGTCGGAGGAAAGGCAAAAGGAGTTTTTGATAACTGTAGAGAGTCAATTGTATAAATCGGATTTTCTTGTTTCGTATTTTAATGTATAATTATTATAATTGATTTTTTCGTTTTATAATTTTATGGAATTGGGGGGGGTGCATGAAAAAGTATACAACAATTGAATTAGCTCGGATATATCATATTCACCCAAACACCATACGCCTCTACGAACGCCTGAATTATATATCTATACCTCAAAGAGCAGATAATAATTATCGAATTTTTACAGAATTACACATATTGCAGATTAAAATATGCCGTTGTATTTTTGGTTATCCCTTTACGAATAAAAATATACGGAATGCTGGAAATGAGGTTATGTGGGCATCAGCAAAACAAGAGTGGAATATTGGTAGGCGAAATGCAGAACGATATATCGGAATTATCGAACAGGAAATTAAAATTGCGCACAGAACAGCTATTATATTAAATCAATGGGCAAATACGGTAAATCAGCAAAAAAATTCAGATAATAAAAACTACCTGTCACGCAAAGAAGTAGCTGACCGTTATTCCGTTACGGTGGAAGCAGTGCGAAATTGGGAGCGAAACAGGCTCATTTTTTCTGTTAAAAAAGGCGGAAAGGGTGAGCAACTTTATTCCAGGACTGATTTAGATAGAATAAGCATAATATATATGTTGATACAAGCTGGCTTTAGCGTTGCCGCAATACAGCGAAGTCTTACTACGTATGAGAATGGACATCCAAATGAAATTGTAACTGCTTTAAACAATCCCAAATATGAGGAGCTTGTTTCTGTTGGTGACCGATGGATTCATGAATTAGAACGCTTAAACAAAGCGGCACAAACGATACCTTCAATTTTTGACGAATTAGCAACTTTATAAAACAAACCTTACACATGCACACCACCCCTTTCTTTAATGCTATTATTAGCAGAGGGTAGGTGTGTTTTTTTTTTACCTTTACATTAAGCTCGGGAGGATTTATTAAATGAAAGATTTTTTGAAACTATTATCAGAGGAGCGGCCTGTTGGAACAAAAGTAAATACGGAATTGGTAGAAATACTTGAACAGAGCTTGAGTGAAATGGGATATACCGTACAATCATTACCATTTAATTGTATGGTATGGAACAAAGGAGTATCCTCTATCAATGCTGATAATCAGAGTATTACAATTGAGCCAAATCCTTTTTCAGAGCCGTTTAACGGAAGCGGCAAACTACAGCTTATAAAAACATTAAAACAGTTAGAAAACATCAAATGTAAGGACGATATCTTAGTGCTTGCAGAAGATATGACACGAACACCATTGCAACCGAAGAATTATCCCTTTTACTATCCTGACGAACATAGGACGATTATTTCACTGCTTGAGAAGAAATCACCCAAAGCTATTATTGCTGTTACAGGAAAAAACACTCTAAATGGCCAAAATCCTTTTCCGCTTTTTGAAGATGGTAATTTTCTCATTCCATCTGGTAGCATTGAGGAACAGCATCTAAAAGAACTAGACAAGTTTTCTCGTCTGAATATGCCTGTAAACTTAGTAATAGATTCACATAAAGTAGAAGCAAAAAGTCGTCAGATCGTTGCATCAAAAAACGCGAAAAAGTCAATAGGAAAAATTATTATTGCCGCACATATGGATTCAAAGTACAATACGCCAGGCGCACTTGATAATGCAGCGGGGGTTACTGTGTTATTGAAAACGGCTAAATCATTAAAATCCTCAGTATATGATATAGATATTGTTCCATTTAATAGCGAAGAATTCTATGGTGCCAATGGAGAATTGGAGTATCTCAAACTTCTTGATAGTGAAAGCAAACAGATTGCGCTCATGATAAACATAGATTCTCCGTGCCACAAAGGTTCAAAGACAGCTATCTCATTTCATAATTTGAGCAATCCTATTGAGAAAATAGCCAATACTCTGATTGCTAACAGTCCCAAAATGTCAAAAGGTAAGGAATGGTATGCTGGGGATCATGTTCCATTTATATTTCGCGGGGTTCCATGTGTTGTTGTAACATCATCTGATATTTTTGATGGAGCATTAGAATATACACACACCCCAATGGATACTTTAGATACTGTTGATTTTAGATTAATTAAACCTACAGCACAGCTTCTTACTGATATTATTGATTCTCTTTCTGCAAGAGAGCAAAAACGGAGATTTGAAATTAACAGATAATCCTTATTTTTTACTTACACCCAATAAGCTATTATATTATCGGTCTTTACGTTTCTACTCTGCAGGCGGAGCCTCAAACGCTTACCGTCGGCTCGGCTTGTATATTTTCGTCAAAAGAAATACAATAGAGCTATAAAGATGTTATGCATGGATTACTTGTACCATATAGGAGCAGTAAAGTAAAGGACGGTGAAAATAAATGAAACGGATATTCTTGGTTGAGGATGATAAGGCGATCGCTAAAAATCTTATACTTTTGCTCCGCGCGGAGGGATTTACAGTCACTCACGCTCCCACGCGGAAGGATGCTCTTGCCGCGCTTGCCGGGAATAAATTTGACCTGGCGCTTGTTGATATTTCTCTTCCCGACGGAAACGGCTTTACGATTTACACAGAAATCAAAGAGACAGGAGATGTTCCTGTTATCTTTCTGACGGCTTCCGGCGATGAAGCGAGTGTTGTTACCGGGCTGAATATGGGCGCTGACGACTATATCACCAAGCCTTTCCGGCCCCGTGAATTGATTGCGCGAATTGGAACCGCATTGCGAAAAAGCGGGCGCTCCGGGTCGGATTTTGAGATCTGCGGGCTTCATGTCGATACGGCAAGCGGCGTTGTGAGGAAGGACGGCAGCGAGGTTTTTCTTTCGGCATTAGAATATCGCTTGCTGCTGGTGTTTATTAACAACCCCAATAGTATTATAACAAGGGGAAGGCTCCTTGACGAATTGTGGGACGCGGCAGGAGAGTTTGTCAATGATAATACACTGACCGTATACATCAAACGCTTGCGGGAGAAGATAGAGAACGACCCGGCAAGCCCGCAAATAATTCTGACCGTTCGCGGGACAGGGTATCGATTGGGGGACGAGTATGCTTCGGAATAAAGAGTTTCGGCAGTTTGCCATCTTGTTCTCCTTAATGGCTGCCGCCGCTGTAATATTGGGATTTGCGATCAACAGGCCGGCGGGAATCCTTGCCGCCTCTTCTGCCGCTGCTTTTGGCGCAGCGTTTTTTGCGTTTACCAAAGCCAGGTACAAAAGCATTGCCCGGATTTCGGATCAAATCGATCTTGTGCTCCATAATGCCGACCATCTGTATATTGGTGAATCGGACGAGGGCGAACTTTCCATTCTGCAAAGCGAGATAACAAAAATGACATTGCGCATCCGGGAGCAAAACGACGCGCTGAAAAAAGAAAAAGAACATCTTGCCGATTCGCTTGCCGACGTAGCCCACCAACTCCGGACTCCGCTCACATCCGCGAACCTCATTCTGTCATTGCTGGCGAATAACCCTGATGAAAACGAGCGGAAAGCATTTGTGCGGGAAACGGAGGAATTGCTTTTGAGGATGGACTGGCTGATCACTTCCCTGCTGAAATTATCCCGCCTGGATGCGGGTATTGTAATGTTCCAAAGCGAGCAGATAGATGTGAACAATTTGATATGCGACGCGCTTCGTCCGTTCCTGATCCCGATGGAACTGCACGATATCGATCTGCAAACAGATGTACCGAAAGGGATGCTTATTCAGGGCGATTCAGGCTGGTTGTCGGAAGCGATCCAAAATATTCTCAAAAATTGCATGGAAAGCGCAGGCGAGAAGGGGAAGATTGAGATTGTTTGTGAGGACAACCCACTGTTTTACGGAATCGTTATCCACGACAGCGGTCCGGGCTTTGAAAAAGAAGATATCCCCTGTCTGTTTGACAGGTTTTATCGTGGGAAAAACCCGAACGCGGCAGGATACGGGATCGGGCTTTCGCTCTGCAAGATGATCATAACACGGCAGGGCGGGTCGGTTGCCGCAGGAAATCACCCCCAGGGCGGCGCGGTATTTTCTATTCGTTTTCCAAAGTGACGAATCTCTCACCGGAAAGTCACCAAGATGTAAGCCGAAGGCTCTATTATATGGGTAAAGGTTGAAAGAAATACACTTTCAACCTCAAAAGCTTTGTGCCTGCGTAATCCTCGGCGCAAAACTTGGATGTGCAGAACCATGCGCAGGAAAGGAGACTCACATAATGGAGTTTTTAAAAATCGAGAATTTATGCAAGGTCTACGGCAAGGGAGAAAATCGAGTCACCGCCCTTGACGATGTTTCGCTTACCATCGATAAGGGAGGATTTACTGCAATCATCGGTTCCTCCGGTTCGGGCAAATCTACATTGCTTCACATCATCGGCGGTGTGGACGTACCGACGAGCGGTAAGGTGTATTTGGAGGGGCAGGATGTATATGCGGGGAGCAATGAGAAACTCGCCATCTTCCGCAGGCGGCAGGTTGGACTGATTTACCAGTTTCACAACCTCATTCCCACTCTGAATGTGGTGGAAA